>CAIXKG010000093.1 GCA_903919985.1 uncultured Opitutia bacterium | reverse complement strand
GCGATATTTCGCGACGAAATGGCGCAAAATTTATCAGGGGCTCGGGCCTCATCGCCATGTGCCTCTCTGCGGGTCCAGGAAATGGATTTTGGGTGAACGCAAATCCCTGCGCCTTTTCGTCGGCCGCCAGGCGCGCGCATATCCCCCGCGTCGGGCCGCCCTCCTCGTTTATGGCCGAGCCCGCGTTTCCCGTTCCCACCAAAGCAGCCCGCGCCTTGCGATTTTCGCTGGCAGAATTTTCTGCCGTGTTTGCGGCGAGGCACGAATCTTCCGTGCCGAAAATACACTCATTCCGCTAACCCTTGATCTGCTGGCTTAAGGACGGTTGGGGGCACGTGGCATTACTCCGCCCCATGGCTGAAAGGCATCGGGCGGTCGACGAACAAGAAAGTAGCGCAGGTGATGGCGCTCCATCGTTTTTTCCTATCACTGACCGCGTTTATTAATATTTCTTTTCTATGCCCCGAACTGATATTGTTCTGAAGCGTCCATGAAACGATTCTCCGATTCCCTCCGCGGCGCGACGCCCGCCTAACGCTTCGCCCTCACTCGCCACATGGCCGCCCCGCTTTCAGCTCCGGCCCCCGCGCCCGTCGAAACACGCACCGCCATCTATTTTCAAACCGTCGCCGCCGCCAACGCCGTTTGGCCGCGCTGAAGCGGAATCACAAAACAACGATCGCACCAGCTCCGTCACCCCCAATTCGAAATACCATGGAAAATCACTCTGAAACCAGCAGCGGCGGCAAATGTCCCTTCCCCCACCTGCACGGCAACACCCCGAAGCCCATGCCCGCAGGCGCCAGCGGCCGGTCCAACCGCGAATGGTGGCCCAACCAGCTAAACCTCAGAATACTTCACCAGCAGTCTGCGTTGTCCGATCCAACGGACGCAGCCTTCGACTACGCCGCGGAGTTCAAGATGCTCGACCTGTCGGCGTTGAAGAAAGACCTTTACGCGCTGATGACGGATTCGCAGGCGTGGTGGCCGGCGGACTTCGGGCACTACGGCCCGTTTTTCATCCGCATGGCCTGGCACAGTGCGGGCACCTACCGCACGGGCGACGGCCGCGGTGGCGCCGGCGCCGGCCAACAGCGCTTCGCTCCCCTCAACAGCTGGCCGGACAACGCCAACCTCGACAAGGCACGCCGGCTCCTCTGGCCCATCAAACAGAAATACGGCAAAAAGATCTCCGGGGCGGACCTCTTTATCCTGACCGGCAATTGCGCGCTCGAATCGATGGGTTTCAGAACCTTCGGTTTCGCCGGCGGTCGAGCCGACGTGTGGGAGCCAGAGGAACACATCTACTGGGGTGCCGAGGATACCTGGCTGGGCGACAAGCGCTACACCGGTGATCGCGAACTCGAGGACCCGCTCGCGGCCGTGCAGATGGGTCTCATCTACGTCAACCCCGAGGGTCCGAACGGCAATCCTGACCCGCTCGCCGCGGCCAAGGATATTCGCGAGACCTTCGCGCGCATGGCGATGAACGACGAAGAGACGGTCGCCCTCATCGCTGGCGGCCACACCTTCGGCAAGACCCACGGCGCGGCTCCCGCCACGCATGTTGGACGCGAACCCGAAGCCGCCGGCATCACCGAGCAAGGCCTCGGCTGGACGAGCAGCTACGCCACGGGGAAGGGCGCCGACACCATCACAAGCGGCCTCGAAGTCACCTGGACCACGACCCCCACGAAGTGGAGCAACAATTTCTTTGAGAATCTGCTTCGATGCGAATGGGTGTTAGAGAAGAGCCCGGCGGGCGCCCATCAGTGGGTCGCCCAGAATGAGGCCGCCACCATTCCCCACGCCTACGATGCGTCCAAGAAGCAGCGTCCGACGATGCTCACCACCGACCTCGCGCTGCGCGTCGATCCCGCCTACGAAAAAATCTCACGCCGCTTTCTCGCAAACCCAGACCAATTCGCCGACGCGTTTGCCCGTGCGTGGTTCAAGCTCACTCATCGCGACATGGGCCCGAAGGTCCGCTATCTCGGCGCGGAAGTTCCCGCGGAAGACCTGCTTTGGCAGGATCCAATCCCCGCGGTGAATCACCCGCTCGTCGGAGCCAGCGACACCGCCGCCCTCAAAGTGAAGCTCCTCGCTGCCGGTCTTTCTATCTCGGAACTCGTCTCGACCGCGTGGGCCTCAGCGTCGACCTTCCGCGGCTCCGACAAACGCGGCGGCGCCAACGGCGCACGGATTCGGCTCGTCCCGCAGAAAGACTGGGAGGCCAACCAACCCGCCCGTCTGGCCAAGGTCCTCCATGCCCTCGAAGGCATCCAGCGGACGTTCAACCTGGCGCAGTCCGGCGGCAAAAAAATCTCGCTCGCCGATCTCATCGTCCTAGGCGGCTGTGCCGCCATCGAACAGGCTGCAAAACAGGCCGGCCACACCGTCGAGGTCCCGTTCACGCCCGGCCGGATGGATGCTTCGCAGGAGCAGACCGACGTAGAATCCTTCGCCGCGCTTCAGCCCGCCGCCGACGGTTTCCGCAACTACCTTAAGAATCGCTTTACCGTGCCCGCCGAGCAACTCCTCGTCGACAAGGCCCAGTTGCTCGGGCTGACCGCGCCAGAGATGACCGTGCTCGTCGGCGGCCTCCGCGTCCTTAACGCCAACCACGGCAAATCGCCGCACGGCGTCTTCACCAGCCGCCCGGAGACCCTCACCAACGATTACTTCGTCAACCTGCTCGACATGGCCAACGTCGTGCGGCCGACCTCGCCGGCCGAAGAACTATTCGAGATCCGCGACCGAGCGACGGGCGACCTGAAGTGGACAGCCACGCGCGTCGACCTCGTGTTCGGCTCAAACTCGCAACTGCGCGCGCTAGCCGAAGTCTACGCCGAGAGCGACGCTTCGGCGAAGTTCGTCCACGATTTCGTGGCGGCCTGGACCAAAGTGATGAACGCCGACCGCTTCGACGTCGCGTGATCCGGCCACGCTCCAACCCATAAGCTGCCCCAAGTCCAGGCGCCACGCCGCGGCGAGAACAAGCCGCGGCGCAGGGTATTCGTTTGAAGGCAACGCCATGGAGTCAGGCCCAAAAACGTCATCTGCAAAAGCCGGGTTCGACCGCGCCTTTTGCACCGAAAATAGGCCAAAAAACGGCAGGGTCTTCGCGCGCAAGCCGCCCATTGGTCAGTCTGCGTCCGGCCGACCTCTTCGTTTTTTTATGCCCGCGCGGTGCTTCTTCGATTGAATCATCCGTATCTTCTGACCGCGGGACTTCTGCCGGCTCCTGCGGCGGACTAGTTCGCGCTCGTCCGTCTGCCTCGCACTAACGAGGCGTTGGCGCTCCTCCAACTTCGCGCACAACTCGGCCCATGCCAGTTCACGATTGGCCGACTGCGAGCGCTCCCGCTGGCACCTCGTCTCTACCCCCGAAGGGCGATGGCGCAGCCACACGCAGGAACTCGTCTTCTGCAATTTCTGTCCACCGTGACCCGAGCCGATGATAAATCGTTCATCCACGTTCGCCGCCTTCACGCCGAGAGCCGCCAATCTGACTTCAATGGACTTGTTCATCGCTGGGGGTCGGACACCGGCTAATATTATTGGCCATAAACGTGAGCATGTTGCTTTTCGGACCGCTCGGTCCGGAGCCGCGCACCAACGTTTCCTCTGCATCGCCGAGACGCACGCTAGGCGCAGTAAATTTTTTCAAGATTTGGGATGGCAAGCTCATGAGCGCGCGTGTTGATGTCTGAAACTCTTTTGCTCTCGCCGAGTCAAACCGGCCTCCTCCTGCTCGTCGCGCTTCCGACCTACAACCATGCTCACCGGCCCCGCCTGGACCCAGAAACTTCGCACTGAAATCGGCAAAGCCGTCATCGGCCAAGACGCTGTCATCGAGCGCCTCCTCGTCGCCCTTCTGGCCAATGGCCACGTCCTTCTAGAAGGCATGCCCGGCCTGGCGAAAACCCTGCTGGTCAAATCCCTTGGTACGACCTTGGGCATCCAGTTCGAACGCGTTCAATTCACGCCCGACCTCCTGCCCAGCGATGTCGTGGGTACGATGATCTTCCAGCCCAAGACCGGCGAATTCACCGCCCACCGCGGGCCCGTGTTCGCCAACCTCGTCCTGGCCGACGAAATCAACCGTGCCCCCGCCAAGGTGCAGAGCGCCCTCCTCGAAGCCATGCAGGAACGCCAGGTCACCATCGGCGGACAAACCCATCCCCTGCCAAAGCCGTTTTTTGTAATGGCGACTCAAAATCCCGTGGAGCAGGAAGGCACTTATCCGCTGCCCGAGGCCCAGACCGATCGGTTTCTGTTTAAGCTGATCGTGGATTACCCGAGCGCCGAGGAAGAGTCCGCGATGATGTTGCGTTGGGGCCAGGTGACCAAGCAACCCGCACTCCTGCCCGCCTCCAGCGGTGAGGAATTGTTGAGCCTGCGCGCCGAGGTCGACCGCGTCCACGTATCGCCCGCGGTGCACAACTACATCCTCGCGCTCGTCCGCGCCACGCGGGCCCTCACTGAAGGCCCCGTCGCCAAGCGCCACCTGACTTTCGGGGCCTCGCCGCGCGCTTCGCTTGCGCTGTATCAATCCGGACGCGCCCTTGCCTGGATCCGCGGACAGGACTTTGTCTCGCCCGCGCTCATCCAGGAACTCGCGCCAGATGTCCTGCGCCACCGCATCGGGCTCACCTACGAAGCCGAAGCCCAGGAAATCACGGCCGACATTCTCATCGCCCAGGTGATCAAAGCCACCCCGGTGCCGGCGGCCACGTAACGCCTTCCGACTCCGACTTGTGTTTCCCAACGGCCCGATCACGACCTGGCTCACGACGATGTTTTTTTGCCCGTGACTACGGTTCCCGATAATTCCACCACGCAGAACCCGCTCGCGCTCCTCCGCCAGCTCGAGTGGCGGGTGCGCCATGCCGTGGAAAACGTCCTGAGCGGCGAATATCGGTCCGCCTTTCGCGGACGGGGCATGGAGTTCGACCAGGTCGTGAAATACACTTACGGCGACGACGTCCGCGACATCGACTGGAACGTCACCGCGCGCCTCGGCGAGCCCTACCGCAAAAAATTCGTCGAGGAACGCGAAATCTCACTGCTTGTCGTCTTCGAAGACACGCCGAGCCTGCAGTTCGGATCCGGCGCCCAATCGAAACGCGAGGCGCTCCTCGAGCTCGCCGGGCTCGTGATCCTGCTCGGCGCGGTCAACCGCGATCGCGTCGGCTTCGTCCACGTTGCGCCTGGCGGTTATTTGTTTCGCGAGCCGGTCCGCGGGCGCGGAGCCATTCTCCACGCCGCAGCCACGCTGCTCGGCCGTCCCGCGCCCGATCCGGCGGACCAAAGACCGCTCGAAATTCCATGGCGCCTGCTCTCCCGCGCCGCGCCCAAGCACAGCGTCCTACTTTGGCTCAGCGATTTTCCGCCGCGCGCCGTGCCCGAAGGCTGGATCGTGCTCGCCCGTCGCTATCAACCGATGGGCTTCCGGGTCGACGATCCCTGGGAACGCGAGCTACCGACGCGCGGCCCTTTTGCCGCGTACGATCCTACGGCGGGCCGGCTCGTGACGCTCGAAAACTCCGCGGCCGAACGCACCGCCCATGCCGCCTGGCGAAGCGAGCGCGAACAATCGTTCAACACCCTTTTTCCGAACATCCTCAGCCGGCTCGTGGTCAGTACCGACGAAAACCGCCTCGATGCGCTGGTACGTTTTTTCCACGCGCGCATGAAGGCCGGATCGATTCGGTAGGAAATTTCAAAACCCGATGGTCCAACGCCAAAGAAAATCGCAAGGTTCAGGCGGGCTCTTCGCGGCCGGGCCGCGCGCGCATTTGGGATTTTCACTCCGGTTGAATTCTATCTGGCCCTTAAAATTTGGCCTTTGGAATCCCCTCCAGCCATGAAGCACTTCGTTCTTCACGATCCGCTTTGGCTCCTCGCCCTCGCCGCGCTGCCGTTTCTCATCTGGCTGCGTTCGCGGCGCCGGGTTTCCGTGCTCGTCGTGCCTTTCGCGGCCGCATGGCACCGGCCGTCCCTCGCCGCCGCCTCCCGCTGGCCCACCGGACTGGCCTTCACCGGCCTCGTCCTGATCATCGGCGCGCTCGCCCGGCCCCAACGCGTCGAGGACAAACGCGAAGTTCACTCGCAAGGTTACGACATCGTACTCTCCATCGACCTTTCCTCGTCGATGCTGGCCGAGGACTACGAAAAAGACGGCGGCCGCATCAACCGCCTTCAGGCCATCAAGCCCATCATCCAAGCCTTCATCGAACAGCGGCCGGCCGATCGCATCGGGATCGTGCTGTTCTCGGGGCGCGCCTACACCATGGCGCCGCTCACGATGGATCACGACTGGCTCGCCGCCCAACTCGAGCGCGTAAAAATTGGCCTGATCGAAGACGGCACTGCGATCGGCGACGGTCTCGGCGTCGCGCTCACCCGCCTCGAACAGGCTAAGCGCCAGTCGGGTGGAAAACGCCAGGGCGCTTTCATCGTGCTTCTGACGGACGGCGCTAACAATCGCGGCGCGCTTTCGCCGACCCAAGCCGCTGAACTCGCCAAATCACGCGACATCCCGATTTACGCGATCGGTGCCGGCAAAGATGGCATCGTCCCATTTCCCGTCTTCGACGAAAAAGGCAACAAGGTCGGCTACCGCCGCATGCTTTCCGATCTCGACGAAGGCGCGCTGCGTGAACTCGCCGAGTCGACCAATGGGAAATTTTTCCGCGCCTCCGACACCGGCGCGGCCGAGGCGGCCTTCAAGGCCATCGATCGCGCCCAGAAAATCGAGTTCCAGGCCAAGAGCTACCTGATCACGACGGAGCTTTTTCTCTGGCTCGCCATTCCCGCAGGCGTGTTGCTGCTCGCGGGCGGACTGCTCGGGCGGACGCGCGCCTCAGCCCGCGTCTCGGCCGCACCCGCGCTCGCTTCCGCCACCTGACGATGCAATTCGCCCTGCCCCACGTCCTCTGGTGCCTCGCGCTGCCGATCGCGCTGCTCGTGTGGGAAATCACCCGCGCCCGGCGCGCGGCCGATTTTTCCCAGCCGAAAATTCTCCGGGCCGAAGCGGGGGCTGATTCGCTTCAGCTGACGCCCGCGCGTTACTCGATGCCCGCGCACGCCGCGCGCGCCCGCCTCTTTTTTTGCGCCGGACTCTCGCTCGCCATCGTGGCCATCGCCCGGCCGCAATGGGGCCGCATCGACGAACCCGTTTTCGATCAGTCGCGCGAAATTATTTTGGCCGTCGACCTGTCCCGTTCGATGCTCACGCCCGACGTGAAACCATCGCGGCTCGATCGCGCTAAACTGCTCATTCAATCCCTGCTCGAGCGCCTCGCCGGCGAACGCATCGGCCTGATCGTGTTTTCCGGCACGGCTTTTCTCCAATCGCCGCTCAGCTCCGACTACGAGATTCTCCGCGAGTTTCTGCCTAATCTCGGTCCCGATTATTTGCCGGAAGGCGGCACAAACTACACGGACCTGATCCGGAGCGCAGTCTCCGCCTTCAACCACAGCTCGGCGGCAGACCGTTTTCTCATCGTTCTGAGCGACGGTGAAGCCACCGACGACACGTGGAAACCGCTGGTGGAGGAGTTGAAGAAAAAAAACATCCGCGTCATCTCGCTCGCCATCGGCACGGCCGCCGGCGGCATGATCCCTGACGGCACGGGCGGCTTTGTGAAAGATGATCGCGGCGCGGTCGTGCTCTCCCGGCTCGAGCCCAACACGCTGCGCCAACTCGCGGATATCACGGGCGGCACCTATCGCGACGCCAGCGCGTGGATCGATCTCGCGGCGCTGATTCAATCCACCGTTGAGGCCGGCCAGAAGGGAAAATTCGTGGAAAAAAATTCGGTGCGTTTCGTCGAGCGCTTTCAGTGGCCGCTAACGGCCGCACTCGTGTTCTTGTTGCTGAGTTTCTGGCGTGAATTTCCCGTTCGCCCAAAACCCCGCCTTCTCGTGCTGGGCCAGCCACGCCCATCAGGAGCATCCTCCGGTACCGCGGCACCGCCGATCCTGGCCGGCCCCGCCGCCTCCGCCTTGTCGTTGCTCCTCGTCGCGCTGGCCACGCTCGGTTCACCCGTGCCGATCCAAGCCGCCAGTCTGCAGCCGCGGTCGTCGCCGGGCGAAAACGCGCCGGCCACGCCCGAGGCGATCGCTCTCACGAAAATCGTGACACGGCTCGCCGGTCAGCCGAGCCAATCAGCTCGAGACTGGGCGGAGCTCGCCCTCGACACGGTCACGTGGGGCCAGCACCTGCTGACCGCGCAGCAACCGGTCGCGCCGGGCCCGGTCGAGGACGCACTGGCGGCGGTCGCGCTCGGCTCGGTTCAGGACCCGAAGACCGCGGACTGGACCGCGTTGCGCAGCCAGCTTCAGGATCTGCTGAAAAAACCGGACCAGCAAAAACAAGATCAGGATAAGCAGGAAAAAAACGACCAGCCACAGGACAAGGACCAGCAGCAGCAACAGAAACCGGATCAGGACCAGAACCAGGAGAAAAAAGACGAGAACTCCCCGCCGAAAGACGCGCCAGAAAATCAGAACGAGAAAGCGGCGGAAGGAAAGCAGGGGCAGAAAGCGTTCGGCGACATGCAGGAAAAGCCATCGTCTCCGCCTCCCCCTACCCCTCCGCAAGGTGATACCCAGAAGGCGGGCGGCGCGCCCGAGAAAAAATCGGATGAGCCACCCGTCGACCCCGCCCTGGCGATGCCATTGCAAAAACTCGACCAGCTGCGGACGCAGGATTCCCCGGCCAAACTTTTCCGATTAATGCAGGGCGATCCCCAGCCCGCTCCCGCCAACAAAGGTAAAAACTGGTGACCACCCGCATGCCGCGACGCTTTGCTCAAATCCTCTTGTTCCTCGGATTCGTCGCCGCCGCGACGCTGCACGCCCAGGGCGTTCACTGGGATCCTGCGCGCGGCAACCTCGCGGTTGGTCAGGCCGCTGAACTCCAGCTCGTCTTCGAGGGCTGCACCCCGGATCCCGAGGTCCGCCTGCCCAAAATTGATGGTCTGAGCCTAGAACCCATCGGCCGAACGGTCAGCACCTCGATTATCAATTTCAACCGCTCCGACAGCGTCACGATCACCTACACCGCGCTGCTCAGTAAAAAGCAATCGGTCACCATTCCGCCGTTCGAGATCAACACGAACAAAGGCAAAGTCCGCACGACAGCCGTCACCTACGAAGCGGTCGACCCGACCGTCGGCTCGACGGGAGTTCCTCTGGATACCGTCGCCACGGGTCGTTTGGTGACGGCGCCGTCGAGCGTGTGGGCCGGGGAGGTATTGAATCTGCAATACACCATCGAAGCTTCGCACAATAACATGCCGGATTTTGGCCGCGGCGTATTCGAGTGGAACGCCGAGCCGCTCGTCACCGAGGAATGGTCACGACCGGAGCCGGTCAATTCCCGCACGGGCGCCGATGCCCGCGACGGTCTCATCTACCGCACCCGCGCCATCGCGCGCAACCCCGGGGCGATACGCTTGAACGCGGTCCACCAGCTAATCAACCTTGCCGTTGGCGTAACCGGCTTCGGCTTTTTCCAGCAGCGCCAGTACCAACAATTTTCCGTTCCAAGCTCCGCACCTCTGCTGGAGGTGAAGCCGCTGCCGCCCGCGCCCGCCGGCTTCACGGGAGCCGTGGG
Source organism: uncultured Opitutia bacterium (assembly GCA_903919985.1). Classification (GTDB taxonomy): domain Bacteria; phylum Verrucomicrobiota; class Verrucomicrobiia; order Opitutales; family Opitutaceae; genus Tous-C4FEB. The sequence goes on along the minus strand of CAIXKG010000093.1, from coordinate 25,727 downwards.
GGCGTTGAAATTGGAATCCAAGGTCGTGCCCCTGACCGGCGGCGTGGGTGAACCGATCACCTGGACGCTGCGCCTGAGCGGCACCGCCAACTGGCCGGACGTCAGCGGCCTCCCCGCGCGCGAAGTCTCCAAGGATTTTCAAATTGTCTCGCCGCAAGCAAAGCGCACCCCGGTCGAGGGAAAACTTTTTGAGGGCACCCTGGCCGAGGACGTCGTGCTCGTTCCCACCAAGCCGGGCACCTACACACTCGGTCCGCTCACGTTCGCTTATTTTGATCCCAAGAGCGGCGCCTACAAAACCATCACCACGCCGGCTACCACCGTCACTATTACTCCGCCGACCGACGTCCCAAACCCCGCGACGCCCGTAAATCCCGCCACCGTTGCCGAGCAATCCGCAGCTCAAAACTCAAAAGCAATCCCTCCTCCGCCTCCCTTGGGACTGCCTCGCGACCCGTTGCCCGGTACCGATGTCGTCACACCGCCGATGAGTGCCGCCCAACTCGGGCTGCTCGTACTGTCGCCCTTCGCTTCGCTCCTTCTGTTCTGGCTGTTCTTGGCCCTGCAACGCGCCCGGGTAACAGATCCTTTCCGGGCCCGCCGCGCAGCGCACGCGCGACTCACCACTCTGCTCATGCAAATTCGCCAGGGCGAGGTTCAGCCTTCGGTCCTCCGCGCAAAACTCCTCGAGTGGCAGCACGACACGGCCTTCCTCCTGCAGATTGCTCACGCCGCGCCCACGCCTGCCGTGCTCAACGCAAAACTCGCCCCGCCCAATCCTAAAATCGCGGCGCTCTGGTCCGAATCCGACCGCGCCCTTTACGGCGAAAACACTCCGCTCCCCGCCGACTGGCCCGAGCGGGCCGCCGGCATCCTGGCCGACACCGCCGTGCCCCGCTTCGCTCCGCTCGGACTCTTTCTACCGCGCAACTTATTCCCCTTCTTCGCGCTGATTCTCTGTGCCGTGATTTGCGCGCCTCGCCTCCTCGCCGAAGCCAGTGCTCCGCCGCAGAACTTAAAACCCATCGCGGGCATGAAAACCCCTGAGGTCGTCATCGACCCGGCGTTGGCCTATCGCCGCGGAGATTTCGCGGGTGCCGAAAAAGCGTGGCGCACGACACTCGCTTCCGCGCCCACCGACGCCATCGCGCGCCACAACCTTTCCCTGGCGCTAGCGCAGCAGGATCGCTGGGACGAAGCCGCCGCCCACGCCGCCGCTGCCTTTGTGCAGCTCCCCTCCAGCGAGCCCATCCGCGCTCAGTTCGCCCTCACGGCGGATCGTTCCGGCCACGTCCCGGTTCCCCTCACGGGCTTCCTCAACCGCGGTCCTCTCGAATCGATCGCGGCGCTGACTTCGACAACGGGCTGGCAGTACACGTTGGTCGCGAGCGCCGCGCTCGTGGCCCTGGCCCTCGCGTGGTTACTGCACCGTAGCTACGCCAATCAACCCGTCGCGTGGCCGCCCTTCGCACTGCTCGGATTGAGCTTCGCCATGGCCCTCATCGCGATACTCGCCTGGCATGGCTATGGTGAAACGGATGCCCCCCGGGCGGCGATCGTCTGGCGCGCTGGTACGCTCCGTTCGATCCCCACCGAAGTCGACACCACGCAAAAAACATCGCCCGTCGCCGCGGGTGTCGTCGGTGTCGCCGACCAAAATTTCCTCGGTTGGCAGCACCTGAAATTTGAAGCGGGCCAAGCCGGTTGGGTTCGTACGGACGAGGTGGTGCCGATTTGGAAATGAGGCGCGGAATTAAATCCACCGCGCCCTGCGGCGGCACCGTTTCAAGAGGGGATTCCCTGAAATCGGATTAGGTGCGGCGGGATTGATTTCCCCATCGAGAGGGGTGGCACGCAGGGCGGGGTCGGTTCAGGTGCGAGCCGCGCCTCAACCCACCAAATTCGTCTTCCGCACCATGCGCGCCATCGACTCTTCCGGGTTGAGCCGCGCCACATCCGCGAGCAGCACCCAGGCCAGTTCTTTCGATTCACTCGCGGCGCGTACCAGCGGCTCGGTCGGATCCGCTTCGATCACAAAGCGGAGATCGTAGTGCCAGTGCGCCGGCTCGGTTTTACGCGCGGGAATCCAGTGCCGGTCCACGTCGAAAATCTCCGGCGTGACCAATCGCAGCCGGGTCAGACCGCTTTCTTCCCGGGCTTCGCGCATGGCCACCGCCGCGAGATCGCCGTCGCCATCGGCGTGGCCGCCGAGCTGAAGCCATTTGTTTAACTTCAGATGATGCGTGAGCAAGGTGCGCTGCCGCCCGGCGTCCACGACCCAAGCCGAACCCGTGAGATGTCCCGGCGCACAAGTCCGCCGCAAACACTCCGGCTCCGCCGCCACAAATTTCAGCGTTTCGGCGAGCATCGCCGCCTCATGCTCGTCGAGCATCGGCGAACGATACGCGCGCAGTAATTTCAGGACTGGTTCACGGTGCATGCGCGTTTCGCCTCACCGCGTCTCGAACCACTTCGACTCCGTCTTCGCCTGGCGCGCGATTTCAATCTGCGAAAAAATTTCCGGGACGGTCGAGGCCACCCGGAAGAGTTCCAGGTTGGAGGGTTTGAAAAACTTATCCTGCAACATGCGGTCGAACAGACGCAGCAAGTCGTCGTAAAAACCATCTTGATTCAAGAAGACGCACGGCTTCTTCACGACGTCGAGCTGGCGCAGCGTGAGAATTTCCATGATCTCCTCCAGCGTACCGAAGCCGCCCGGCAGCGTCACGAAGGCATCGGCCCGCGTTTCCATCAGCAGCTTGCGCTCGCGCATGGTGATCACCGTCACGAGTTCGTCCGCTTCGTCGAAGGCGAGTTCGCGGGCTTTCATGAATTCTGGAATGACTCCGACCACGCGCCCGCCAGCCGATTTTGTCCCGCGCGCCACGGCGCCCATCAGTCCGGTCTTTCCGCCGCCATAAACGAGCCCCCAGCCTTCCGCGACAAGCCGTTCGCCAAGCTCCGTCGCGGCCTTGTAATATTTTGGATCGAGCCGGTCACTCGAGGCGCAGTAGACGCACAGCAGTTTAGACATGATTTCTTTGAACCGTTAATCTTCGCTGGTTCACGCTAATTGTTTTGGCGTTTTCAAAGTTTAGCTGTGATTAGCGAAGTTCAGCGGTGAAAAATTCTGTTCCCCTCTATCGCGGCCGGCTTGCTCCCTCGCCCACCGGGCACCTGCACCTCGGTCACGCGCGGACTTTCTGGCTGGCCGCCGAGCGTGCCCGCGCAGCGGGCGGAGCCTTGCTTTTACGCAACGACGACCTCGATGCCGTGCGCTTCCATCTCGATTTCGTCGCCGCGATGATTGAGGACCTCCACTGGCTCGGTCTGACTTGGACCGCGCCCATGATTTCCCAAAGCGAACGCTTGCCGATCTATCGCGCTGCGCTCGCCCGCCTTCACTCCGCAGGCCACATCTTCCCTTGCACGCGTACGCGGCGCGATGTGTTGGACGCGATCGGTGCACCCCATGAAGGCGGTGAAAACGACGAGCCGATCTATCCGCCGCAGTTTCGGCCGCCGGCTGACGCCGCGTTGCCTCCACTTGCCGATGCGCTCGACGTCAACTGGCGCTTCCGGGTGCCCGATGGCGAGACCCTGGCCTTCGACGACGCCGCGCTGGGCCGGCAAACGGCGTCTGTCGGCCGCGACTTCGGGGATTTCCTGGTTTGGCGCAAAGACGGCGCACCCAGCTATCAGTTCGCGTGCGCCGTCGACGACGCCGACCTCGGCATCACCGAGGTCGTACGCGGTGCCGATCTCGTGAAAAGCACCTACCGCCAACTTCTGATCCTGCGCGCCCTCGGTGCACCGGCCCCGCGCTACTACCACGCCAGTCTCGTGCTCGACGAAAATGGCGTGCGTCTCGCCAAGCGGCATGACGCTCTCAGTCTGCGTACGCTGCGTGCGCGCGGGGTAGATCCGGGCACGATCATCCAGAAATTCTCCGAAGAGTTAACCGAGGTGACCGAGAAAGATTGAACCTCGCTCCGTTTCCTCCGTTACCTCCTGCAACGAAATGATCCGTATCGGCGTCCTCAATATTTCCGACCGCGCTAGCGCTGGTATTTACTCCGACGAGCCCGGCCAGGCCTGCGTCGCGCTGCTGCGCGAGTGGCTGAGCACGCCGTTCGAACTCGACTACAAGATAATCCCAGACGAGCGCCCCGTCATCGAAGCCGAGCTCCGCCGGCTCGCCGATGAAGCGGGCTGTGCATTGGTCGTCACCACCGGCGGCACCGGCCCCGCCCCGCGCGACGTCACGCCCGAAGCCACGATCGCGGTGTGCGAAAGAATTCTGCCCGGTTTCGGCGAACTCATGCGGGCGACTTCGCTGAAGTACGTGCCGACCGCAATCCTGTCGCGCCAGACCGCCGGCACCCGCGGCCGCACGTTGATCGTGAATCTCCCCGGGCGGCCCAAAGCGATTCGCGAAAACCTCGAGGCAGTTTTTCCCGCGATTCCGTATTGCGTCGATCTCATCGGCGGACCGCGTCTCGAGACCCACGAGTCGGCGATGAAAGTTTTCCGGCCGAAGAGCTGAAGTGCAGCGCGGAGCTTCCGTCCGCGTTCCGAAACTCAAACCGCGGACCGAAGCCTCGCGCTACGTCGGAGGGCTCAATGGTTCCGCCATTCGGCCGGCAGGATCGACTCCGGTCCGATGATGTACACCCGATAGTAGAGCCAGAAAATCAGCGCGCCCAATCCCAGCAGGAAAAAAATCTCCCCGAGTTCGCCCGCGCCACGGCGGCTGCTGCGATGCAGCAAGCTGACAAGTTTTCCGATGGCCGGCGCTACCAGGAAACCCACGAGCGAACCGCCGAAAAGAACCATCGCCATGATCGCGCCCGTCCGCAGCAGCGGATCGCCCAGCTGTTTCGTTTTATAGCTCACCAGCTCGACGGAAAGATTCAACAGGAGCAAACAGCAGGGCAGCACGTAATAGTCGCGAACGACGGCGGTCTTTTTCATGGCGGCGAAATTCCCGTCACTTGATCATTCCACTGCTTGCGCGAAAGCGAATTCTAAACAACCATCCGTTTTTCATGATCAACTACAGCAATCCCGACCTCACTCAACATCCTCCTCGTAGCATACGCGTCCGTCTCGGTGGGTACATCCACCTTTGCCGACTGCTCGACAAAGCCCGGGCTACTTTGGCCGGCAAGGGCGGCGAGTATCACTACAACTGTCCGCTCGACCAACTGTTCTTCACGTTTACCGGCATCGGCCACGAAGCCATGCTCGCAGAAATCAAGACCGGCAAAACCGACGTCGAGATTCTCGAGTGGGTCAGCACCCAGACCAAGCGCTTGCCGCACGAAATTGTTGCGTGGTCGACATGGGCTGAACTTGAAGGCCCCGGCGGCGAGGAAGGCCACGAATGGGTTGCCAGCGTGATCAAGGGCCACAAGTCGAAGCGCGACGACATCCATTCGTTCGCCGACCTCCTCGATTTTGACGATTTCCTATCCTACGGCGGAAAAGCCTAATAAGGCGTTAACCGGGATTTCGGATTTCTGAGAAATCCGAATCAAATTCACGGCGTCCGTCGTTGCAGCCAATGGCACCGGCGGGCGGGCCGCCCCGCCCCCGCGGCTTCGACGTTGCCCGCTGAACGACCTGGGGCGGCATGAGGACATTCCAGCCCATCGACCAGCACGCGGGAACGTATCCGCCAGACTTGGATCGGGCCGCTGCAGCGTATCGCCGTCTTCCTCGGCTACGTTCTACTCGCCGACCGGCGGCGACAGTTTTTTCTTCGGTCGCGGTTCGGTCCATAACCGAATAATCAACTCCGCTAAATTCTTCATGCTGATGCGCTGAAGGCCTTCGTGCATCGCCGCATCCTTAAAGGGTGCGGCGACCGCACTCCGCTCCAGATAGTAACGCCACAACTCTCCCTCCAGTTGCGATGTCGCCACCCTGTCGTCACCCGTCTGGCGCACGATAGAGCGAACCTTTTCCACCCAAAAATGTCTCTCGTCGCGATGCCCCTCCCAATAATCGAACAACCGTTGTTCAGATCGATTAAGACTCATCCTGCCACCGTGCTTTCGCGCGCGTCGAAAACAACCGCAAAAAGCCCTTTGTCACAGTGGCGTTGCATTTAAGACGGCTTCCTGAATAACCTTTCGCCCTTCAACCAACTTACTTCCATGTGGCAAAAACTGAAAGAACAACTCCTCGTCATTCTAGTTATCGTAATCGTCGTCGTCGGCTCGGCGTACTGGCTCAACCAAAAGACCATCGTCGACCTGAACACGCAGCAGGACCTGAAGCTGGCGCCACTCCGTGAACAAAATGACAAGCTTTCGGCCGCCAACGAAGAAACGCGGCGGCAGCTGGATGCCACAAACAAGCTGCTCAAGGACGCCGTCGCCAAGCGCGAAGCCGATATGTTTCGCACCGATGAAGAAGTCCAAAAGCTCAACGCCGAACGAATGAACGCCCTGGCTGACGCCATCGCGAAAAAAGTTCAGCCGTACAACCCAATGCCGAAATCCGCCGAGGAAGCGGAGAAAATGCAGAACGACCAAGTGGACAAAGTGTCGTCCCGCATGGCCGACAAGATTCAGCCCATCCTCGCGGAAATGTCGAAGGACCAAAACCTCACCCGCGATTCCATCGCGAAGTACAGCGAACGCATTTCGGATCAAATCGGTTCCGTCCTCACTGCGGAACTAGCGAAAAATCAGCAGCTGAACAACAATCTGCAGCAAACCCAGGCCGCGGCGCAGGACGCGATGAAGCTTTCGCACGAAATCACCGCGCTCTATCTGAGTTCATTCAAGGATCAGGGTCTGATCACCCGTCTCCTCACGCTCCCAGCCAACATCGTACGTGATGCCGCCAGCATGAGCATCGTGTCGGGCAGCGACCGCAAAAAAATCGAAGAGGACATCGTGAAGAAGATGAATCAGATCGAGAGCCGCCTCACTGAAATTCAGGCGCAGGCGCCGAAGAAGTAAGCGCGCTCCGACGCTCTAGCTAATCACTCTAAGCCACGCGAATCGATCGCGTGGCTTTTTTTTGCCCGAATTCCAATCCATGAAAACCTCTGCAATTACCACCGCATGGCTGGTCTGCGCCCTTGCCCTGGGCGCGTGCAGCAAGCGCGAATCGAACGTTACACTCGGCAACCGCACGCAGGTGCTCCACCTCGGTAATGCCGCCGAGCCCAACGACCTCGATCCGCAAACCGCTGACACGATCAACACCGCGGCGGTCATCATGGCCCTGTTTGAAGGCCTGGCGCAGTACGATCCGAAGAGCTGTGAACCCATCCCCGCGGCCGCCGAGCGCTGGGAGGTTGCAGCCGACAATCTCACGTGGACGTTTCACCTGCGGCATACAGGGAAATGGTCGAACGGCGATCCGGTCACCGCGCGCGACTTCGTGTTCGCCTACCAACGAATTCTTTCACCCAAACTCGGCGCCGAGTACGCTTACTTCCTTTACGCCCTGAAAAACGGCGAAGCCTTCAACACGGGTAAAATCACCGATCCGACGCTGATCGGCGCCCACGCCGCCGATGATTACACGCTCGTTCTCACCCTCGATCATCCGGTGCCTTTCCTCCCCGCCATGGTCTGCCACACCGCTTGGTATCCGTTGCACCGCGTTACGGTCGAAAAATTCGGCCTGATCGATCAACGCGGGACTCGGTGGACGCAACCGGGCAACCTCGTCGGCAATGGGTATTTCACCCTCACCGAATGGAAGTCGCACCAACACATTCGCGTCACCAAGAGCCAGACTTATTGGGACCGCGACAACGTGAAGCTCAATGAAGTCTACTTTTATCCCATAGAAAGTTCCGACGGCGAAGAGCGGGCCTTTCGGTCCGGCCAGCTTCACATCACCAGTCGCATCCCGCTTTCCAAGATTGCCGTTTACGAGAAGGAGCAGCCGGAATTTCTTGATCCCGGGGTTTACCTCGCGACGACTTATTTTCAGTTCAACACCGCCAAACCCCCGTTTACTGATCCACGTGTACGCCGGGCATTGTCGATGGCGGTCGACCGCGAGCGCATCGTGCACGACGTGACACGCGGTCATCAGGTCCCAGCGACTACCTTCAGTCCGCCCAATATCGCCGGATTTACCGCGAAAGGTGGACTTGGTTTTGATTTACCCGCGGCCAAAAAGCTTTTGGCCGATGCTGGATTTCCAGATGGCAAAGGATTTCCCAAGTTGGAACTGACGTTCCCCACCAACGAATCGAGTCAGCAAATCGTAGAAGCGGTTCAGCAGATGTGGCGCAAAGGCCTCGGGATCGAAATCAGCCTGCACAATCAGGAAATGAAAGTTCTGATGGATTCGATGCACTCCCACAACTACGAGCTATCCGCCGCGGGATGGGTCGGTGACTACCTCGACGCGAGCACCTTCCTCGATATGATGGCCGGCGACAGCGGCAACAACTTCACCGGATGGAAGAACCCCGAATATGACCGTCTCGTCGCGTTGGCCAAATCCACCCCGGACCAAGCGAAACGCTATGCGTACTACCAGCGCTGCGAAGATATCCTCACGGAGGAATGTCCGATCGCACCCATCTATTTCAACAGCCGCAACAACCTGCGGCGCCCCGCCGTGAAAGGGTACTACAACAACCTCCTCGACGAGCACATGCTCAAAGGCGTCCACCTCGATCCGACGGAGAAGTAGGCCGCGAGAGCAGTCCACAAAGGATGTTTTTCAGGGCAGCGGAGACCGTGAGGCTTTCGAGGCGCTTCCGCAACGCTCACGCGTTCCGCTACCGGGAAACTCGGATTCGAGACGTTCAGACAGCGCCGACCGTCACTGCGTAATATAAAACGGGGCCGGCAGTTTGAACGCGCGCTCTGCGAATCCTCCGGCGAGATCGCTTTCCTGATCGCCCACGTTGGCGATGATGACGCGGCCCGCGGCCACGAGCTTTCTCCGCGTGTCCGTCTTGAACTTTTCGGTGGTGTCCTTGGTCGCGTCCGGCTTGAGCAACAGCGCCGCGTAATCCGCATATCCGGCCGCGCGCAGATTTTTTTCCGTCCCAGGCCGGTCTCTTTCCCGCCGGCCCGAAATGAAAATCATTTCTACCCCGGCTTGGCGCGCCGCCCGATACAGAGCCAGTACCGGCCCGATGGCCGGGGCTTCGCCGCGCGCGACCCAAGCGTCCCACACTGGCGGAGTATACCCAAAATCATTGGCCAGCATCTGCGGCAGGTTGGACAGCGCGGTCTCGTCGATATCGAGCACGAGCGTGGGGCGTTCGCCCGGCACGCGCTGCGCCGCGCGTTCCTGAATCCACTTCATCGCCCGCGCGACCACCGTCTCCAACTCGCGGCCATAGTCGCCGGAATCGACGTACGTTATAATCTCCTGCTTGAGCGCACTGAGGTTGCGTGGCTCCGCCAGCACGGCGGTCGCCGCCAGCAGAAAACCGCACGTAAGAAACCGCCTGCGCATCCATCCGATCCGGTTTTTCATGCGCCCCACCATGCCGCCGCGGGCGCAAAATACAATCGGAGGCTGCGCCGTTGGCCCCGTAGGCCCGTCCGCTCGCGGATGCTCCGGCGCCCGCCAGCGATCTGACCTACCTCGATTTCACGGACATCGTTCCGTAAAATCCCGACACCCTCGCGGCCAAATTAACGCAGGGCCAGATCGACTGGTTTGACCGCTTTCACCGCCCATTTGGTCACGGTCAGTCCTTTCGCGCTGCGGGAACTGACCGGCACCGGCGTCAGGTCGAACGCGAACTCCCGCACGCGCGCGCCGCTCCGACCATCAAGCGATATCTGGAGTTTCTTCGGCATGGCTTTTTCGGTGGCACTCACATCCAGATAAACGACCCGCGAGCCATCGCTGGCCACGAGCGGATAAAGTTTGTCGCGGGAGAGTCCGCCGATTTGGAAACGTTTCGCGAAAGCTTTTCCGCTCGCGCCGTCCTGGTAGACCATCGTGTAAAAATTCTTGTCTCCATCGGCCGGAAACACCGCGCAGTGCAAAATGTCGCGACCCATGAAAACCTTGTCGGCCAACTTCGCCACTTTGAGCGAACCATCGGCCATCAGGCAGAGCACGCTATCGAGGATCGTACATTCCTGCACGAACTCATGCTGGCGCCAGTTGAGTCCGACGAATCCCTCCGAGCGATTGACGTAAAGGCGCTGGTTCGCCGAGACGACCTGCGCGGCGTTGATCTGCTCAATTTCGTCGTAAGTGGTGCGCCGCTTATGCCCCTTGCCGTATTTTTCCTGCAGCGTCTCGAACCACTTCACCGCGTACTCCGTGAGATTTTTCAGGTGGCTCTTCACCTCTTTCATCTCGGCCTCAATTTTTTTCAACGCCTCGTCGGCCTGAAACCGATTGTACGCCGAGATGCGCTTGATGCGGATTTCGGTTAGCCGCGTGATGTCCTCGTCGGTCACAGGCCGGCGCAGCTGTTTAAGAAACGGCTCCAAGCCTTCGCGGATCTCGCTGAGCACGTTCTCCCAGGTTTTCGATTTCTCGATCCGGCGGTAAATACGCTCCTCGATGAAAATCCGCTCGAGGGAATCCCAATGCCAGTGTTGCTCCAATTCACCCAGCCGGATCTCGAGCTCCTGTTTAAGCAACGCCTTCGTCCGCTCGACGCTGCGGCGCAGAATCTCCCGCACGCCGAGAAACTGAGGCTTGTCGCGCTCGATCACGCACGCGGCCGGCGAAAGCGCGAGCTGGCAGTTCGTGAAAACATAAAGCTGCTGAACAATCTGCTCTGCGTCCGCGCCGGCCGGCAGATGGACCAAAATCTCCACGGTGTCGGCCGTGTTGTCGTCGACGTGCTTGATCTTGATCTTGCCCTTCGCGTTCGCGGCCAAAATCGACTCGATGAGCGACTCCGTGTTCGCGCCGTAGGGCAGTTCCGTGATCGCGAGCAGATATTTCGAGCGGACTTCGATCTTTGCGCGGACCTTCACTTTGCCGCCGCGTTCGCCGTCGTTGTATTCCGCAAAGTCCGCGATGCCGCCCGTGGGAAAATCCGGATAAATGCGAAACGTTTTTCCTTGGAGATGATTGATCGCCGCGCGGCAGAGATCGTTGAAATTATGCGGAAGAATCTTGGTCGAAAGCCCCACGGCGATTCCTTCCGTGCCTTCGAGCAACACGAGCGGAAATTTCGCCGGCAGCGTGACCGGCTCCTGCGCGCGGCCATCGTAGCTGAGCTGCCACGTCGTGGTCTTCGGATTGAAGAGCACGTCCTTCGCGAACGCCGTGAGCCGCGCCTCGATGTAACGCGGTGCGGCGGCATCGTCGCCGGTGAGCGTATTGCCAAAATTACCCTGCGGTTCGATGAGAAACGCCCGCTGACCGAGGCCCACCAACGCGGCGCCGATCGAAGCGTCGCCATGCGGATGAAGCGACATGGCCCGGCCAACGACATTGGCGACCTTGTGAAAACGCCCGTCGTCCATGTCCCACAACGTATGCAGAATCCGGCGCTGCACCGGCTTTAGGCCGTCGTCGATGTGCGGCACCGCGCGGTCGAGAATGACGTAGCTGGCGTACTCGAGAAACCACGAGCGGTAGTGTTTCACCAAGGGGGCGTCGTCGGCGTTCTTCGCCGGAACCGCGATCACCACGGGAGCGGCCGGCGCGGATTCAGCCGGTGGGTTCGCGGCGGCCGCTGAAGGCGGAGGCGTGGGCGCCACCTCCGGCACCGGGGAACTCGAGAGAGGAAGTTCGGCTTGGTCGGACGTTTTGGCAGATTTCTTCTTGGACATGCGTGGAAAAATTGGGGGCGATCGCGGCTGTAACCGGCGCTAGCGGTAGATTTCTCAGGGGGCGGCGCCGACTACGTCAAGCGGCCAGACCCTGGAGGGCCGTGTCGCATTGGTGCTTTCAGCGGAGGGGAAACCATTAGGATTTTGCCGGTCTTCGCCCAAACGCGCCCGCATTCCACCGCTCGTTAGTGCCACCGGATGCACCGCCGGCCTCAGCTCAAGCAGCGCAGCTTCGAGCTCGGGGTCGCGGCCCGCGCGCAAGTCCGCCAGCTTCGGCCATACCTCCACGTTGGGCGCGACGCCCTCGCCCTCAAGTCTGCGACCGTCGACCCCGTGATAATCGAACATCGCCATCTGCAGCTTGCCTTCACCCGGCAACGGGAAAAAGAGCGATCCGATCACCGCGCCGCTCGTCTTCTGCCCGACCAGCGTGGCCCGGCCGTGGGCTTTCATCACGTGAGCAAAAATCTCACTCGAACTCGCGCTCAACGGTCCGATCAAAACCGCCACGCGGCCGCTGAAATGGGCGGAAAGCCAGGTCAGCGAATCGTCCTCGCTGGGCCGGCCCCCGCGAAAAATGAAAGCACCGACCGGAACATCGCCGGGGACGAATTCGCTCACCACAAATCGCAGCGAGAACCATCCGCCACCGGGATTCAGGCGCACATCGATCACGACGCCGGGCGCACTGGCGTGGGCTTTCAACTGCGCGCTTAGCCAGCGGCGCGACGCCACGTTGAACTCGTCGAACCGAAGGTACCAGATTCCACCCGCGAGTTCCCGCGCCTCGAGCCGCGGCTTGGTGGAGACCAAGCGTGCGTTTAACATCAAACTCCGCGGCTGATCGTTCTCGTCCAGAAACTCCGCCTTCACCTCCTGGCCTTCGCTAAAATGAAATGGGCCCTGATCCGGCGTCTTGCCGTTTAGCGTCAGTGCGATCCAGCCGGCGCGCACGCCGGCAGCCGCCGCCGGGCTATCCGGGATCACTTCGCGCACGACCCACTTTCCATCAACGCGCTGATGGCGCAAACCGAGCATCGCGCGATGCTCGGTCCCGTGCTCGTAAGCGTCCTGCGGCGAGATCGCGCGGAGATGCGACGACTTCAAGCGGTCGAGCATCGGATTCAACACCTGTTCATACAGGTCCACGTCGTTGGCGGCCTTTTCCGCCTTCGGCCTGAATTCCGCGGTGACGGCCTTCCAGTCCACGCCGAGCAATTTGGCGTCGTAAAAACGGTTTTTGACCAACGTGGCAACGCGGTCGAAAACCCGGAGGTTGTGCGCCGGTCGTTCGCTGACCGCGATCAAGGCCGGCGGATGATTCAGCGTCGGACCGGTGATGCAGCCGCCGGTCAATCCGGTGATACCGGCGAGCAGCAGCCAAAGTTGCACCGTCGCCGAGCGCATCGCTCAGACTTCGACGAGATCTTTTTCGACCCTCAGATTGCCAATGATAAAGTCCTGCCGCTCCGGCGTATTCTTACCCATGTAAAAGGAGAGGAGTTCGTCCGTGTTATGCAGGTGGTGCAGCGAAACCGGATCGAGCCGGATTTTTTCGCCGATGAAATCCTTGAATTCGTTCGCGGAAATTTCGCCGAGGCCTTTGAAGCGCGTGATCTCGTGGGTTGCGCCGAGCTCCGCGACTGCGGCCTGCTTCTCGCTTTCGTCGTAGCAATACATCGTCTTTTTTTTATTCCGCACGCGGAAGAGCGGCGTCTCGAGAATGCTGAGATGCCCGCGGGCGATCAGGTCGGGGAAAAACTGGAGGAAAAATGAGAGCAGCAGCAGGCGGATGTGCATGCCATCGACGTCGGCATCGGTGGCGATGACGACCTTGCCGTAGCGCAGACCGTCGAGGCCGTCCTCGATGTTAAGCGCCGACTGGAGCAGATGAAACTCCTCGTTCTCGTAGATGACTTTCTTCGAGAGCCCGTAGGTGTTGAGCGGTTTGCCCTTCAACGCGAAAACGGCCTGGGTCTGCACGTCGCGGCACGCGGTGAGCGAACCGGCCGCGCTGTCGCCCTCGACGATGAAGAGGCTGGACTGTTCGGCGCGTTCGTTGCGGTCGCCGAGGTGCAGGCGGCAGTCGCGGAGCTTGCGGTTGTGCAGGGAGGCTTTCTTCGCGCGTTCGCGGGCGATGTTGCGGATGCCGGCGAGCTCCTTGCGTTCATGTTCGCTCGCCTGAATTTTTTTCAGAATCGCGTCAGCCGTCGCCGGATTCTTGTGCAGGTAAACGTCGAGCGTCTGCTGCACGAATTTTCCGATGAACTCCTTCACGCTCGGGCCACCCGGGCCCATGTCGGCGGAGCCGAGTTTGGTTTTTGTCTGCGACTCAAACACCGGCTCCTGCACCCGTACGGCGATGGCCGCCACGATGGATTGCCGGACATCCGCCGCCTCGAAATCTTTCTTGAAAAAATTCCGCACCGTTTCGACGACCGCCTCGCGAAACGCCGCCTGGTGCGTGCCGCCCATCGTGGTGTGCTGGCCATTTACGAACGAGAAATATTCCTCTCCATAGTGCCCGCCGTGCGTCATCGCGAACTCGATGTCCTCGCCTTCGAGATGGATGATCGGATAAAGCGTTTCGCCAGTGAGATTTTTCCGCAGCAGATCCTCGAGTCCGTGCTCGGACTTGAACGCCTTGCCGTTGAACGTGAGCGTGAGGCCGCGGTTCAGGAAGGCGTAGTTCCACAACATGTCCTCGATGAACTCCGGCCGGAACTTGAAATCGGCCCCGAAGAGCGCGCCGTCGGGCGTGAACTCGATGGTCGTCCCGTTGCGCTCAGCGGACTTCGCAACTTTGTGCTCTTTCTTGAGTTTGCCCTGCGCAAACTCGACGAGCTTCGTCTCGCCATCGCGAAAGGCCTGCGCGCGATATTCGAGAGCGAGCGCGTTGACGGCTTTCTGGCCAACGCCGTTAAGACCGACAGCTTTTTGAAACGTCTCGCTGTCGTATTTCGCGCCGGTGTTGATGATTGAGACGCAGTCGATGAGTTTGCCGAGCGGGATGCCGCGGCCATAGTCGCGAACCCGCACGGTGCGGTCAGTGAGCTCGATTTCGATTTTTTTCCCCTGCCCCATCATGAATTCGTCGATGGAATTATCGATCGTCTCTTTCAAGAGGACATAGATGCCGTCCTCCGCGTGGGTGCCGTTGCCGAGACGGCCGATGTACATGCCGGGGCGAAGCCGGATGTGTTCGAGCGACGAGAGGGTCTTGATGCTGGCTTCGGTGTAGTTGGACGCCATGGGTAAAGTGCGCCCAGCGTCGGAGCGGCGCCTCGCGTGACAAGCGAAATTCCCGCGCGATCGGAATGAGCGAAGCGATTTGAAACCCAGCCTTGCCCGCGGTTCAAACGATCCTAGCTTCCCGCCACTCCGCCTCTTTATGAAAATCTTACTCGGCATCCTCGGTGTCCTTGCTGCGTTTATCGCCCGACCGGCCGCGGTGAACATCGGCGCGACCGGCGGAGCCGGCGCGATCAAGGGTCTTTTCGGCGGCAAAAAGTAACCAACGCCAAGATGCACATCCTCGTCGCGTTCGATAAACTCAAGGACTCCCTTACCGCGCCCGAGGCCTGCACGATCACGGCGGAGGCGTTGCGCGCGCGCCACGCCGATTGGACGTTCGATATCTGTCCGCTGACCGACGGGGGCGAAGGCTTCGGCGATATTCTCACCCACGCGGCCGGCGGCACGCTTGAAACGCATCGCGTGACCGGGCCCTTGGGCGCACCGCTCGAGGCCCGGATAGGTTTCGTTTCGCTGGCGGCGATCGCGCCCGCCGCGCGCGCGTTGCTCGCGTTGCCCGAGCAACCGTCCGGCGACTGCATCGCCGTGGTGGAAATGGCCGCCGCCTCCGGGCTTGCGCTTGTGCCGACCGCGCGGCGCGACCCCTGGCGCACGACGAGTTTCGGTACCGGCGAGCTCATGCAGCTCGCCGCCCAGCGCGGCGTTGCCGCCATTCTCCTCGGCGTCGGCGGCAGCGCCACGCACGATCTCGGTCTCGGCGCACTCAACGCGCTCGGGTTCGAATTTCCGACGACGGACCAGCGGAGTATTTCGCCGCCAATTCCGGCCGGGTGGTCGGCCATTTCCCGCGTGGAGGGCGGCATCAGCCCGGGGTTTCCGCCGATCCGCATCGCCTGCGATGTCACGAATCCTCTCGTCGGACCGCGCGGAGCGGCCGCCACGTATGGTCCGCAAAAAGGCCTGCAACCGGAGGATCTGGCGCGGCTCGATGGCGAAAGCGGACGTCTCGCGCGGCTGCTCTGCGCCCGGTGTGGCCAGCCCGAATCAGTTATGGAAACGGCCGGGGCCGGAGCGGCCGGCGGGATCGCGTTTGGACTGATGGCGGCGGCGGGAGCGCGGTTGCTCTCCGGATTTGATCTCGTCTCCGCATGGCTGGATGTCGACGCGCGGCTCGCCCGCGCCGATCTCGTGATCACGGGCGAGGGCCGTTTCGACGCGAGTTCCTTCAACGGCAAAGGCCCCGGCGCGATCGCCGCCCGCGCGATCGCTCTCGGCAAACCTACGCACGTCTTCGCGGGGTCGGTCGGACATGGCCTCTCGTCCTCCAGCGACGAAAAGAAAAACCTAACTTTGCACGCCATCAGTCCGCCGCACTTGGAGCTGGCCGACGCTTTGCGCGCCGCGCCCGCCAATCTCGCCGCCGCCGTTCGCGCCGCTTTTTGATTTTGCACGATTCCTCCTCGACGGGGCGCCGGCGCCCCGCACAGTGAAATTTTCCCATGGCCCGCACCCCGCGCGTCTCACCCTTCAAGCCCCTGATCGCGTTCGTCACCCTCGCGCTGGGGCTCCTCGGCTGCAGCGCGAGCCAACCCGTACCGCTGCCGAAAACCGACCCGGCCCCCGCCGCGCCAGGGTTTGAAGCCAAAACCGCGGCCCCGCTTTTCCAAGCTCAGCCGGCGCTGCCCAGCGTGATGCTGGGGATCGATGTGCTCGAGGCCGATGGTTTCGCCGCGGTGAAAGGAAAACGCCTCGGACTCCTGACCAATCCGGCCGGCGTCAACCGACGCGGGGAGCGTACGATCGACGTGTTGCGGCGCGCGCCCGGAGTGAAACTCGTCGCCCTTTATGGACCGGAACACGGCATCAACGGCGACGCCCCGGCCGCCGCGTTGGTTCCAGACTCGATCGATCAACGCACCGGCCTGCCGACGTTTTCTGTCTACGGAAAATTTAAGAAGCCGACCAAGGCGATGCTGAAGGGCATCGATGCGATGGTCATCGACCTGCAGGACATCGGCACGCGGAGCTACACGTACGTCAACGCGATGAAGTGGACCACCGAAGCATGTTTCGAAAACAACATCGAAGTCATCATTCTCGACCGACCCAATCCACTGGGCGGGCTCAAAACCGACGGCCCCCTGCTCGACGCACGACAGGCGACCAAAAACTCGGTCGGCGCTTTTCGCGTGCCTTACGTGCACGGCCTCACGATCGGCGAACTGGCCCGCATGGCGAAAGACGAACGTCCGCCTGGCGGTTTGGACGTCACGGATGCCATTCGCGCCGCCGGCAAACTCACGGTCATTGCCATGCGCGGATGGCGCCGCGCGATGCGTTGGCCGGAGACCGGTCTCACGTGGGTCCCCACCTCGCCGGGCATTCAAACTTGGGAGGCAGTCCAAGGTTATCCCATGGTCGGGCTAGGCGCGTTTTGGGATCCGCCGCGCATCGACACCGGCTTCCGCCATGGCGTTGGGAAAAATTACATCTTTCGCGGGATCTCCCACATCAATATTCGCATCGAAGTCATCGAGAAGGAGCTGAATGCGCTGAAGTTGCCCGGACTGCGTTTCCAAAAAATTAGCGCGCCCAACAAAGACGGTAAACCGGCCACGGGCCTTTATATTGAGATCACCGACTACGACGAGTGGCGGCCGACCGAACTGAACTTTTACCTGATGCGGCTGGCCTGCAAAATCGACCCGAAGAATCCCAATCCGTTTGCGCCCGGGCCAAAACGCGACATGAGCGGGTTTCTCCATCATATGGGGTCGGAAGATTTTCTCGCGGCCCTGCAACGCGATGGTGCGAAGGTCGACCTCGAGGGCTATTTGCGGGACTGGCGGGAGAAAAATAAAATCTATCAACAGCAAAGCCGGCGCTACTGGCTGTATCAGTAGGCCCCGACCGGCCAGATCGGTTCTATCATCCGTTCGGCCGCTACGCCGCACCGCCCCGTCGGTCAATTTCAGCCCCGTGCTTGAGGGCCCGCACCGGTCCTTGGAACGTCACCGTCTCTCCGCGATCTTTGTCCGCGCAGAAGATGAACTCACTGCTGCCCAGCTTCGCCGATTCTTCCCGCCCAACCATAGCGTGAGCGCGCTCGCACCGCCCGGTGAAGGCGTCCCGGCCATTTTTCAAACGGCGCCGCCAGCTCTCGTGGCCATGGTCCGCGAGGCTCACGCATTTCGCCTTTGCGCCTTCCTCCGGTTGCGTGAGCGTGTTGGTTCAACGTATGGATTTTGCCCTCGACCCAACCTCCGCTCCGCACGGCGTGCCGCCGATCGATTTCCGCAAGGAACTCAACGACGAGCAATTTGCAGCCGTCACCGCGCCCCCCGGACCGCTGCTCGTCCTGGCCGGCGCTGGCTCAGGCAAAACCCGCACGCTCACCTACCGCGTCGCCTACCTGCTCTCCCAAGGAGTCAGACCGGGCGAAATCCTCCTGCTCACGTTCACCAACAAGGCCGCGAAGGAAATGCTCCACCGCGTGCAGGATCTGACTGGCGTCGAACCCGGACGCTTCTGGGGCGGCACCTTTCACAGCATCGGCCACCGCACGTTGCGCATGCACGGCGAAACCATCGGCCTGCCGCGCACGTTCACCATTCTCGACGCCGATGAATCGGAAAGTCTCCTGCGCGACGCGGTCGAATCCGCGGACAAGGCTTTCTTCAAAGATAAAACGCATCCACGTCCCGGCCCGTTGCACTCCGTGATCTCGATGGCGCGCAATACTCAGCTTTCCCTCAGCGAAACCGTCACGCGCTTCTTCCCGCAATACGACACGCTGATCGAGCGTCTCCCGCTCTTCGCCAAAAAATACGCCGAGGCGAAACGCCAGGCGAACGTCCTCGACTACGACGATCTCCTCGAGTTCTGGCTCGAGCTCCTGAAAAAATCGCCCGAAACCGCCGCCTATTTCTCGCACCGGTTTCGCCACGTGCTGGTCGACGAATATCAGGACACCAACACGCTGCAGTCCCAGATCGTCGACGCCATCGGCGCGCACCACCAAGTCATGGCGGTCGGCGATGACGCGCAGTGCATCTACTCGTGGCGCGGCGCCAATTTCGAAAACATCCTGACTTTTCCCGACCGGCATCCCGGTACGGTGATGCATTACATCGAGACGAACTACCGCTCGACTCCGCAAATTCTCGCCCTGGCCAACGCCGTGCTGCTCGCGCAACCGAAGGGCCGTCACTTCGACAAGGAGCTGCGCCCGCATCGCGCCAACTCCGAGAAACCGTATGTCGTCCAGTCGATGGACAGCCGCGAGCAGGCGCAGTTCATCGTGCAACGCATCCGCGGTCTCACCGACGAAGGCTGCGCCTTGTCCGACATCGCGATCCTCTACCGCGCACATTTTCAGGCGCTCGACATCCAGCTTGAGCTTTCGCGTCTCCAGATTCCCTACCAGATCACGAGCGGCGTCCGCTTTTTTGAACAAGCCCACGTGCGCGACCTGATCGCGTTGTTGCGCTTCGTCTACAATCCCTCCGACACGCTCGCCTGGAACCGACTCGTCGTACTGCTCCCGAAAGTCGGCGACAAGGGCGCGCAAAAAATCTACGCGGCCGCGCTCGACCACGCGAAGTTACTCCAGAAGAACTTCGTCGATGTGCTCGATTCCGACGACGTACGTTCGCGCGTACCCAAGGACGCAAAGGAGGAGTGGCCCAAGCTCGTCACATCGCTCCAGCAGGTGGCCGAGGTGATGCGCACGATGAAACCTTCGAACGCGATCGAGACGGCGATCGACGGTTGGTACGGCGACTACCTCAAAGGTGCTTTCGCCAACTACGTTTCCCGCCTCGATGATTTGAAATCGCTCATCGGTTTCGCGACCCGGTTCGAGGACATGCAGGACATGCTCGCGCAGATCATGCTGCTCAACGGCGAAACCAGCAATCGCTCCGCCGATCCCGACGCCGACGCGCTCCGTCTCACAACGGTGCACCAAGCAAAGGGACTCGAATACGCCGCGGTATTTTTAATCGGCCTCGCCGACGGCATGTTTCCCCTGCGCCGCTCGATCGAGGCCGGTGATGTCGAGGAAGAGCGGCGGCTGTTCTACGTCGCGGTCACGCGTGCGCGCGACGAGCTGTACCTCTGCTGGCCCAAGGTGAACACGAAAGGCGGCCCCGCGATGCTCATGACCCCCAGTCGTTTTCTGCAGGAAATTCCGGCCGATCTCTACCAGCCGCTGAAGATCAAGCGGAGCTACGGTTGGTAGCGGAACGCGCGAGCGTCTAGTGCTAAACGCCTAAACGTTTCGGCGCGTAAGCTAAGGTGAAATCGAAATGCCTTCGCCTGCTGCTAAACTTGGTCGGTGACCGCGAAGGCCCGTCCGCTTGCGGACGCTCGGGCACACTCAAGCGAGCTGACCCACCTTGATTTTAACTCTATTGTGCCGGCTTAAGCTCCCCACCCGTTCGTCCGCGCCGCGAACTCCTCACGCATCACGACGTGATATTTTTTCAACTCGCCGACCGTGCCGAGGCTCACGAGGCACCCGTCGCGGTAGCCCGGCACCACATCTTTGCCCTGTACGGCCGAAATGCGGCCACCCAAATACGCTGCATTTCAGCGACCGTGTGGGCTCAGGCTGCAGAAACATTTATGCCCGGCAGCATCACGGGACTAATTCCGCCCGCGGCCCCCGAGTTGGTGCCATGGCGGGAAGGCGGATCGTCTGCCGCGAAGCGCTCGCCGGGTTCGATCGCAACGATCCGGCCCTCGTCCATCCGCACAATCTGATCGGCGATCGCCAGCACCGTGGGATGATGGGCCGCGATGAGGATGGTTTTCCCTTCGTCCCGGAGCGTTTGGAGCAGCGCAAGAATGGTGGCTTCGGATGCCGGATCGAGAGCGGCCGTCGGTTCATCCAGCAGCAAAATCGGCGCGTCGACGTAAAGGGCGCGGACGAGAGCCAAGCGCTGACGTTGGCCGCCGGAAAGATTTACGCCGTTCTCGCCCAGATGAGTTAAGAATTTTTGCGGCAGCGTTTCGACGAACTCGAGAATTCCCACGTCCCGGCACAGGCGGAGCAGGCGTTCCATCTGCGGCTGCGGATCACCCGGCGCGAGGTTTTCGAGGATCGTACCCGACAACAGTACCGTCGCTTGGGGCACAACTGCGAGATGGCGACGGAGTGAATCGAGCGTGAAATACTGGACATCGATTCCGCCAAGACACACGCGGCCCTGTTCGGGGAGATAGAGTCGTTGCAGAAGCGCGAGCAGCGTGCTCTTACCGCAGCCAGAATTACCGGCGAGCACGGTGATTCGTCCGACGGGAACGGTGAGGTTGATGTCGCGCAGAGTCGCAAGTCGGCCGGCGTGATGAAACGAAACCTGTTCAAAGCACAGGTCGCACGCGTGCGCCGGGGTGAACTCAATCGTGCCGGTATTCTTTTCGAGTTCGAGGTCCATGATTTCGAAGAGCCGGTCCGTGGCGATCAGCGCCTCCTGAATCGAAGTATTGAGACCGATCAACGCAGCGAGCGGACCGGTCAAGTATCCGGCCAGCGTGTAACATGACATCAATTGCCCCGGCGTAAGGCGCGATTCGAGCACGAGCGAGGCGCCGAGCCACAACAGACCGATCAAATAGGCTTGAGTGAGCAAGGTGGCGGTGGTGCTGCATCCGAGCGACGCGATGGCCGCGCGATAGGCGGTCTTGAGCAATCGGACGAGGCGGATCTCGGTGCGCAGTTCGGCTGCCTCCTCGAGACGAAAGCGCCGGAGCGCCGGTTGAGCTTGAAGCGACTCCGTGAGCTGTGCGCTAAAATCGGCGCTGCGCTCCATCAGCTGGCGCTGGTACGTGCGGTTGCGCAGATTGACGAACCAGTACAGCAGGGCGTTCCCGGGCAGGAGGCCAAGTGAAAGCAGCGCGAGTTTCCATGAATAGAAAAACATGGCCGCGATGGCGAAAATCAGGATGAGCGGATTGAGCAGCAGATTGACGAGGGCGTTGTTCAGGAAATTGCGGATCTTAACCGCGTCGCCGACCCGCGACGTGATTTCACCGACGCGCATCGTATCGAAAAATGGCTGCGGCAGCCGAAGGAGGTGGCGGTAGTAGCCGAGGATAATCGCCGCATCGATGCGCTGGGCCGTGCGAAGCGATAACAGTGCTTGGAAAACCCCGAGCACCAGCCTGAACGCCAGCACCACGCCCATCGCCACACCGAGCAAATTGAGCAGCGAGTGGTTTCCATCGGGTATGACCGAGTCCACAATTTTTTGCACATAGACCGACATGGCCAGAGCCAGGATGGTCGACAGGATGGCGCCCACCAAAGTTTGGGCGAGGACGGCATGATGCGGTTGTAGCAACTGCCAAAGGCGTCGCACCGGGGAAACTGTGGCGTCGCCGGGTTGGAAATGATCGCCGGGAGCGAGGATAATGAGCACGCCAGTCCAATAGGATTTAAATTTTTCGTGCGACCATTTCTCCACCCGACCGACCGCCGGGTCCATCACTCGCGCGCACTTCGGCGTCCAAGCAACGAGCACCACGTAGTGCATGCGTTTATTGTCGATCAGGCAGTGCGCGATGGCAGGGCAAGGAGCATGCGGCAAAGCGGTCGCGGCACCCTTCACCCCTTTGGCGATCAGGCCGAAATGAACCGCAGCTGCCGTCAAACCGAGCGCGGTAGAACCTTGCATGTTGGTGCCCGCCAGCTGGCGCAGCTTGGCGATCGGCACCGGCTTTCCGTAGTGAGCGGCGACGTAGCCCAGGCAGCAGGCGCCGCAGTCGGTGACATCACGTTGTTTGAAACGAGACATGTGATTTTCCGGTTTGGGTTTGGGGATCGGAGCAGATCGAAAAAGCAGGGCACGTTATACCTAACGCGCCGTTGCGAGCCGGCTGACGCAAGGAGCGGTGCCTGACCGGCGGGTAAAGGATAACCCGCCCGACCCTCGGACGATCCGCTTTTACGGGCTCATCCGCGCCACACACCAGCCGTCGGGGGCTTGCCACAACCGACGAAGGACCGAACACCGGAACCACACGCCCTCCGCCGACCTACGCGGCAAGTCGACGCCTTTACGCCACGGGAAAGTATGACTGATGCGTTGGGGATCGACGCCCCAATCAGGCGGCAACTGCGAAAGCGCCTTCGCGGAAAAAATCAATGCATGGTCGGCAATCGTGCCAAGTTGGTGATAATTTAGCGCAGCAAGGTAGCTCTCATCATCCGAGCAGATCACGCAGATATCGGCGGTCGAGGTCCGCGCTTGTTTTAACTGGTACATGAAAGGCGGGGCGTACGCGGCGCGGTCGATGAATTTATACCGCGCTTTCAGGAAAGCGTTAAACTCCCGCAGCATTTCGTCGAGCGATCCCTTGCTCAGCAGACCGGACGGCGTCGTGGGTGGCGTGAATCGGTAAATAAAATAGTCCATATCCGACAGAAACGGCTGGTTGCTGGTAACCCGGTAATCCCGATATTTTTCTTCGACGGAATAGATCCCGTTCGGACTCGTGAGCTCCGTCTTCTTTCCCAGCGGGGACACGACAAATTTCTTCAACGGCAGATTCGACTGGCTCGTGACTTTTTTTTGCGGTGAGAAGCCGACGAACTGAAACGTCTTTGGGGCGATCGATTTATCAAAGTCCAGGTATTCGGAATACAACCGATAAAACCCGTACCCCTTCAGGGTTTTACTTTGCACCGCGACCGACTCCATTTGTTCAGCGGGCTCCGTTGCCGCGAGGCTCACCGATGCAAAGATCAAAACTAAACAAAAAAGATATTTCATGGGGAAAACTCCTGCCTGGGTTGGAGGCAGGAGTGCTGAATCAAGCAGCAAACGTTCCAGTAAGCGATTTGATTGCGTTCCAGAGGGCCGTTAGGTCCTCTCGCGTGTCCATAGCGGCCGCAGCGACATCTCCGTCCTCACGCCAGAGGTTGTAGAAGAAATCGACCAGAGAGACGCCGATGAGGACTTCAAAGAAGTCGCCGCCGTTGGTTGCTTGCATTTCGTGCGGGGCGAGTTCGTCGCCCCACATCATGGATGGGTGTGTGTTTTTCATAACAATCTAGTTTTGGTTTGTTGATATTTCTCCAGCGACATGCCGGAGAAAAGGCGCGTGAGGGTCCGATCACGCCTGCGCTTGCGGGTTGAGCCAGGCGCTCACGTCCTCGTACAAAATTTGGAGCAGGCTGCGACGTGCGACGACGAAGCGGGCCGTCAGCGTCATGCCTTTGCGGAGATGGCCGACCGGGCCGGTGGGCAGACTGAGCTGCGTGGCACTCGGGATGATGGTGACTTTAAAATTTCCTGAATTGTTCGCCGAGCCCGCCTGCGAATCGGCGGCGATGGCGGTCACTTCACCCTCGATAAAACCCCATTGAGTGTAGGGAAACGCGTCGACCTGGAGTCGGACGCTTTGCCCGCTGCGGACCAAGCCGACATCATGCGGCGAGACCAATGTTTCCACGATCAGCCGGTCGTCAGGTGAAATGACCGCGACGGTCTGCCCGGCCGACAGCCAGGTTCCAGGAGAAAGACCGCTGAGACCTTGCACCGCCCCAGTGAGGGGAGCGTTGATCGTAGTCTGGACATGTTCCTCTTCCAATCGCGCGGCTTCAGTTCGAAGCGCATCGAGATTCGATTCCTCGTCTTGTAGTCGGGCACACCATCGGGCCGTGGCCGCTTCCATTAGACTTGATCGCTCAAAATTTGCGGCGACGAGATCATCGCGGGCCTGGTCGAGGTCGCGCTCAGCCAGCAGACCTTTTAGGGCCAGTGCCTCAGCTCGCGCGAATTCCCGCTCGGACCGCGCGACCGCGCCACCACGATAAGCGGCCTGCGATCGGACCGCGTTCGCATCAGCCCGAAGTTCCGCGGTGCGGAGAGCGAGTGACTGCGAGAACAGTTCGATCCGTTCCCGGGCAGTCGGCGAAGACTTGGACTTTGGTGAGGCAGCGTCCGCGAAATCGTTCCCGGCCGAAACCATGTGGTCGGACTCCTCATCAGCCGAGTACAGGGCCGCGGCTTTTGCCGCACTGAGTTCCCGCAAATCGGCGATCAATGCGGTTTTGTTTTCGACGCGGGATCGATTGAGCAGCCTTCGCTCCTCCAGATCGCGACTGCGCAAGATCAGGAGGCGCTGACCGGCGGCGACGTGATCGTTGTCGTGCGCGAGCACCTGTTCGATTTGGGCGTTGATCGGGACGCGGATTTCCGCGCGCTCGGTCATTGGGCGAACGATTCCGGCCGCGCGGATGGTGACGTCGACGGTGATTAACGGCAGCGCACCCAGCGCGCAGGCCGTACCCGCCAACGCGAGTTGGTAAATCCACGCCTGCGATTTCCCGTGGATCGCATGCAGGCTTTCGACGGTATGCGGCGCGAGCGTAGCGGGAAGATAGTTCGTCATGAGGTGAAAAGCGCGGCGGGTGAAAGGCTGCGGCACGGCGCAAGGTCGTCCGCATTGGGTCGATTGGCGGCTGCTGTTAGTCGGCACCAAGAAGGCTGCGTAGCCGAATTTCCGAGTCCTAGTAGGCGTGAGCGTTTTGGAGGATACGGACGAAAGCCTCACGGCTTCCGCTACGCTGAAATCTTTTATCGATGTCCGCTCCACGGCCGTCGGCCGGAGTAAAAAGAGTCTACGTGAGAACGGAGAGGAGCGGAGACGATAAACGCAACGGGTGGTGCATCGACCTGGTGCGATCAGGCCTCGGAAATGTTGAGCAACCAG
>CAIXKG010000092.1 GCA_903919985.1 uncultured Opitutia bacterium | reverse complement strand
GGGACGCCTGCCGCTACGTTGTTACGGGCTACGTATTTTATTAAACGCTCTTGGCGGTGACGCCGACCCACGATTCGCATCCGCGATTGACGTTCAAAGTCTCCGTTTACAGCGTGGCGCGTCGGTTCGGAGGAGTGGCTGAGTTGGTTTAAGGCACCTGACTTGAAATCAGACGTGGGGGCAACCTCACCGGGGGTTCGAATCCCTCCTCCTCCGCCAACGCTTCAGCAACGACAAGAACGAGGCGATCACGCGGGACGTGCTGAAGAAGAAATCAAATGACTGGGTCGACTACTGAGCGCTCGGCTTCATTACGAAAATTTCAAAGAGATTATCCAGCGAGCGAAGGTTTTTTGCTTCGAGGGCGAGTTATCAAGCGTCGTGAAAGCCGGGGCGATTTCATCGATTTCGAGGAACCGTGGACCGGCGCCTCCATCTTCGAGAACGAGTGACAAAGCTTCCGCATCAGGCAGACGAACTAGCGTGTTGGCAGCGTGAGCGCGAAGATCCGCCACCGGTCCAGGTGCCGGCCTATAACAACTCTTTCGGCAATTGCGGGTGCAGCTTTTTGATGTCCTGCACGGCATCGCGATGGCAGACGAGAATCGCGTCGGCCGTTTCGACCACCACCAGATCCTTCACGCCGCAGAGCGCGATCATCCGGCCGTTGCTGACGACGATGTTGTGCTGGGAATTCACCGTGACCACCGGCCCTTTGATCGTGTTGTGCGCATCGTCGCGCGGTAAATGCTTCGGCAGCGCGGTCCACAGGCCGACATCGTCCCAGTCGAATTTCGCCACGGCGGTTTCGACGGCGCGCGCCTTTTCCATAATCGCGTAGTCGAGCGACACCTTGGGCTCGAGCGTGGGGAATTTTTCCGCGAGATACGCGGCGGCCGCCGTTTCCTCCGCGGGAAACCCGCGAATGAACGTCGCAAGCGTCGGCGCGTTGCGCTCGGCCTCGGCGAGAAACACCGCGACGCGCCACGCAAAAATCCCCGCGTTCCACGTGTAGTGTCCGCTTTCCAAATAGCGCTGCGCGGTCGCGGCGTCAGGTTTCTCGACGAATCGTTTTACCGCGCGAAACACGCTGCCCTCGGCGCCGTGCGCCACCGGATCGCCCATTTCCAAATAACCAAAACCCGTGGCGGCGTGATCCGGCTGAATGCCGAAGGTCAGCACCGCATCGGTCTGCGCCGCGCGGGCCAGCGCCGCACCCAGCTGACGGCCGCAACCTGCTCCGTCGTGAATCACCGCGTCCGCCGAAAGCACCAGCATCGTCGCGTCGGGGTTGCGTGCACGGACCAACGCGGTGGCGAGCGCCGCCGCGGGCGCGGTATCGCGCTTGGCCGGTTCGGCGATGATTTGCGCGGGACGCAACATCGGCAGCGCCGCACGCGTCGCGGCCAGTTGCACCGTGTTGGTGAGGACGAAAACATTTTCCAAAGGGACAACCCCATCGAGCCGGCGTACCGTTTCCTCGATCAGCGTGGTGTCACCGAGGAGTTTCAAAAGTTGCTTAGGCGTGCGTGCCCGGCTCATCGGCCAGAAACGTTCGCCGCTGCCACCCGCCATGATACACGCGTAGAAGGAGGAGGAGTCGCTCATGTGGATGTTTCTTTTTTCAGTCCCCCGTCGCTACGCCAAGCCAGAATACAGGGCCGGAGCTCGCGCCGGCCCTGCGGTCATGGCTCCATCGCGATCGGCTCGGGCCTGTCTCCACGCTTCGCTTCCGGCTGGCATTCGACGCCATTTTTGGCCCCTGATTCTAAGATGAACCTGAGTCGCATCCTCGTCCTCGGCATAACCACCCTGCTTGCTTCGACCGGCCTTTCAACCACGGCGCGGGCCGACGAAGGCATGTGGCTCTATTCCGCCCCGCCGCGCGCCCAGATCAAAGCCAAATATGGCTTCGACCTCACCGCGGTGTGGCTCGATCACCTGATGAAGTCTTCCGTGCGCTTCAACAGCGGCGGCTCCGGTTCTTTTGTGAGCGGCGACGGCCTCGTCATCACCAACCATCACGTCGGCGCCGATGATCTCCAGAAGCTCAGCGACGAAACTCATAATTATATTCGCGACGGTTTCTACGCTGCCACGCCCGCCAGCGAAAAGAAGTGTGTGGATCTAGAACTCAACGTTCTGCAGTCGATCGAAGACATCACGCAGCGCGTCAACGCCGCCATTCCCGCCGGCGCCACGGGCGACGCCGCCGCTCTCGCCCGGCGCAAAATCACCGCGGAAATCGAGAAAGAATCCCTGGATAAAACCGGGCTGCGGAGCGACGTCGTTACCCTCTACCAAGGCGGCGCGTACCATCTTTACCGCTTCAAAAAATACACCGATATCCGCCTCGTCTTCGCCCCCGAAGGCTCGACCGCTTTTTTCGGCGGCGACCCCGACAATTTCGAGTACCCGCGCTACGATCTCGATATCTGCCTTTTCCGCGTTTACGAAAACGATCGTCCCGTCCAGCCGCAGCATTTCCTCCGCTGGTCTACGGCTGGCGCAAAAGAGGGCGAACTCACCTTCGTTTCCGGACACCCCGGAACCACGCGTCGCCTTCTCACCGTTCCCGAGCTCGAGTACATTCGCGACAGCCAATTCCCGCTCCAGCTCGCATCGCTGAAGCGCAGGGAGGTCCTGCTCGCCAACTGGAGTGCACGCGATACCGAGAACGCGCGCCGCGCCCACGACGAATTGTTCGGCATCCAAAACACCCGCAAAGCCCGCGACGGCGGTCTCGCCGCGCTGCAGGATCCCCATTTCTTCGGCACCAGAGTGGCCGCCGAGACGGCCTTTAAGCAAAAGCTCGCGGCCCGTGCCGACGGCGCCGACGCCCTCGCCGCTTTCGACCGCATCGCCGCCGCGCAAAAATCCGTCGCTGCAATCGCCGTGCGGAACCGCCTCCTCGAAGGCGGGACCGCTTTCGACGCGGATTCTTTCGTGCTCGCCCGCCGGTTGCTCCGCCATGCGGACGAACACCCGAAGCCCAATGGCGAGCGCCTCCGGGAATTCAGCGACGCCCGACGTGAGTCATTCGAGCAGCAACTTTTCTCCGAAAAGCCGATCTATCCTGATCTAGAAACGGTGACCCTGGGCGACTCGCTTACGGCTTTGGTCGAACAACTCGGCGCCGCCGACCCGCTCGTGAAAACGATTCTCGCCGGAAAATCGCCGCGTACGCGCGCCGCCGAACTCATCAGCTCCACGCAGGTCCGCGATGTCGCCTTCCGCAAAAAGCTTTACGCCGGCGACGCCACCGTAGTCGCCAACGCCAAGGACCCCCTCATCGAAATCGCGCGCGCGATCGATGCGGAAGCTCGCGCGTTGCGGAGGATGGTCGAGTCCGCCGACGAGACCAAGCAGCAAGCCCAGGCCGTGATCGGAAAGGCCCGTTTCGCCCTCGAAGGAACAAGCAACTATCCTGATGCCACGTTCACGCTCCGCCTGAGCTACGGCCCCGTGCAAGGCTACATGGAAGCCGGCAAGAATATCCCCGCGTACACCACGATTGGCGGCCTGTACGAACGCAGTCTGAAGCAGGGAAACCGCGATCCGTTCGAGTTACCCGAACGTTGGCTCAAGAAAAGAGCCACGCTCGACCTCGCGACGCCCCTCAATTTTGTCAGCACCGCCGACATTATCGGCGGCAACTCCGGGAGTCCCGTCGTCAACACCGCTGGCGAATTTGTTGGCATCATCTTCGACGGTAATCTCGCGTCGTTGTCCGGAGATTTCGGTTACGAGGACGTCGCATCGCGAGCCGTCAGCGTCGCCAGTGCTGGCATCCTCGAAGCTTTGCGCAAGGTCTACGAAGCACCCGCTCTTGCCAACGAACTCGTGACCGGACGGCGGTGAACCGTTCCCAGCAAACGGAGCACCGGGCCCCACCCGGGAACTTTCACCACCGATTAATCCAGCCCGTTAGAATCCGGGCCCTACCCCGTCGCACCACGGCGCGGTCCACGATTCTTCCGGTGGCTACATCGTCACTACGATCTTTCCGAACTGGCCGCCGCGCTCCATCAGATCGAACGCCTCGCTGACTCGCCCAAGCGGAAAGGTTGCGCTGATGACCGGCTTGATGCGGTGCAGCGCGACAAACTCCACCATCGCATGCCAGTCCGCGGGCGACCCCATCGTCGTGCCGAGCAGCGAAATTTGCCGCCAAAATACTTTTCGCATTGGCAGCACCGGCGGATTTCCGCGGGTCGCGCCGAAAAAAACAATACGACCGCCCGGCTCCGCCAACTCGATGAGTTGCTCAAAGCCTTCGCCGCCTGCGCTGTCGACGATTACGTCAAAAAGTCCTCCCGGCACCTGCGCCGCGACGGCTTTCCCCCACCCTGCCTGCGTGTAATCAAAACCGCCGCGCGCCCCGAGTGCGACCGCTCGCGCGATTTTTTCCGGACTGCTCGACGTCACCCAGACTTCCGCCCCCTGCGCCACGGCCAGCTGCAACGCGAACACCGCCACGCCGCCACCGATGCCTGTGATCAAAACGCGTTCGCCAACCCGCAGATCGGCGCGGACGAAGAGCGCCCGATACGCCGTCAATCCCGCGAGCGGCAGCGCCGCGGCTTCGTTCCAGGAAAGATGCGCGGGCTTCACGTGCAGTTGGGTCGCCGGCACGGCGACCTGCTCGGCGAGCGTCCCAGGCCGCGGCAAACCGAGAATGGTAAATTGAGCACTGCTCGCCCGCTCATTCGTGCCCCAATCGAAACTGGGGTTGATAATGACTTCTTGGCCCTGCCACGCAGGATCGCACCCAGCCACCGCGGTTACCACGCCGGCTCCGTCCGAACCGGGCGTGCTAGGAAACTTCAAATTCGCGTACTGACCGAGCTTGATCCAGAGATCGCGCCGGTTGAGCGCGGCGGCCCGGAGTGAGACCACGGCTTCTCCGGCCGCGGGCACCGGTGCGGGTAGTTCGGCGACGCTGAGTTGATTGATCGCAGTGAGCTGGAGGGCTTGCATGCGCCCACCATGGGGTGACCGGTGTTCCGCCCGCAAGCCGCGGAATCATTTTGCCGCAGTGAGGCCGGCGCGCCCAATTACCGCCGTGCTCCTCGCGTTTCATAAGCCTTACGGCGTCCTCTCGCAGTTCACGCCCGAGCCCGGCTCGCAGTGGCGTACCCTCGCGGACTTCGGTTTGCCGAAAAACGTATACGCGCTCGGCCGCCTCGACGCCGACTCCGAGGGTTTGCTTCTATTGAGCGACGAGCCCGGCCTCAATTCCACGCTCCTCGAGCCCCGAAACGCGCACCGTCGTGAGTACTGGGCCCAGGTGGAAGGTCTGCCGGATAGCGCGGCCTTGGTGAAACTCGAGCGCGGCGGCATCGATCTCGGCGATTATCGCACGCTCCCGTGCAAGGCCCGTCGGATCGAGCCCGCGCCCATGCTTCCGCCCCGCGATCCGCCGATTCGTGTTCGAAAAAGCGTCCCCGACTGCTGGCTCGCGCTTGAACTCATCGAAGGGAAAAACCGCCAGGTGCGGCGCATGACCGCCGCAGTCGGGCATCCGACTTTGCGCCTGATTCGGACCCGGATCGGCGATTTTTCGCTCGGCAGCCTCACGTCCGGCACGTGGCGCGAGATGACTCCGCCGGAACGCGCCGCAGCCTTTGCCTGAACCAGGCGCGTGGTCGGCGGACGCGCCGCGACGACGTATTTTAGAGCCGATTAACCAAAAACGTAGCGGCAGGCGTCCCTGCCTGCCTGCCGAAATGAGGACGCCGAACCCGGCAGGCAGAGACGCCGGCCGCTACTCAAAACGGCCACCGAAACGCCCTCTCACGTTTTCTCCGGCGCGCTCTTCGACCAGCGTTCCGCGAGGAATCCGCAAACGATCAATTGGAGCGGGTGATAAACCATGATCGGTAACAAAATCAGTCCGATCGCGGGATGCGCGCCGAAAATCAATTTCGCCATCGGCACACCTGAGGCCAGGGTTTTTTTGGAGCCACAGAAAACCGCGGCGATTCTATCCTCCCGATTAAAATGAAACGCGTCGGCCAGACGCGTCGTGACCAGCAGCGCCAGACCGAAAATCACCGCGGCCAGCGCCAGCACAATCGGCAACGTCAAGCCACCGCTCGCCGACCAGACGCCCTGCCGAAACGAGTCACAGAAGGAGGTGTAGACCAAAATAAGAATCGTCGTGCGGTCTGCGAAAACGATCAGCGGCTTGTTTTTCTTGGCCCAATCAGCGAGCACGGGACGCGCCGCCTGACCCAGCGCGAGCGGCAGCACAAGCCAGCGCAACAGGTCGAGAATGACCGGTCCCAGCGGCACGCTCTGGCCGGTGGTCTGCATAACCGCGCCCACCAACAACGGCGTGAGCAGCACGCCGAGCAGGCTCGAGAGCGTGGCGTTGAACACCGCGCCGGCGACGTTGCCTTTGGCCGCGCCCGTGAACGCCACCGAGGACGACACCGTCGACGGCAACGCGCACAGATAGAAAATCCCCAGCCTCAAGCCGGCCGACACGTGGTCGCCCAGCGCCCACATCACGCCGAGGCCGAGTAGCGGGAAAAGCACAAAGGTGCAGGTTTGGACGAGCAAATGGAGGCGCCAGTTGAGCGCGCCGGCTTTCAGCGCCGCAAACGACAGGGCCACGCCGTGCAGGAAAAAGATCAGCGCCACACCGGCCTTGGTCAGAAGTTCGGGATGCATCCATCCCCCCGCGGCTCCGGGCCCGGGGAACGCCCACGCGAGCACCGTCGCCGCGATCATGCCGAGCAAAAACCAGTCAGGTTTATACTTCATCGTTGGTTGGGGTTCGCGGTCACTTGAGTTTACGAATCACTTTCTGCCACAAGGCCGACAATTCTTCGCGACCTTCAATCTTCAACTGCCACAGGAGGAGCGCATACACGCCCGCGCCGGCAAAGATCAGGCTGAACAGCGCGAGCGCGTCGCCCATTTTCCCCGCGTCCGGATTCCGCAAAAGGTGCCAGCCGGCCGCCACCGCTGCGCCCATCCCAAGGGTGGCGATGCCCACTTTTCTCACCGTAGGCCAGACCGGCGCAAAGCTCATGCCCGGCATGACTCGCGTCAGCTCCCGCTGCAACAACACCGTCTGCGCAACAATCGCCAAGGTGCTCGCCATCACCAAACCCGCCGCCCCAAACCAGCGCATGAGCGCGAGGCTGCACACGAGATTGATTACAAAATCGATCGTCGCGATGCGCACCGGGGCCCGGGTGTTCTTCACCGCATAGAAGGCGCGCACCGTGAGATTAACCACCGAGAAAAATGGCAGGCCGAGCGCAAATAACGTCACCAACGGCGCCATCGCGAGGCTGTCCGCGGCGGTAAACTCATGCCGTTCGAACAGGAGGCGCACGATCGGCGCACTGAGCAACGCCAGTCCCGCCGCCGCGGGCACGTTGATGATTAAAATCAGCCGCAGGCCCTTATGAAAATCCTCAGCCATGGCCGTAAAGTTTCGCTCGACCGCGTGTTTCGAGAGCAAGGGATAAACGACCGTGGAAACGGCGATCGCAAACACGCCAATCGGCAACTCCATGAGGCGATTCGCATAAAACATGAGCGTGCCAGCCGAGTCATCGATCGAGAACGCGAGCATGCTCGAGACATACGAATTCACCTGGTAAATCGCCGTTGCCCAAAGGCCCGGGGTCATGAGCCGCGCGATCTCGCGCACGCGCGGCGAGAGACCAAGATCGAAACGCGGTCGCCAGCCTTCGCGAAAAAAAAGCGCCGCCGCGGGCACGGTCATTTGCAAAAATCCGCCGACCAGCACGCCCGCGCAGAGCCAGTGAATTTCTTCGAGCGGCGTCGACGCATAGCTCAGCCCGGCTCCACCCAGGGACGCAATCATCGCGAGATTCAGCCAAATGGGAGAAAACGCGGGCTCCAGAAAACGTCCGAGCACATTCAAAGTCGCGCTGAACGCAGCCGCTAAACACACGAACGCAAGGTACGGCATTAAAATAACCGTCAGGTCCGCGAGAAGGTACCACTTGTCGTCGTGCCCCGCGATGCGCCGCGACTGGCTAAACGCGGCCATCAGCGCCCCCGCCAGGCCGCCCGTCACGACCAGCAGCCA
This sequence comes from uncultured Opitutia bacterium, assembly GCA_903919985.1. Lineage (GTDB taxonomy): Bacteria > Verrucomicrobiota > Verrucomicrobiia > Opitutales > Opitutaceae > Tous-C4FEB. The sequence continues at coordinate 23,894 of CAIXKG010000092.1, read as the reverse complement.
GCTCGCGACCTTATTGAGCAGGTCAAACGCGCCCGTGCGCCCGTTTTCATGCAGCTCCTGTTGCAAGTTCGGCAGAAACGCGGCCGTCAGCGCGCCTTCTCCGAGCAAACGGCGAAACAAATTTGGCAGGCGAAACGCCGATAGAAACGCCGTGTTTAGAATACTCGCTCCGAAGATCGCCGCGCCGAGCTGATCGCGCAGCAAACCCAAAACGCGGGAAACCAAAGTAAACAGGGAGACGAGTCCGATATTCTTCAGCTTTTTCGACACCGCGGAGGTTTTCAGCGCAGGCGCGCAAGCTGGCAAGACCGGAGGAGAACGTTCACCGCCGCCGCACCAGCGCGTCGAGCGCCTCGTTCGTCGTCTTCTCCAATGCGGTGGCCTCGCGCCAATCCTGTTCGAACGCTTCACCCGCCGCATCGTTTTCGGCCCGCGAACGCAGCGCCGCCAGCAGCGAGATCCCGGCGTTGCGGTAAAAGGGATGCAGCGCCGCCACGGCGCGCTCGACCTCAGCGGCATGCGCCGTCAGTTCCACCGCCACCCCAGGTTCGCTCCAACGCCGCAGCGCGAAACGCAGCGGCAAAACCGTGTCACGTCCGCCGAGCTCGAACACAAATCGTGCCGCATCGCTGAGCAGGGCGCGCGATTCCGCCGCTCCGAGCTGCGGCAAAATGCGCTGGCGTTGCAGATAATACCAGCCGGTCTGCCACCAGAGTTCGCGCTCATCCTCGCGGCTGAATCGGCCGGAGAAACACGCGGCCAGCGCCCCGATCGGTTCGTCCCCCCGCAACAGCCGCGCACGCAGCGCAGGCCATTCGCCACCGCGCCCCGATTCGCTTTGGAGCCACGTCAAAAGCCAGACCGATCCGATCGCCAGCGCCTGCGGTTCCACATCGCTGCGCTGCCACGTGAGGATCGAGGCAATATCCGGCGGCGTCAGACCTGCGGACTGCTGGACAAGGGCATCGAGTTGCGCGAGATCGGCGTGCGTCCGCCACCAGCCAACGCAGGCCTGCTCCAGCCATAGCGGCGCCGTGAGCTTCTCGTTCACGCCCTGTTGCGCCACACCCAGCCGCATCAGCAACGCTTGCACCAGCGCCCGGCGGAGAAAAATTTCCGGCGTGGCCTCACTCCAGCGCACGCGCACCGAGACAACTCCGCCACTTTCCACGATCACGCGAAAAGGCGCGGTCTCGCCCCAGTCTGCTGCCGGTACGAGTCGGACCAAAATAGCGGAGGGAAAAGCCGACGGCAAACCGAGCGGGCCCGACAAGTGATGCCACGCCTCCTCGGCTTGCCCGGCCGCGGCGTGCGCCGCGTTCGCATCGATACTCACCACTTCGAATCGACCTAGCGCGGTTTGCACCAACACCGGCAACGCACCTCTCACGGGTGGCGGTTGAGCCCAAAGTACCGCGACCGCGGCAAAAAAAACCACGGTTAGCGCGAGGCGCCTCTTCACGGCATCGAAAACTGCAGCGACGGCCCCGCCACCGCGACGGCCCCGAGCTTCGCCCACGCCCCGGCGATGGACGCATCCCTTGGAACTTCTTTGGCCTTGGCGACGGGTTGCAAAACCAAAGCCGCGAGAGCGAGAGCCACGCCCAATCCTAAGCCGTGGGGTACACCGCGAATAATCTCGGTTTGGCTTGGACCGTAGAAGGCGCGATCAACTTTTCCCATGGGGGAAATTATTTTTTGCCCGGCGCAGGAGTCGCCGCCGGCGCAGGGGTGGCGGCCGGAGTAGCGGGAGCCGCGGACTTGCTTTCGCCGCCCTCGCCCGAGCTACCGGATTTTTTCTTATAGTCGGTGATATAGAAACCGCTGCCCTTGAAAATGAGCCCGGCGCCGCCGCCGATGAGACGTTTCACGCCCGCTTTCTTGCACTTGGGGCATTTCTTGAGCGGCTCGTCGCGCATCGACTGAAACAGCTCGAATTCATGACCGCATTTTGGACAGACGTACTCGTAGGTTGGCATGCAGGAAACGCCGATGTTCTGGGCGACCGCTTTAGCGATGGCGAGTGCGGATGTAGGAGGCGCCGAAAAAGGTCGGGGGTGAACTCGGGACGCGCCGGTTTGAGGCCGGTCGAAAGAATACGCTGCGACTATTGAACCACTGCGGTCCAGACCCGACCTCTTTCGCAATCGACTTAGCTCCGTCATTGCACCGCGGCCAATTTTGCCGCACCACCGCACAATGGATTTTGCTGCGGAATTTAAGCACCGGATCGCCCGGGTCGAAGCCGGCCTCGAACGTCTCGTGCCGCCCGTCGCGACGCGCCCCTCGCGCCTGCATGCCGCGATGCGCTACAGTTTGCTGGGCGGTGGGAAACGACTTCGTCCCGTGCTCACCCTCACCGCCGCAGAACTGTGCGGCGCCCGCGGCGATGCGGCCCTGCCCGCAGCGGTGGCCCTCGAATGCGTGCACACGTACTCGCTCATCCACGACGACCTGCCCTGCATGGACAACGATGACCTCCGCCGGGGGCGTCCGACCGCGCACAAACAGTTCGATGAAGCCACGGCCTTGCTCGCCGGCGATGCCTTGCTCACCGAGGCGTTTGTCATCCTCGCCGAAAACTATGCCGCTCAACCTTCCCTCTCCCATGCGCTGATCCGGGAATTAGCCAACGCCGCCAGCAGTCAAAGACTGATTGGCGGGCAGATGGAAGATTTGCTCGCAGAGCACAAAGCGAACGCCACCTCGGATGAGTTGGATTTTATTCATCTCAATAAAACCGCGGCGATGATCGAGGCAGCATTGGTGATGGGCGGAATAGTCGGCCTGGCGGCACGACCGCCCGCGGTTGCTTCGATGGAAATGCGACCTGGCGCGGTCGCGCTCCCACCGGAAGTCCTCGCGCTCCGAACAATCGGGCGGCACCTCGGGCTGGCTTTCCAAATCACGGACGACGTCCTCGATGCGACGGCCGACACCGCGACACTCGGCAAAACCGCGGGCAAAGATGCGCGGGCGGGTAAGACGACCTTCGTCAGTCTCCATGGCCTCGATGCGTCGCGACGCTTGGCGCGGGAGCATACGGATGCCGCCCTGGCGGCGGTGGCGGCGTTACCGGGCGACAAAATTTTCCTCACCACGCTGATCGAAACGATGGCGGGACGGGCCAGTTAGGTTTCGTCCCAAGCGCCTCGAATCCGAATTGCCGAGCAGCGGAACGCGTGCCCGTTTCGGGGGAGGCCCTCGCAAGCCTCACCGCTTCCGCTTCGCTGAAAAGGCATTTTTGAAATGCTCTAAAGTTTACCGCTTGTCGGGTCGCCGGGCTCGCGCGTAGGAATCGGATCCCGCCGCGCCGTGAAATCTCCTTCCACTCCGATTACCGTGATCTGTGCACTCGCCGCCATCGGCGCGGGAATCCTCTCCTGGCAGCAGCACCTTGAGCTGGTCGTGCGGCGCGCCACCGCGCTGGAAGGTGATGACCGCGCGGCGTTACAGAAGCGTCTATGGGATTCAGAGAAGCGGGTACGCAGTCTCGAGTCGGCCGCAGCGGCCGCGGATAACGTGCGCAAAGCGGAGAAAACGGATGAAGGAAAACCGTTGGAGCCAACCGCGCGGGTCGCGGCGGCATCGGCCAAGGCCGGGCCGTCGCCCGTCGAGATCATGGCGTTTTTGAACAACCCGGAAACCTTGCGCGCGTTGAACGGAAAATTCCGCGAGCAGGTCGAGACCCGCTACGCCGGGCTCTTCAAAGCGCTGAATCTGCCGCCGGCTCAGCTCGCGCAATTCAAGGATCTGTTGCTCGAACGGCAGGCGACCGCGTTCGATGTCGCTTCCGCCGCTCTCGCTCAAGGCATGAAGCCGAACCAGGAAGAGCTGCGCCAGCTGGTCGCGACGGCGCAGTCGGAAACCGACCGAAAAATGGCAGCCGCGCTCGGGACGACCGGCTATTCGCAATTTCAGGCGTATGAAAACGCGCAGCTGTTTCGCGGCGCTACCACCAGTCTTCAGGCCGGGCTGGCCAGGGTATCCGCGCCGCTAACCGACGAACAGGCCGAGCAGTTCACGACCGGAATCGCGACACTCGCCCAAACGAGTTTCACGCCGGCGCAGCAAAAAGCGCTGCAGGAACTGACGCTGTTGCAGCAAAGCCGTCAGACGCTGCAACAGGTCGAGCAGCTGTATCGGGACAAGCAGACACCGGTCTTGGGCAAAAAGCCGGGGCCGTGATCCGATGGGAGCGCAGACGCCCTCGTCCGCTCCGAAAATCATACCTTGCGCCTGAGGGCGGCCGCGCTCCCGGCAGCCGCACTGCTCCACGGCCATTCTTCGGGACTCGTGACGAGACCTGCCTGCACCGGATTGCGATGGATATGATTCACCGTGGCGGCGTAATGCCGCTCGCTGCGGATGAAACGATCCCAGTAGTCGGCTTGCCAGGCCTGGCGTTTCTTGAAAGCGCGGACGCCCTCGTTCGCATTTCGACCGAAGCGGCCGGGGGCGGCCGCGCTCCCAGGGAATCCGGTCTTAAACCACCGCCGCTGCAGCCTTCACCAATTCCACAAAGCTGCGGGCTTCCAGACTCGCGCCGCCAATTAGGCCGCCGTCGATGTCTTTTTGCGCGAGCAGTTCCGGCGCGTTGGCGGGTTTCATCGAGCCGCCATAAAGGATACGGATTTTTTGCGCGACAGGCTCCGTGAAAAGTTTCGTGAGCAACCCGCGGATGAACGCGTGTACTTCCTGCGCCTGCTCGGTTGTCGCCACCTTGCCGGTGCCGATTGCCCATACCGGTTCGTAGGCGATCACGAGACTCGCGGCCTGATCTTTCGCCACGCCTTCGAGCGCGGCCTCGGTCTGGGTCTGCACGACCTTCAGGGTCGCGCCCGATTCACGCTCGGCCAGCGACTCACCGACACAGAGGATCGGGCGCAGCTGGTTCTTCAACGCGGCGAGAACCTTCTTGTTGATCAACGCATCCGTCTCCGCGAAATAACTACGGCGTTCGCTGTGGCCGAGGATAACGTGCGTGGTAAAAAGCGCGCGCAACATCGGCGCAGAAACTTCGCCGGTGAATGCCCCGCTCGGCTCGAAATGCATGTTCTGCGCGCCGAGCTTGAGGGTGGACCCGTCGAGCGCCTTGGCGGCACTCTCGAGTCCGGTAAATGGCGGGCAAAGGACCACTTCAACGTCGGTCTGCTTACCGATAGTCGCGACGAGCTCGGAGACGAGCGCGGCTCCATCAGAGGCCGTTTTGTTCATCTTCCAATTGCCGGCGATCAGTTTTTTTCGGGAGGACATGGATCTACAGAGAAAAAGGTTTTTGGGTTTTGGGTTTTGAGTTCGAAGGCAGCTGAAGCGTGGGGCGTTAACCCAAAACTCAGAACCCAAAACTCAAAACCGCATTTTGGGTGAACTCAGTTCTCCAAAAATGCGACGCCTGGAAGCACTTTACCTTCCAAGAATTCGAGGCTGGCGCCGCCGCCGGTGGAGCAATGCGTGACTTTGTCCGCCACGCCAAATTTCTTCGCCGCCGTGGCGGTGTCACCGCCGCCGACCACCGTGACCGCGCCGTTCACGGTCGCCTCGGCGATGGCATCGGCCATGGCCTTGGTGGCCGTTGCAAACTTATCGAATTCGAACACGCCCGCCGGACCGTTCCACACAATGGTCTTGGAAGAAAGAATGGCCTGACGGTAGAGCTCGATGGATTTCGGGCCCGCGTCGAGGCCTTCCCAACCGTCTGGAATACCCGTGGCAAGATCGGCGGGTTGCGTATTGGCGTCCGGCGCGAATTTGTCGGCGGCCACGAAATCGACCGGGAAAATCAGTTCGACATTACGCGCGGCGGCCTTGGCGACGAGTTCCTCGACGATCTTGGCGCCCTCGGGGTCGTAAAGACTGGCGCCAATCGGGGTTCCGCGGAGCACTTTGTGGAACGTGTACGCCATACCGCCGCCGATGATCAGCTTGTCCGCCTTCTCCAGGAGATTTTTGATCAGCGGAATCTTGTCGGCGATTTTCGCGCCACCCAAAATGGCCAGCAAGGGACGCGCGGGCTGATCGACGACCTTGGCGAAGGCGTTGAGCTCGGCTTCCATCAGAAATCCGGCGGCTTTCCCGGGGAGATTGATGCCGACGACGGATGAATGCGCCCGGTGCGCTGTGCCGAAGGCGTCGTTGACGAAAACGTCACCCAGCTTGGAAAGCGACTCGCGGAAAGAAACGATCGCAGCGGCGTCGGCTTTCTTGGAGGTGCCGTCCTCGAGTTTCACTTTGCCCTCTTCCTCGATGTGGAACCGGAGATTTTCCAGCAGCAACACTTCGCCGGCTTTCAGCGCCTTGGCCTGCGTCTCGACGGCGGGACCAATGCAATCGTCGGCGAAGAATACTTTTTTACCGAGCAGCTTTTCGAGTTCGGCCGCGACGGGCCGGAGCGAGAACTTTTCGATCTTCTGCCCATCGGGCCGGCCGAGGTGAGACATCAACACCACCGATGCGCCTTTTTCCAGAGCGTACTTGATCGTGGGCAGCGCGGCGACGATGCGCTGCGTGTTCGTGATCGCGCCCGTCTTTTTGTCCTGAGGCACGTTGAAATCCACGCGCATCAGCACGCGTTTGCCGGCCAGATCGAGTTCGCGGATGGTTTTAAACTTAGGCATGGGAAATTCTCAGCAATGAAGGGCCCACGGCACGCACGGAATACACGGAATTAAATTCTTTTCCGTGTGCTCCGCGTGAGCCGTGGGCAGGAACTGTTTTAAATCAGAGCTTGGCCGCGATCTTCTTGGTGAGATCGACGACGCGGTTGGAGTAGCCCCACTCGTTATCGTACCACGAAACGAGCTTGAAGAACTTGCTGTTGAGTTCGAGCGAGGAGCCGGCGTCGTAGATCGACGACTGCTTGTCGTGAATGAAGTCGGACGAAACCACTTCGTCACTCGTGTAGCCGAGGATGCCCTTCAGGTACGTCTGCGAGGCTTTCTCGATCGCGGCGTTGATTTCCTTGAGGGACGTTTCCTTGGTGCTCTTGAACGTGAGATCGACGACGGACACGGTCGGCGTCGGCACGCGGAAGGACATGCCGGTGAGCTTGCCCTTGACCTCGGGCAGCACGAGCGCGGTGGCCTTGGCGGCACCGGTCGTCGAAGGGATGATATTGATCGCCGCGGAACGGCCGCCCTTCCAGTCCTTCTTCGACGGACCATCAACGGTCTTCTGCGTCGCGGTGTAGGAGTGGATCGTGGTCATCAAACCTTCCTCGAGGCCGAAGCCTTCCTTGAGGAGCACATGCACCAGCGGGGCGAGACAGTTCGTGGTGCAGGAGGCGTTCGAAATGATGTTATGCTTGCTGAGGTCGAGCTTGTCGTCGTTCACGCCCATGACGACGGTGATGTCCTCGCCCTTGGCGGGAGCGGAAATAATGACTTTTTTCGCGCCGGCGGCGATGTGCCCCTTGGCTTTTTCGGCTTCGGTGAAGAGGCCGGTCGACTCGATCACGAGTTCGACGCCGAGCTTGGCCCAGGGCAGTTCGGCGGGCGTCTTGGCGGAAACCACGAGGATCTCTTTGCCGTTAACGATAAGGACATCGTCTTCGAGTTTTTCCGGGGACGACTTCTTGGACGAGACCGTGCCCGCAAATTTGCCCTGCGTAGAATCGTATTTGACGAGGTAGGCGAGATTGTCGGCGGGAACAATGTCACCGACGGCGACCACATCGAGCGTAGTGCCAAGGAGGCCCTGTTCGACGAGAGCGCGGAAAACGAGGCGGCCGATGCGGCCAAAGCCATTGATTGCTACTTTAACTGCCATGGAAGACTCCGGTTTTGATGTTGTTGTCTAGGTGATGAGTGGATGGTTCCGCGCGGACGCGGAGGAGAGCGAAAGAACACTGCGAAGGATCGGATGCAAGGGGTTTTGCTGATCACCGGCGGCCCGGACGCTGAGCACGGCGCATGCCCTCACGTCTCACTGACCCACAGCGAACAACTCAAGGCCGCGATAAACAGGTCGGCACCGACCGGCGAATGCGCGCCGTGGCCGGCGGCGTTGTAGAAGCGCTCGTGGTCCGCCAGTTGGCGCCATGGCCCGGACGCAGCCCATTCCTCGCCCAACGGAACGGTGGTGTCACCGACGGTCGGATTCACGGCGAACAGCAATCGCGCCGTGCCGATCGAACGATCGGCGTTGTAGACTACGGCGCCCGCCGGCGAATCCCCGGCGGTGAAGAACTTGAAAAATCCTTCGCCGGGTCGCTGGAAGTGACGGATCAAGCGCCCGAGTTCGCCGCGCCGAAACGCGATCCAGTCGGCGAAATAGGCGTGCGTCCCGAGGTAACGGTAGAGCTGGCGGTAATCCAGCGCGTTGAGATTACCGCGGAGGTAGGTGTTGCTCACGCCGTGCTTGGACCGAAGAAAATCCTGTCCCGCCGCCAACATCGGAATTCCTAGCGACATGAACAGCACCGCGGCCATCAGGTGCGTGCGCCGCCGGTCGTTCGCCGTCGGGGCGAAACCGTCGTACCCCGGATTCTCCGTGATCATATCGAGCCAGGTCCGATCGTCGTGCGACTCCGTGTAGTTCACGGTCTGCGCGGGCCATTTCGCGAAATACCACGGTGAACCGCGCAGATAATATTCCAAGCGGCCGGCCGACTCTTTGCCTTGGACATACGCGCGCAGAAAATCCCGGTAGCCGTCGTTCCAAGACGCCCAGCCCGTATCCCGCAGCGCACCCGCGATGTGGCCGCGGAAACTCCAGGGTTCGGCGATGAGAATGACGTCGGGCTTCACGCGCTTGAGCGCGGTCTCGATATCCCGCAGCACCTCGACTCCGATCAGCTCGGCGAGATCGAAGCGGAAACCATCGACGCCGTAGGCCTCGATGAGGTGGATGCAGCTGTCGATGATCAGCCGCTTCGCCATGGTGGAACGGGCGCGGAGGTCGTTGCCGCAACCGCTCCAGTTAGCGAGATTGCCCGCCGCATCCTGCTCGAAGTAATAGAGCCGGTCGATGAACAGCAGATGCGCTGGCTCGCCGACGTGGTTGTAAACCACATCGAGCAACACCGCCATGCCCCGCCGGTGAAAAGCGCGAACGAGTTCTTGCAGTTCGCGCACGCCGGAAGCCTCCCGGGGGGCGAGCGCATAGCTGCTGTCCGGCGCAAAATAATTATTCGTCATGTAGCCCCAGTGGTACTGCTCGGGCGCGATGTTATCGAATTCCTGCACGGGCTGCAGCTCGACGCAGTTCGCCCCGAGGTAGTGCAGATAAAACTCCGGACTCTCGACCCACTTGCGCAGACCGGTAAAGCCCAGCCGCTCAGCGGGCGTAGCTTTGACGGGTGCGTTCGCCGCGAGATCACGCACATGCGCCTCAACGATGATCAAATCCTGCCAGGCGGGCGTCTGGAAACTCCGATCGCCCTCCCCCACCCACGCGCGATCGAGCACGATGCCCGGGCCGAGCCGGTCAACCGCCGCGAGTGCATAGGGGTCGAGCACGCGCATCCCGGGATCGAAACGGCCCGCGCCCTCCCTCACGCCATCAAGGATGTACCAATAAAACCAGCCATGGAGATTTTGACCCATCGCGACTTCCCACACCCCCGTCACGCCCTCGGGTCCGGCGCGCCGCGCCAGTTCGAAATTCTGCGCTTGGGCCTGCGCGGCGAGGTCCTGGCAGAAAAAAAGTGTAACGCGGCGGGCACGCGGCGCGAAAAGCCGGAAGACCGTCTCATCTCCGCGCACCAAGGCACCGAGCGGAAGGTCCGTCCCGAGCTCGAAGAAAAAATTCCCCGGGGTAATCGGGACGCTTTCAGCATCGGCCTTGTGCGCCCAGGTCACGGCCCACGCCTCGGAAAGATCGTGGGGTTGCGCGAGAGTGAATCGCCAGAGATGGCGTCCGGTGCGATTGGGATCGATCGCCTGGTTGAGATTACCACCTTCGTCGCGCAGGACGTTCGGCGCGTCGGCCGGCAGCGCCAGCCACCGATGTTCGCCCGTCACAAATTTGAAACGTTGGCCGGGAGGATGCAGAAACGGCGCGGCATCGCCCGACCACAGCAGCACGCGTTCACCACCAAGTTCACCCGGGCGCAACTGCCATTCCGGCCGGCCCACGGCTTCCTGCCAGCCGTTGAAATCTCCCGCGAGATAGATAGTGGTGCGATCCGGATCGATGTCCGTGCCGTGTTCCGGCGTCAGCGCGAAGACGATCCGTCCCGTCGCATCGACAAAATATCGATGCGAGATCGCAGCCATCAACCCCGTGTCGGCCGCGAGTCCGCCGAGCGTTGGACATTGCGCGCCGAATGAGAATCGCGGCGGGCGCGGGGCGGACCAGTCGCGATCCAGTTCAACCACGCCAGTCGTCAGGGATTCAAGCCAGGCACGAACAATACGATGCGCGGTATCAGACATGCGGAATAAAAAGCATTTGCCGCGCCTAAACGCGCACAAGCGGAATCAATCGCGAGCGGCGGCGACGGACGTTTGACAAAGGCCGCGCGGATCGCGTCGTTGGTTTGCCTTGCCCGTCCGCGAAAAAATCCTGGTCGCCCTCTCCGGCGGAGTCGACAGCTCCGTCGCCGCCCTGCTGCTCAAACAACAGGGACACGAGCTCGTCGGCGCCTACATGAAAAACTGGATCAACGAGGATAACGTGATCGGCCATTGCCCATGGCAGCAGGACATCGAGGACGCGCGCCGCGTCGCGGAACAGATCGGCATCGAATTTCGCGTGGTCAACCTCATGCAGGAATATCGCGAACGCATCGTCCAATATCTCCTGGACGGCTACGCGCGCGGCCTCACGCCCAACCCCGACGTGATGTGCAATCGCGAGATCAAATTCGGCGTCCTTCGCGCGTGGGCGCGGGACCATGGCTTCACCGCGGTGGCAACCGGTCACTATGCGCGCCGCGAGCTGCGCAGCGACGGTACGTATGCGCTCTTCGAGGGCGCGGACAAAAACAAAGACCAGTCCTACTTTCTCGCGTTGCTCGACCAGAGTCAGCTGCGAGATGCGCGTTTTCCCGTTGGCCATCTGCCAAAGCCAGAACTACGTCGCCTCGCGCGCGAAGCCGGCTTGGTCACCGCCGACAAGAAGGACAGCCAGGGGATTTGCTTCATCGGCGAAGTTAAGATGAGCGATTTTCTTCGCGCGTACGTCCCCGATGCGCCGGGGCCGATTATTCGCGCGGGCGACGGACGCGAGATCGGCCAGCACCATGGGCTGCATTACTACACGCTCGGCCAGCGCAAGGGCATCGGCGTGCCGTCCAACACCGACGGCGAAGCGTATGTCGTGGTCGGGAAACGAGCGGACGATCGCGCGCTGCTCGTCGCCTTCGATCATCCTAATGCGCCCGGACTTTTTCAACGCGAGGTCCGCGTGCACTCGCTGAGTTGGATCGGTGAATCCATGGCTGCGACGGCGGATTTGACCGGACGCGTGCGTTATCGCGACCCACGTGTGTCTCTCACTTTTGTGCCCGAGGCCGGAAACACGGGCCACGTCGTTTTTTCCGAGCCGCAGCGCGCGCTCGCCAGCGGACAGATTCTCGCCCTCTACGAGGGACAACGGCTGGTCGGAGGCGGGGTCTACGTCTGAAAAACCCCGCGCCGAAATGATCGCCGTTCGATCGTCGGCCGTCTCAAGATTCGTCGATCTTCGCCCGAGTTTGCCCCAAAGCACCGCCCCCAGCCGGGGGCTGGCGTTCACTCAGGCGAGAGCGCTGTTCCCCGGGGCTTTGCCGGGGGTGGAGACGGGAGAACCGATTTAGCCGGCGGCTTGAAGCGATTTCTTTTCGCGCGCCCGGAACGCGACCACGCGCTTGAGCAATTCCTTTTTCAATTTCTCCAATCCGTCGCCCGTGCGGCAGGAGATCTCGAGCACGTCGACTTTATGCCGGCGTTTGAATTTCGGGAGCCACGCGGCCGATTCCGGTGAGTCCATCTTATTGGCCGCGACCAGCCGCGGTTTATCCAGCAGCGCCGGATCATACAGCTTCAACTCGGTGAGCAAATACTTGTAGTCGTCCCGCGGATCGCGGGCGTCCGTACCGGCCATGTCGATGATCAACACGAGGACCGCACATCGCTCGATGTGGCGGAGGAAACGATGACCCAGACCGCGATTTTCGTTCGCGCCCTCGATGAGTCCTGGAATATCCGCCAGCAGCAGATGGCGGTCGCCGCGACGCACGTCGGGGAAATCGATCACGCCAATTTGCGGATGCAAGGTCGTGAACGGATAGGCCGCCATCTTCGGCCGGGCCTTGGTGATGGCATTGGTCAGCGACGATTTCCCCGCGTTGGGAAAACCCACCAGGCCGACGTCGGCGATACTCTTCAGCACGAGCCGGTAATTACCTTTTTCGCCTTCCTGTCCCTCGTTGGCCCGCTTCGGCGCGCGGTTGGTGGAGGTTTTGAAATGGGTATTGCCCCAGCCGCCGTTGCCGCCTTGCCGCAAAATCACCCGTTGACCTTCCTCGATGATCTCCGCGACCGGCAGGTCGCTGGATTCGTCGATGACGACCGTGCCCAGCGGCATTTTCAAAATGCAGTGCTTCCCTTCGCGGCCATTACAGTCCTTGCCCTGACCGTGCTCCCCGCGCTCGGCGCGCCAGTGGGGCTGATACTTATAGTCCACGAGATTATTGGTGTTCACATCACCGACGAGGATCACGTCGCCCCCCCGTCCGCCATCACCGCCATTGGGGCCACCCCACGGTTCGTATTTTTCCCGGCGAAAGGAAACACAGCCACGTCCACCGTCACCGGCGGCAATCTTGATCACGCATTCATCGACAAACATGGGTTAAAAGATGCAGATGCCAATCGGTTTGCCAAGGGATGGATTGAGGGAAACCGCCGCCACCGCGTTTACCCGCACCGTCGGCCGGCCCATTCCGTGGGCGGTCCCGACGGTCGCGCGAGTCTTCAGCCCACGATCCGGGGCGCTAAATTAGAGTTAAACCGCGTCATAAAAGGTGGTCCAGCTCGCCTCACTTGCCGATGCAAGTTCCATTCGTTTCCATTAACTCAGCCGCCTCTAACTTGCTGCTTACACTTCGACGCCTCGGCATCGAGCGCGTTCTCTTTCGTATTCTGGGTCGCGGCCGCGCACTGCGCCACACCGCGTTGGTCACGGAGCCGGCGTGCGACTCGGCCGCTTGGTCGGTGTCGGTGATTGAACTATTTTGGGCCTACTCGATCACGCCCCGCCAAGGCAGCTACGAACTCACGGTTGGCGACGGCTGCCTCGCTTACACGCCGCCCACGGTGGCAGTGATGACACAGCGCTCGGGCTACTCCGTCTTAAAAAAACGCCGCCGCAAACTGAAGGCCCGGCCGGGCCGCCCGAGTCCAGCGCTTGCGGTCGCGCCCAACCAGTTCGCCCTGTAGCGGGCTGACCGATGCGTGGGGGCCTCACCCCGCCCAATGTTGTCCGGCGTCGCAGCAGCGAATACAGCGCTTTCGGTCCTAGGTTCGGAATAACAAATAATACACCTTTCGCCCCCGTCAGATCGAAATCTTGATCCCTTTCCGCAGGTAAGTCGGAACGTCGAGATCCTGTCCGTCGAAAAGATTGCGATCGGTCTTCTCGAAGTGTCCACGGCTTTCCACTTCGCCGAACCCAAATTCGTCCTGATCGGCCGTTGGCAGTACCGGCGCCACCGGGCTTTTCTTGGCTTCGAGCTCCGGAGCGAACAAACCGGATTCCGCCGATGGCGCTGCCACCGGAGTTTCGGGACGGTTCGCCGACTGCCGTCCTCGCGCCGATGTGACCGTGCGGCGCGGACCGAGTCCGCGACCGCCCATATCGCTCGTGCCGAGCACACAGATCTCAACGCAACCTTGGCGGGCTTCGTCGATCACTGCGCCCATGATGATGTGGGAATCGCGGCCAAACTGTTCGGCGACCGCCGTCATGATCTCATTGACCTTCGGTAGCGTGAGGTCCGTCCCGCCGACGATGTTTACCAACAAGCGGTCCGCCTTGCGCGAGAATTCCGGGGTATGCAGCAGCGGGCAAAGCTTGAGGCTCTCGATGGCCTCGGCCGAAGCATCGGGTCCTTTGCCTTCGCCAAGACCGAAGAGCGTTTTTCCGCCGCGCTGCTGAAACGCCTGTCGCAATGTCGCGAAGTCGAGGTTGATCAACCCGGTCTTCGACAGCATCGCCCAGATCGATTTCACGCCGCGGGCAATCCATTCGTCGGCCCGGGCAAACGAATCGAGCACGGTTTCGTTTTCTCCCGCCTCCTGCAGCAGAATGTCGTTGGGCAGCGGAATAACAGCATCGCACACCTTCCGCAGCGCCTGCAGGCCTTCCTCGGCCTGCTTCAGGCGGCGGCCGCCCTCAAAGCTGAACGGCATGGTCACAAACGCGATCACCAGCGCGCCACTTTCTCCCGCGATTTCCGCTACGGTCGGAGCCGCCCCGCTGCCCGTGCCGCCGCCCATGCCAGCCAGCAGGAACACGAGATCACAGTCCTTCACGACCTTGGAAATTTTTTCACGATCCGCCTCCGCCGCCTCGCGTCCAAGTTCGGGATCGCCACCGGCGCCGAGCCCGCGCGTGACCCCCATCCCGATGAGTACCTTGTCCTGCACCGGCGAACTCGCGAGCGCCTGATGGTCCGTGTTAATGACCGCGAGCTGAAGGCGCTCGAGGTTCTCCATTTTCAGCCGGTCGACGGCATTAGCACCCGCACCGCCGACGCCGACCAATTTGATGGAGACGTTGCGCTCCGCGAGTGCCTGCTGTTCGAGAGGAAGTTCGTTTAGGTCCATGGTGGCGGGCTCAGGACGTGGCAAAGAGACGTGAAACACTCTGGAAAAAACCGCCCTTCCGGCGTGCAGTCGTGGCCCGGTCGGCCGACGCGCTCACACCGTAATAGAGCAAACCGAGCGCCGTGTGATAACCAGGCTCGCGCAGATTTTCCGCCACCCACGAGGGCGCTTCGCCAAGATGTGCGTTCACGCCAAACACTTTCGCGGCGCAATCGGCGACGCACGGCAGCTTGGCCGTACCGCCGGTCAGCACGACTCCGGCCTGACAGGTTTCGGGCGAAAACGCATGGCCGAGCTTCTTCTTCACGACTTCAAGCAGTTCCCACGTGCGAGCGGACGTGATTTGTTCGATCGCGTAGCGCGAGAATTGCCGGTCGCCGATCGCGAAATTGCCATCGAGCCACACCTTTTCCGTCTTGTCGCGCGCCTGTAGCAGCGCTCGGCCGTGACGCAGCTTGAGTTTTTCGGCCTGCCCCTCAGTCAAACGCAGACCGATGCTGAGGTCGTTGGTCAAATGAGTCCCGCCGACCGGCACGACGCCGGTCGTGTGCGGCACACCATCGCGGTAGAGCACGAAATCAGTCGTGCCCGCGCCAATATCGATCGCGAGCACGCCATTCTGCCGCTCTTCAGGCGTCGTCACCATGTGGCCAGACGCCAGGCTCGCGAGCACGAGTTCGCGCACCTCAAGATTGAAGCCACGAATCACGTGGATGTTGTCCGCCAGACGCGGCTCCTGACCGTGCACCGTCCAATAGCCGACCTCCAGTTTTTGCCCCACCAGGTTTTCGGGCGAAGTCGGAACGAGGCGTCCATCGACGCGAAAAGGGCGGCGGATGTGATGCACGACCATTCGGCCGGCGGGGAGTTCTTTCCCCTTCGCCAGATCGCAGACCGTGCGGATATCGTCGCCGTCGATCATGTTGTCGGCCGACTTCACGTTCACGCCGGCTTCATTGTAGAAACCGTCAAGGTGTCCGCCGCTTTGCGCCAGAAAAACGAGGTCGATACGTTCGCCGGCATCGCGCTCCGCTTGTTCGAGCGCGCTGTGCGCGCAGTCGCTGGCGGCCTTGTAATCGACGACACTCCCTTTGATGACGCCACGGGAGGAACACTCGCCGCAACCGATGATCGCCAGTTCGCGACCATTATATTCGCCGACGAGGGCCGTGACTTTCGAGGTGCCGATTTCGACGGCGCCGATGAAGGTGGGACTAGAACTCACGTTTGGTAGTGGTCGGGAAGGAAAGATTCGGGAAGGCGGGAAAAACAGCCGGCTTGGCAGAGGTCGGAACTTGGGTGGCAAACTCGCCCTTGACCGGGGACGGCGCTGGGGGCGCGAGGACGACCGCGACCTGCACATGGTTGGTCAGATCGATCCGGCTTGGCACCTGCCCGGTACCCCGGCCGGCGTTGTCCAAAATCCAGTCGAGGCGCGCCAACTGGAGAAAAAAATCCTGATTGGTCGCAAAGCGCACCCGCAAGTCGTTTTTGGTTTGGACCTCGATCACGCCATCGCTTTCGAGGCGCGCCAAGGAAACCGCATGCCACGTCTGATAGAGATGTTCGGCCTCGAGTTTCGACTTCGTGAGCAAGTCCGAAACCATCGCCATACCGGCCACCGGCAGAACGTTTACATCTTTTAACCACGGCAACGCGTCGGTCATCGCGACATCGAAACCCACTCCGGCAAACGCCACGCCATCCCGCGCCACCAGCAAATCCTTCAGTCCACCTTCTGACTCGATCCGAACCCGTGCCACGGGAAAACGTTCCTTCGTGCGAACGACCAAGGTCGAGGGATATTCAACCTCGACCGTGGCATGAATCACCTGACCGTGGGCGAGAATCCGATCCCGCAATTTTTTCAGGTCTAAACCCAGCAACGTCGCATTTTTTGGCAGCGCGAGCGCGCTGAGCACCCAGCTCCGATCGAGCGTACCGTCGGTGATGAGGCGAATGTCCTTCACCATTTGTCCTTTGGCGACGACCGACGGATGCGAATTCTCCCGCACCGCCCTCACAACCTCCCATGCGCCCCACAGCACGAGAGCGGCGACCGATGACACCGCCATGATCCGGACGATTCCGAGCACAAGTCGGCGACGCCCCTCCCGCGACATCGCGCGGGGTTTGACCGGCTGGGAAATATCCCGCCAGTTCCGGGAAGGTGGATGATTCAATGCAAAACTCACGATTTTCAGGCAGCGGCCGCCGTTTGAAAACGCTCCAGCGCGGGTAAAACCAATTCGCGAACCAAAGCCGTGAAATCCATTCCCGCGCAGCGCGCACTCATCGGCAGCAAACTCGTCTCTTTCATGCCGGGGAGCGTATTGATTTCCAGCAAATAAAGTTCGTTTTTGTCTCCGAGGATAAAATCCACGCGCGCATAGTCGCGACAGCCGCACGCAGCGTACGCGGTCTCAGCGGCACGCAGCACACTCGCCGTCATGCCCGCATCCAACGGCGCCGGCGCGAAGTACGCGGTCGCTCCTTTCGTATACTTGCTCGCGTAGTCATATACGCCGGACTTCGGTCGGATTTCCACGACACCCATCGCCGTGCCCCGCAATATTCCGACGGAAAGCTCCCGTCCGCGGATACGCTGTTCCGCCAGCCAGTTTCCTTCCGTCAATTTCGCGAGCGCCGCCGCCAGATCGGCGGGGTTGTCTGTTAGCGTCAGGCCCACGCTGCTGCCCTGATCGTTCGGCTTCAACACCACCTGCTCCCCGAGTTGCCCCACAATCACATCGACCGTCGGTTTGTGCGCAGCGGGAAATACCAGCCCCTTGACCACCCGAACGCCGCACGCCGCGGCGGCCTGCTTTGTCCGGGTCTTGTCCATCGTGAACGCACTGCTCTCAGCGTCGCAACCGGCATACGTTACACCCGCCCCGTCCAGCAAACGCTGCATGCCGCCGTCTTCCCCGAATGTGCCGTGCAACGTGGAAAACACGACGTGCCGCAAAGGATCGAGTCCGGTCGGGAGGGCGTCGGCCGTCAGCTCAAACAATCGCGTGGAAAACGAACGCGCGAGCGCGAGCGCGCAGGCCCGGCCGGAGCCCAGCGAAACTTCCCGCTCGGCGGACGTCCCGCCACATAACACCGCAATAATGGGAGTATTCATATGAAGTTTCGGTTCTCGATTTCACCTTTCAGATTCACAGGAAGTCACTCCAGTTTTTTCCGTAGAGCAGCACCTCAGGTTCCAGCTCGATGCCGTGCGCCTGCCGGACTTTCGCGCGCACACGCCGAACCAACTCAATCAGGTCGGCACTCGTCGCCGCGCCTCGATTGACAATGAAATTTGCATGCACCGGCGAGACCTCGGCGTCCCCCACCCGCTCCCCCTTTAAGCCGCTCAGATCGATCAGTCTTCCGGCGGAACTACCTTCGGGATTCTTGAAAATGCACCCGGCGCTCGGCTCGCGCGGCTGCGATTCCTGGCGCTTTCGACGATAGACATCGATCTGTCGGCTCACCGCCGAGACATCCGCGGCGGCCGCCGGTTTCAACACCGCGCCGAGCGCGATCGCATCGTGTAATTCGGCGCAATGCCGGTAGGCCACGTGCATTTCGGATTTTTTTACAGTCCGGATCTCGCCGGAGAGCGTGACGAGCCGCACTTCCTCAACGACGTCGAACATCCAGCCGCCCATTGCGCCCGCATTCATCCGCAGCGCCCCACCGACACTACCAGGAATGCCTTCGAGAAATTCAAAACCCACCAGGCCCGCCTTCGCTGCCAGGCCACAGAGGTTTTTCAGCCGCAGACCGGCGCCAACCGCAATCCGTCCATCCGGCCGGGGCTCAAACTTCGCCCAATATTCATGGCTGAGCGAGACGACCAGGCCTTCGACGCCGTCATCGGGTACGACCAAATTCGAACCACGACCCAGCACGAAAACCTCGATCTGCGACTGCACCGCCGCGGCGAGCAGTGCGCAAAGATCATCCTCGTTCGCCGGCTCGGCGTAAACTCGCGCCGCGCCCCCAATCCGGATGGTGGTCTTTTTCGCCAGCGACTCCTCCCGTTTTATTTTTGTCGCCGGCCCCAATACAGGTGTGAGCGACGTAACAAAATCGTCCCAGCGCGTCAGGGACTTTGGCCCCCGTCGGATACTTTCAATCCACGCCCGCGCCCTGCGATCGATGTCGCCGGCCCCTACGAAAACGACCAGATCGCCGCGTTTAACGTCGGTGGTAAGCGCGCGGAAAAAACCCGCATCGTCGCTTGGACTATAACTTACGGGCAGCGCGAACGCGTTCGACTTTAGCACCGCCGCGAGATCGACCGTGGTCCCACCCGCGACCGGCGCTTCACCGGCGGAGTAGACATCCAACAAATGCACGCTGTCCCCCAGCGCGAGAGCCGCAGCGAACTCGACTTTGAATTGCGCCGTGCGACTGAAGCGGTGCGGTTGAAACACGACAATCAGCCGACTGCCCACGCCCACGCTCCGCCGCAAACTGGCAAGCAGCGAGCGAATCTCCGCGGGATGATGCGCGTAGTCCTCGATTACCCGCAGCCCGTCGCCAGTGTGCAGCACCGTCTGACGACGCAGCACACCCGGAAATTTACCGAGTGACGCCGACGTCACCGCCGCGCCCATCAATTGCGCCGCGGCGAGGGCCGCCGTGGCGTTGACCGCATTGAATGCGCCCTGCGCCCGAACCGAAATTTCGATCGCCGAGGTGAAACATCCACCCAGGCGCAGCCCCATTCGCGAAAAATCGTCGACGACGACTGCACCGCTGAAATCTCCCGTCGGTCCGAACGTGGACGCATCGGGCGCGAGCTTCCGGCTCAACGCACAGGTCTCGCTCACGAGCACCGCTCCGCGCGTGCGCGAGAGGAGCGCCGCGAACGTCGCCTCAAGATCGGCCAGCCGGGGGTAATGATCGGGATGATCCCAATCCAGATTTACGACCACGGTAATTTCCGGCGTAAAGCCGTTGATGGTCCCGTCGCTCTCGTCGATTTCGGCGACGACCCAATCGTTGGCACCTGCGTCCGCGGGCGAACTACCATCCGCGAACAATCCGCCCAGCAGATAACCCGCGGGAAAATCGGCCGCTCGCAGCGCGGTGATAAGCATCGCGGTCGTGGTGGTTTTACCATGCGAACCACAGACGGCGACGAGCCTCTTCCCCCGCACGACCTCCGCGAGCAATTCGCCGCGGCGGGCCAGCAAAAGCCCACGGACGGCTGCCGCGCGGTAGACCGGATGCGTCTGCGCAATCGCCGAGGAATAGGCCACCAATTCAGCTTCGGCGGGCAGCGACCCGATCGTAACCCCGGCCGCGGCAAGCAGCCCACGCACCTCCGAAGAAAGCGCGTCATCTTCGCCCGTAACGGCAAAGCCCAGACGCGCCAAGTAGATCGCCAGCGGCGCCACGCCCATGCCACCCACGCCAAGACAATGCACGTGGCGAACCGCCCGGCCAAAAAGCAAAGGCAAGTCTGCGCTCATTGCGGCAACTCCTCCTCACCCCAAAACTCTCCGGGCTCGGCCGAAACCAACATGTCACCTAATAGGTGACATGTTGGTTTCGGCCGCGCGGAAATATCGCGACGGACTACACGGCGGGACGAACCGGACGGCGGCGCAAAACATTCGGGGGAGCCAGAATCGTTTGGGCCCATTGTCAGGTTAAGCGCGGGCGGGGATGACTGGCGGAATGCGCCAAAGCGAGTTGCTCAAGGTCGCCAATCATAAGCTCAAGTGGGTTTCCCTGACTCATCCGGCGAAGGGCACCGCGGATTTCCTGCAAGCGCGCATCATTCGAGATCAGGGAAACGGCCGTCACCAAAAGATTTGGCAAAGCAGCTTGCTCCACCACGAGGCCGCCGGCTTCGTGCGCAAAATGCGCGGCATTGGCGCGCTGGTGATCGTCGGCGGCATGCGGAAACGGGACGAGAATCGCGGGTGCTGCACAGCGAATCAGTTCAGCGATCGTTCCGGCTCCGGCGCGCGCGACCACGAGGTCGGCCGCCGAGAGCAACTCGGCGACGCGATCGCTGAACGGCAAAAATTGAAAGCGCACCATTGCACCGTTTCGCGACAGCGATTCGCCCGCCTCCACCTCGCCTTTACCGGGACCGGTCACACAGCACAACTGTATGCCCTCGGCCGCCAAGTCCGCCCGCGCTGCGCGCGCCCAGTCATTTAGCGCGGACGCGCCCTGACTGCCGCCAAAGACCACGAGCAATTTCTGGCTCGGATTGAAACCGAGCGCCGCCCGCGCCGCCTCGGCCGGGAGCGGCGCAATTTCCTGGCGCACAGGCATGCCGGCGTGACGCGTGATCGCGGCCGGAACGCGGCCGATGCGAATTCCCTCCGGCAAATAAACTCGGGCCGCGAAGCGGCCCAGCGTGCGGATGGCCCGACCGGGCACGCGATTGGATTCGTGCAGCACGATGGGAAGTCTCGCCAAGCGGCCGGCGAAAACAACCGGCGCCGACGTAAACCCGCCGAAGCCCACAATCGCGTCGGGCCGCTCCGTCCGGATCAACGCGCAACAAAATCTGAACGCCTGGAATTGAGACAAGCAGCACCGCGCGAGTTGCACGGGCGACCAGGCAAACCCGCTACCGGGCATGCGTAGAAAAAGGAGCCGGGGGTATTTTTCGCTCAGGCGGGCATCGATCTTTTTTTGGCTGATCAACAAGGTCGCGGTGTGGCCACGCGCGAGCAAACCCTCGGCCAGCGCGATACCCGGAGCGAGATGTCCGCCCGTGCCGCCGCAGGAAATGAAGTAATGGCTCATGCTGCCGCACGCTCCCCGTCGTACGTTTTCACCCTTCTACTCACGCTAACACCTCACGCAGATTGCGGGTTTTTTCCGGCAGCGCGACGCGGCCCCAGGTGCGTTGCGTGTTCACGAAAATGCCGACCAGCAAACCCATCAGCAAAAGATTCGAGAGGCCGGCGCTGATAAACGGCAGGGACATTCCTTTGGTCGGGAAAAGTCCGGTGACGACGCCCAAATTCACGATCGCTTGCAGCGAAATGAGCAACAGACAGCCGGTCACGAAAAGAAAGTGAAAGAGGTTCGGTGCGCGCCTCAGGTGGATGAGTCCGGCGATAAACATCACGACAAAAACCGCGACCACCCCGAGCGTAAACCACAGACCGAGTTCCTCGCCCACGACGGCGAAAATCATGTCGGTCTGCGCTTCGGGCAGATAGCTGAGCTGCTGTCGTCCTTGACCAAGCCCAACCCCGTCGGTCCCGCCTGAGGCAAAAGCCGCTAGGGCCTGATAAAGTTGATACGCCTTGCCGCTCTTGTTCGCCTCCACGTCGAGAAACGCCGTGAACCGCGCGAGCCGGTTGGGGATGAGCATGACAATGGCGGCAAAGGCCGCCACCACGGCCGCAACCGACGGCACGATGTAACGCCAGCGCGCACCGGCGAGGAATAACAGGACGAAGCCCACTACGACCATGAGGGCGGCGGTGCCCATGTCGGTCTCCTTCAACACGAGGGCGGCAAACGCGCCGATCAAACCGAGCGGCCATAGAAAGCCCCGCTTCCATTCGGCGATGCGCGTCTGATTGAGCGCAAGATAGTGGGCGAGACAGAAGACCAAGCCGAGCTTGGCAAACTCCGAAACCTGCACCTTGGCTTCACCGTAACCGAGCCACCGGCGCGAACCGTGGCTCTCGTACCCGATGTGCGGCACGAGCACCAGGGCGAGCAGGAAAAGACTGATACCACCGATCCACCAAGCGTAGCGACGAGCGTAATCCAGATTTATCCGGCTCGCCAGTAGACAGAGCCCGGAGGCGAGCGCGGCGCCGATGACCTGTTTATTGAGATAAAGGTAAGGCACCTCGACGCCCTTTTTAGTGCGAAAGGCGGCACTCGCGCTGAACAAAATCGTCAGGCCGAGAATCGTGAGACCCACGGCGCAGACGACGATGATCGCCGCCGGACTGACGATCTGGCGAACGCGGGGAGCGGCAACAGGCGCGGACATTGATAAGGCGGGCGACCGCCAGTTTTTCTACAATGCGCGACTCAAGGCTTTTTGACCTCGGAAATTTCCTCAACTTTGTTCACGGGCACATCGACGCCCGTTCCCGGCTTGAGTCCTGCATCGAGATCCTGTCCGGGCGGGGGAATGACAAAAACGGGTTTGCTCTCGACCGCAGGGCTGGGCGCCGCCGGCTTGGCGGCAGCGGGCGCGGCGGCGCGGGTAGTCGCGGCCGGGGTGGCCGTCGTCGGAGCCGGCTTCACCGCTTTGGAAGCCGTCGGTGACGGAATGATAAGGTCCTGACCGGTCTGAATTTTTTTCGGATCGGCAATTTTGTTTTTGAGCATCAGCTCACCGAGCGTCACGTGGTACTTTCGCGCGATGGCCCCGAGTGTCTCCCCGTTTTGCACCGTGTGCTTCACGACTTCCGCCGGCGCCTGGGCCCCGCCGTCGGGCGCTGCGGCCATTGGGGCGCTACCGGCCGGAGCGACGGAAACCACTGGAGGCGTTTTCGCGGGGATGATCAATTTCTGACCGGGCCGCAGGACAGAGCTCTGCTTAAGATTGTTGGCGGCGATCAATTCGGCGACGGAAATTTTATTTTTACGCGCCGCGACGATCAGGCTGTCACCGCTGACCACGGTGTAGGTCGTGGCCGGAATCACGTCGGCCACGGGCTGCGCCTCAAGCGCGGAGGCCGCCGGCGTGCCGGGACGGGTCGGGCTGTACCGTGACGCTCCCAAACCGGCGACGTTGATCGAAACCGTGGACGACGAATCGCCGCCCGACGAGGCCGGCATGATCGGCGATGAATCTGACGCACTCGACGGGACCGTGATCATCGGAGATGGTTCGGTTTTGGCCACGGTGTCGGATGGCGCCGGCGTGGGCTTGCTGGCAGAGCTGCAGCCGGGATTGGCGAGGAGAAACAGTAAAGCGAAGGCGTGGATGCCCACGACGACGCCGGCGACTCTGAGAATTTTCATGGTGAGAAGTTTTGGTTGGTTGGACGGTTGAAAGCTACTGAAAAGTCGCGAGACGGGATTTTCAAACGCGGATCACTCAAGCGCATTTCGATCTGATTTTTATGTCGTCACCGCGGGATGGCTACGGTGCCGCGACCTTCACTGAGTTGCGCGACGAGGCGCTCGAACTGATCC
>CAIXKG010000091.1 GCA_903919985.1 uncultured Opitutia bacterium | reverse complement strand
TTTGACGACGAGACCGGAGGCGCCTTGGAGGCTTTTGTGCTGGGACATGGTAGTTAAAGTGGTGGTTGAGACGAATGAAAGGGTGGGAACGTGGCGTTCGCCTCCGCCCATGACAAGTATTTTTCTCCCACATATTCGGCCCGCACGACCAGCCATTCGGGGGTGTCGTAGGGGTGGCTGGCGAGGACCTGCGTTTCGGGGGCGGCGAGTTGGCCGGGGCAGCACTTGAAACAGAGGCGAAATTCTTCGGACCGCGCGGCTCGGCCCTGCCAAGAGAAGTGCGAGACGATGGGGCCGTCAATTTGGACGCAGGCGGCCAAACCGCGGGCGACGGCATCCCTCGCTAGGCGTTCGGCCTCGGCCCGAGTGGCCACAGTAGTCCAAGTGATGAACATAGCGGAAGTTTTCGGCGTGCGACGGGCGGGCGCAAGCGGGAATTGGGAGGTGGGAATTCGCCCTTGACGGGTGGCGGAGCGGGCGGTGTTCTCGACCTTTTTCAAATCATCCCTCCGTCAATCATGAGAGACAATTATATCACAGATGCCCTCAAGGCGATTCCTGATCCCAATATCCTGATCAACGTGGTTTCCCGTCGCGTGAAGCAGCTGAAGCGGGGCAATCGACCACTCGTCGAGTCGCTCGAGCAGCTCACCCCCGAGGACACCGCGCTCCGCGAGGTGATCGAAGGTAAGATCAGCTACGAATTGGCCTGAGATCGCGGAGCGATTGCAACTTTGGGCGGCTCGATGATTGTCGAGGCCGCCTTTTTTTGTGCTGAAATTTTCCGATCCCAATTCCACCTGAACCATGGCAGCGAAGAAGAAAGACGGTCCGCGTCATACCGAAATCCGCAACTCGAAGGCGTTGCGTGACTATTTTGTGGACGAACGGTTCGAGGCCGGCATCCAGCTCCGGGGCACCGAGGTGAAGTCGGTGCGCGCGGGCAAGGCGCAGATCAGCGACGCGTTTGGTCGGGTGGAGAAGGGGGAAATTTGGATGCATGGCGCGCATATCGAGCAATATGCGTGGGGTAATATTTTTAACCACGACTCCAAGCGTATCCGGAAACTGCTGCTGCATCGCCGGCACATCGACAAGATCCAGCATGCGCTGGAGGCGGGCGGGCGGGCACTGGTGCCGTTGCGGATGTATTTCAAGGAGGCACTCGTGAAGGTCGAGGTGGCCTTGTGCACCGGAAAGAAAAATTTCGATAAGCGTGACGACCTCAAGACGCGGGCCGAAATGATGGAGCTCAACAAAGCGCTCAAGGCACGTCGCTGAAACTGAAAGCCAAGCTGTCAGCGTGCTTGATTCACGCAGGCGGCCAGCGACGATCAGCGAATGATTCATGTCGTGCTCTTTCAGCCCGAGATCGCGCCCAATACCGGTAACATCGGCCGGATGTGTGCTCTGACGTGTTCGCGGCTCCACCTGATTCACCCCCTCGGCTTTGTGATCAACGACCGTAATCTGCGTCGCGCCGGGATGGATTATTGGAAATCGCTCGATGTCCATGAGCATGCCGATTGGACGGCATTTCGAGCGAGTCCCCAGGCGCCGAAGCGGCTCTGGCTTTTCACGACAAAAACGCAGCAAAGTTTTTGGGATGTGCGCTACGCGGACGATGACGGATTGGTCTTTGGAAATGAGAGCGCGGGTGCTCCCGAATGGTTGCACGACGAGCTTGGCGCGGGCCAGCGAGTCACCATACCCCATGCGAATCCTGCGTTGCGATCGCTCAACCTCAGCACCGCCGCCGGGATTGCGACCTACGAAGCGATTCGTCAATTAACCCGCGTCGCTTCGTAACCCGCCGATTCCGCGTTCGTGACCCCAAGGCCGGTTTCTACAGGAAAGAAAATAGGGGCAGGCACGATGTCGCGATGAGGGTCCATGATGATCCGAAAAAAGGCTCGCCGCCCCCTTGCTTACGGCCCGCTTCGCCGAAATACCGCGCGACCCTCGACCCACGTTTCCAGCACGCGCGTCTCTTTCCAGTCGTCGAGCGGGCACGCGAGCAGGTCGCGGTCAATCACGATGAAGTCCGCGCGTTTGCCCGGCTCGAGGGAGCCGAGTTCTTTTTCCCAAAACAACAGGTGGGCGTTGTTGCGCGTGTAGAACTCGATCGCCTGCCGCCGGGTGAGCGCTTCCTCGGGGTGCAATTGGCCTTCATACCACTTCGCCCGCCGCGAGATCGTCGTCCACATGGCGAGGAAGGGATTATAGGGATTGATCGCCCGTTGATCGCCGATCTTGAGCATGTGGTCCGAGCCTCCTCCGGTCATGCCGCCCGCCGCCAGAATGCTTTTCAGCGGCTGAAACCAGCGCAGCCGGTCGTAGCCGAACTGTTGCACGAGCGTGCGGGTGTCGAGATGTAACCAGATTGGTTGGACGTCGAGCACCACGCCGAGCCGGGCCGAGCGCGCGATGCTTTCGCGCGTCATGAAATTCGAGTGGGTGATGCCCATGCGGAGTTCACGAATCGGTTTCTCCCGGTTCACCGTGTCGTAGGCATCGAGCAGGACATCGCCCGCCGCATCACCGACCGCGTGCGCGGTAAATTGCAGGCCGTGTTGCGCCACCCGCCGAACCATCGCGAGCAGCCGGTCGGGCGGGACGTTGAGTACGCCGCGGTAAGTGTCGTCGCGGATACCGTAATTTTCGTTCCGGCCCCACGGTTGATGCAGGTAGGCGCTGCCCGTGAGCATGCCGCCATCGAGCCAGATCTTGGTGCCGATGAGCCGCAGCCACGCGTC
>CAIXKG010000090.1 GCA_903919985.1 uncultured Opitutia bacterium | reverse complement strand
TGAAACCGACGAGCTCCCAAAAGATGAACATCATGAAAAGATTATCGGCAAAAACGATGCCGAGCATCGAAAACATGAAGATCGAAAGGCCGCCGAAATAGCGCGCGCGCGCCGGATCATCGTGCATGTAGCCGAGCGAGAAAACGTGCACGCAAAGCCCGACGATGCCGACGATGCAGAGCATCAGCGCCGCGAGATCGTCGAACTTGACCCCGATGGAGAGGGCAAAATCGCCGAAGCGAAGCCATTCCCACGAAGCAATGAAGCGTTCACCCTGCACCGCCAGAAGCAGGGCGATGGCGGCGATAGCGGCCGCAACGAAAGTCGACAAGGCCGCCGCCGCTCCACCGGCGCGGCGCAAGAAAATCGCGATGACCGCCGCGGAGATCAGCGGCAAAAGCAGAACAAGGATGGCGTGCTGGACGGGAGACATCTGAAATTTTTGAACCGCTAATTGACGCTAGTTGACGCTAATTCGGCAAAGCGTCCCGGACTGATTTCATGGGCGAGCATTAGCGTGGCTTAGCGGTTAAAATGGTTTGGGATCGGATCAGTTTTTCAACGCGTTGAGTTCGTCGACCTGCACCGTTTGCCGCTTGCGGAAAAGCGCGACGATGATGGCGAGGCCCACCGCGACTTCGGCGGCGGCTACCGTGAGGATGAAGAAGACGAAGACGTTGCCGTCCATCGTGCCGTTGTAGCGCGAGAACGCGACTAACCCGAGCGTGGCTGCGACGAGCATCAGCTCGAGGCACATGAACATCACGAGGGTGTTCTTGCGCAGCAGCACGCCGAGAAATCCGATCGCGAAAAGAATCGCGCTGAGAATCACGTAAGCGTTAAGCGAGGCGGCGATCATTTAATGTCCTCCAGGCCTTCGAATTTTTTGCTGAGCACGATCACGCCGAGCATGGCAATCAGCAGGAGAAACCCGATGATCTGCACCGGCAGCAGATAGGTCGTGAAGAGCTGGTACGCGTAGGCTTTCAGATCAGCGCCGATCGCTGGACCGGTCACAACGATCTCCGGCACCTGGCCGTGCGCGCGAATTGAAAGCACGCCGACCGCGAGCAGAGCCGCCGCCGCGGTCGACGCGATGATCGTCGTCCGCGTGAACGACACTTTAACGCCGCCCTGCATGTCGAGGAGCATGACGATGAAAAGGAACAGAGCGACGACCGCGCCCGCGTAAACTAACAGGAGCACGAACGCCAGCAGGTAGGCCTCGAGCAGCACGAAGAGTCCGGCCACACCGACGAGGCAAAGCAAAAGGCACATCGCGGCGTTGACCGCGTTTTTGTTCAGCACCACGCCCACCGCACAAATCACGGTGAAGACAGCGAAGAGGTTGAAGAGGAGATCGGACATCGGATCGGAAATGATTAGGCGCGAAGACGCGACGCGGACGAAGGGGTGCCAAGAAACAAGAGCAGCGCTTTGCGAACCTTGGTTTGGCCCTTGGCGTCTTTGCGCTTAAGATTGGTCTTCATTTCTCAGTGCGCGTTGCCGTGCTCGGCGGCGGCTTTCTTTTTATCCCACTTGAAATGCTGGTCCGGCAGGGTGCCGCCGAGTTCGTAGAGACGGTCTTTGTGATTCACCATCTCTTCGCGGGTGTAGCCCGTCATGGAGTATTGATTCTGCAGAAAGATCGCCTCCTCCGGACAAACTTCCTGGCAAAGTCCGCAGTAAATACACCGCAGCATGTCGATGTCGAAAGCCTGTGGACCTTTTTCAACGTGGGCGCGGTCCGGCTGGTCGGAGGGAATCTCGCCAGGAGTGATGCGAATGGCCTTCGGCGGGCAGACAAATTCGCAGAGCTGGCAGGAAACACATTTCTCGCGGCCGTGGGGATCCTTCACGAGCGTGGGCACACCACGGTAGTTGGCGGGAATGGCGGGACGTTCCTCCGGGTACGAGAGCGTCACGTTGGGCGCGAAGAGATGCTTGAGCGTAGTCTTCAGGCCGGCCGCGATCTGCGGGAGGTAGGTGCGCTCAGACCAGGAGAGCGGTTTGCGTTCGAGAGGGATGACGGCCATGGCGGGGACTAATTAACGGCGAAGAAGCGAAGAAGCGGAATTAAAACCGAAGCGCATGACTTGAGTTCTTGGGTGCTTCGTAGTTTTCATTGCTGGATGATCGCGATGCCGATCGCGTAGGCAATGAGGTTGAAAATCGCGAGGGGCAGAAGCTTCTGCCAACCTAGCTTCATGACTTGGTCGTAGCGGAAACGCGGCACAGTCCAGCGGACCCACATAAAGAAAAAGAGCAGCACGATGACCTTGCCGAGGAAGATCCCGATTGAGAGCAGACCCAACACGAGCGGCAGCGCCGTCAAGTGAAGCGCGCCCGCCATGGCCGCGAGGGAAACCCACGGCAGCGGATTCCAGCCACCGAGGAACAGCAGCGTGAAAATTGCAGAGCCCACGATCATGTGCGCGTATTCGGCCACAAAGAAGAGCGACCATTTAAAGGCGCCGTACTCGGTGTGGAATCCGCCGACGAGATCGGCTTCCGACTCCGGCATGTCAAACGGCTGGCGGTTCGTCTCGGCAAACAGCGAGACCATGAAAATGAGCGCCGAAATCGGCATCAGGAAAATGAACCACGTTCCACCCCAAAGGCCCGGCTGGCTCTGGAATTCGACCACCCGCGCGAGGCTCATCGTGGCGGGCGTACCCGGCGCGTTTACCCAAAGAAAAACCGGCACGACGGAAAGCGTCATCGCGAGTTCATATGAAATGAGCTGCGCCGAGGCGCGCACGCCGCCGAGGAAAGGATACTTCGAGTTAGACGCCCAGCCCGCAAGAATCAGCGCGTAGACCCCGAGCGAGGAGACCGCAAATACCGCGAGCAATCCGATGTCGACGTTCGCCAGCGCCAGCGGAATGACCTGTCCTGCGCCATCGATGAAGGCGCCGAACGGCACGACCGTGACCGTGGTGAGGGCCGGAATCATCGCGATCAGCGGCGCGAGCAGAAAGTACAGTTTGTTCACGTGCCCCGGGACCGGCTCTTCCTTGAACAGGAACTTCGCGCCATCGGCCATGAGGTGAAACACGCCGAGCTTCTGGAGCACCGGACCAAGCACGGGCACCCACGCGAACCAGAAGGGAATCGCGCGATTCGGACCCGGACGACCCTGGATCCACGCCGAGACTTTGCGCTCCGCCATCGAACAGGCGCCGGCCAGCGGGAAGATCACCAAGATCACCGCGAGGCCCTTGATCAGGCCTTGCACGAGCAGCGGGAGGTTGAAGTAGAAATCGAACATGGCGTCGCGTCAGTTAGGCGGGCGTCGAGGTCGGCGTTGCCGCCGGCTGCGGGGCACTCGGCTTGTAGTGCAGCGTCTCGCCCTCAACAAAAGACAGCGCGGCGAACGGCGTGGCGTCGAGCAGCAGGCCCGTGTCGGGAATGTTTTTGAACAGCATCGTGCCGACCGCCGGGACGTCCGCGCTGAGTGCGGGCCAGAGCGCGGCCACATCGCCACCGAGCGTCGCACCGCCGACCGCGGCCACGAGTTTCGCGAGGACGACGAGGTCGTCAGTCGCGCCGACCGGACCAGGGACAGCCTTCGTGAATTTCTGGATGCGAAATTGCTGGTTCACGAACGTACCGCTCTTTTCAAAAACCGTGAGCGTCGGGAGAACGACCTTGGCCGCCGCGCTCGTGGGATTCGCGTGGGTGCCAAGATAGATTACGGAAATTTTTCCGAGCTGGGCGGCGCTCAGTCCAGCGGCGGCCAGATCTTCGCCGACGGAAACGACTGTTTTTATTTTTCCGGCGTCGATGTCAGCCGCGAGCCCAGTGAGGTGCGCGGCGGGCAACGTCGTGATGAGCCCGGTGACGAGCGCCCCGCGGACGTTCGGATTGCGGTCGGCGGAGATGAGCAACTTGTCGCCCTGCCCCACCCGGCTGACGAGCTGCGCGGACGCGCCGAACGCAGCGGCGAGTTTTTTCGTCAGGAACTGTTCCTCGACGGTGCTGCGACCAGAACCCACGATGGCGACCGAGCCCGCTTTCAGGAGTTGGACCGCGGCGTTGATCGCGATGTCGAGCGCGCTGTCGGTGCCGTTAACCGTGATCGCCGTGAGACGCGTGTCGGCCTTGACCTGCTTGTAAAGGATGCGCGCGGAATCGGAGAGCCACGTGTCGTTGACCTCGTCGTTGCGGCGCGGAGTGATGCGATAGAGCGTGCCCTCGCGCGACCAGAGGACCGTGTTGGCGCCGACGGAAGACTCGGTGTCGATGCTGTTGGTTTGCTTGAGAAACCAGACGCGCATCTTGAAACGGAAATCCGTCGAAGTGAGCGCGCCGACCGGACAAATATCGACGGTATTGAGCGAGTAATTGTTCGAAAGCGTCTTGCCCGGATAGCAGGTGAGCGTCGAATAACTGCCGCGATCGGTGAAGCCGAGCACGTCGTCCTTCGCGATCTCCTTCGAGAAACGCACACAACGGGAGCAGAGAATGCAGCGCTCGTCGTCGAGTGTCACGCGCGGCCCCAGCTGGGTGCGCTTCGGTTTGACGTTCTTCTGCTCGACAAAACGAGAATAGCCGCGGCCGTAATCAGTGGCTTGTTCTTGAAGTTTGCATTCGCCGGCCTGGTCACAGATCGGGCAGTCGAGCGGATGATTAATGAGGAGAAACTCCATCACGCCCTGCTGGCAGTCCTTCACCATCGGGGTGTTGGTGCGAATGTGGAGGCCGGGCGAAGCGTTGGTGCCGCAACCGATCTGGGGACGAGGGATCCAGTTGATCTTCTGCTTGCCGGTGGCCGGATCCATGATCGGCGCCTTGGTGGCGGGATCGACGGCGGGCATGCCCATTTCGATGAGACACATCCGGCAATTCCCCGCGACCGTGAGCTTCGGGTGGTAGCAGTAATGCGGCACATCGACGCCGACCAGGCGCGCGGCCTCGATCACGTTGGTGCCTTTGGGCACGGCGATCTCCTTGCCGTCGACGTTGACGGTGATGAGGTCGGGTTTGAGCGGAGCGATCATCTCGGAAAGATTTGTTTTAAGCGCAAAGACGCAAAGGCGCGAAGTTCGGAGGGAAAGTTGTTTTAAGAGATTGGTTTTTGCGTTCGAACTTCGCGGCTTTGCGTCTTCGCGCTTAAGGATTGGAAAAGTTAGATGAGCGCGCCCGCTTCGGACGGCTTCGCGGTTTTTTTGGTCTCGGGATACGCCTTAAACTCATCGCCGAATTTCGCGATAAAGCTCTGGGTCGGCCACGAACACGCTTCGCCGAAGGCGCAAATTGTGCGGCCAGGAATTTGGTCGGCTACGCTCTTGAGCAGCGCGGCGTCCTCGGTCCGGGCCTGGCCATGAACCATGCGCGTGGTGATTTTCTTCATCCACAACGACCCCTCGCGACACGGCGTGCACTGGCCGCAGCTTTCGTGGGAGTAGAACGCGTTAATATTCGCGAGCGCTTCGACCATATTGACGGTGTCATCCATCACGATCACGCCACCCGAGCCACCCATCGTGCCGATCATGCCGAGCGAATCGAAATCCATCGGCACATCCTCGACGCCCCAATCGTAGTCGACCATTTCTGCGCCGACCTTGCGCTTGCCTTTGTAGCGTTCACCGAAGCGGAGAATTTTCGCGGACGAACCGCCGGGAATGACGGCCTTGAAGGTCCGGCCCGGCAACGGCCCGCCACAGACCTCATTGAGTAACTGGCCCATCGTGATCCGGCCGGCTTCGAACTCGTAATAACCGGGCTTCTGCACGTGACCCGAAACACAGAAGATGCGCGTCCCCGTATTGCCCGGCGTGCCCACTTTCGTGAAGGCCTCGCCCCCGACATCCGCAATGAACTTCACGTGGCAGAGCGTCTCCACGTTGTTCACGATCGTCGGGCACTGATAAAGCCCCAGCACCGCGGGAAAATAAGGCGGCTTGATGCGCGGGTTGGCCCGCTTGCCCTCGAGGGACTCGATCAAGCCGGTTTCCTCGCCGCAAATATAGGCGCCGGCACCGCGATGAACGAAAATTTCGCAGCTGTACGTCGATCCGAGAATATTCGGGCCCACAAAATTTGCCGCGCGCGCCTCGGCGATCGCTTTTTCCAAGATGCGTGCACCATGCGGCATTTCGCCGCGGATATAAATGTAGGCCTGCTTCACGTTGTTCGCGAAACAGGAGATGATCGTGCCCTCGATCAGCTGGTGCGGATCCTGGTGCATGATGTACCGATCCTTGAACGTGCCGGGCTCGGACTCGTCGGCATTGACGATGAGATAGATCGGCTTGCCGCTCTTGCGATCAACCAGTCCCCACTTTACGCCGCAGGGGAAACCCGCGCCGCCACGTCCGCGCAGGCCGGATTTTTTCACCTCGTCGATCAGTTCCTCGGGCTTGCGCGCAAACGCACGCTTCATCACTTCGTAGCCGCCATGCTTCAGATAGCATGCGAGGTCGTTGGTATAGCCGGGCTCGTCGATGTGCTGAAAAATGATGCGACGTTGAGCGGGAGCGGGCATGGCTGAAGTGGCGAGTGGCGAGTGAAAAGTGATGGGTTCGATCCGCGGTTACTTTCGCGCCGCGGCTTCGGCGCGGATTTGGGCGCTCAACTGTTTGGCCTTCGAAACGTCGACCTTCTCGTGGAGGTCGTCGTCGATCAACACGACGGGCGCCGTGCCGCAGCTCGCGAGACATTCGACGAAATCGACCGTCACTTCGCCGTCGGGCGAAACTTCACCGAGGTGCGTGTTGAATTCCTGCTCGAAGGCGGCGCAGGTTTTGTAGCCACCGACGAGCGCGCAGGAAAGCGTGCGGCACACCTTGATGTGGCGCCGGCCGATCGGCTTCTGGCGGAACATCGGGTAAAACGTGACCACCTCGTAGACATTGATCGGCTGAATCTCGAGTTTCGTGGCGATCCACGGAATCGCGGCCTCCGGAATGAAACCAACGTCCTCTTGAATGAGGTGCAGCAATGGCAGCGTGGCGCTACGCTTCGTCGGGTAATGCGTGATCACCTCGTCGATCTTCGAAAGAGTTTCGGGCTTGAGATTCATTAACGCTGTAAAATTGAGGGGCCCACGGAACACAAAGAATGCACAGAAGGATCAATTCGGTTGGTTTTCATTCCGTGTGTTCTGCTTGTTCCGGGAAAAAATCTCTACCGATCGCACTCGCCCATCACGAAATCGAGCGAACCGAGGATGGAGACCACGTCGGACACGAGATTGCCGACGCACATTTTGGGCAAGATGGAGAGATTGCAGAACGAGGGTGAACGGATTTTCAACCGCCATGGCACGCCGCCGCCTTTGCTGACGACGAAGAAACCGAGCGCGCCCTTCGGGTTTTCGGCTTCGAAGTAAACTTCACCCGCCGGCATCTGCGGACCTTCGGTCACGAGCATGAAATTCTGGATCAGCTCCTCCATCGACGAGAGCACCTTCTCCTTGGGCGGACCGAAGATTTTCTTCGCCTCCGTTGCGTACCACGGACCGCCGGGAAATTTCGCCACGGCTTGCTTCACAATGCGCACCGCCTGTTTCATTTCCTCGCCGCGCACGAGATAGCGGTCGTAGCAATCGCCCTTGGTACCGACCGGCACGTCGAACTCGTACTGTTCGTAACCCGAGTAAGGCTTGTCCTTGCGGAGGTCCACCGACACCCCGCTGCCGCGCGCGTTCGGGCCGGTGAGGCCGTAAGAGATCGCATCCGCTTTCGTGATGATTCCGACATCCACCGTACGATCCATGAAGATCTTGTTGCGCGTCAGCAGCGCGAGAATCTCGTCGAGGATCGGCAGAAATTGATCGCAGAACGCGTTGACGCGATCGGTCCAGCCCTCGGGCACGTCGCGTTGCAGGCCGCCGATGCGCGAATAGCTCGTGGTGAAACGCGCACCGGTGAGTTCTTCGAAAAGTTTATAGAGCTTCTCGCGTTCCGTGAAGCAGTACATGAACACCGACCACGCGCCGGTATCGATGCCGAAGGCGCCGAGGCCCATCAGATGCGATGAGATGCGCGCGAGCTCGGCGGTGATCACGCGAATCGCCTGGCAGCGGGCCGGCACTTCGAGTTTCGCGAGCTTCTCGACCGCGATGGCGTAGGCCATGTTGTTCGCGAGCGGGGCGAGGTAATCCAACCGGTCCGTGTACGGCACGAACTGGTTGTAAGTCATGTTCTCGGCAATCTTCTCGTCGCCGCGATGCAGGTAGCCGATCACCGGGTCGCACTTGGTGAGGATTTCACCATCGAGCTCCATCTGCAGGCGCAACACGCCGTGCGTCGAGGGATGTGAC
Source organism: uncultured Opitutia bacterium (assembly GCA_903919985.1). Lineage (GTDB taxonomy): Bacteria > Verrucomicrobiota > Verrucomicrobiia > Opitutales > Opitutaceae > Tous-C4FEB. The sequence goes on along the minus strand of CAIXKG010000090.1, from coordinate 2,148 downwards.
GGCCCCATCGAGAGCGACATTTTCTCGGTCTCGAATTCCTGCGCGCCCGCGGCGGTCTTCGCCGCGGTGTCGGGGAAAGTGTAGTCGGTGGCCATCGAAATTAAATCGCGTGCCCGCTAAACACGCAAAAATGCGCGGAAGATATCGAGTGGCACTTCAGATGAATTTTCATTTCCGGTATTTTTTTTCGCGTCTTTTGCGGGGAACCTTATTCCGGTTTTTCCCGGCGTTCGTTCCAGCTCTCGTCCTTCGCGGACGGCTCGGCCTCGGTCATGCTCATCTCACCCGACGACGCCACAAAGGGGCCGCCGACCATCGGCGCCGCGATCACTTTGGCTTTCGTCTCCTCGGCGACCTCGAAATCGGGCAGCACGGTCTCGATACCAGCCAGCGGGAATTCCTTCCGCAAGGGATGATACGGATAACCGTCCCACATCAAAATCCGGCGCAAGTCTGGGTGACCGGTAAACGTGATGCCGAACATATCGAACGCCTCGCGTTCGTGCCAGTTCGCCCCGCCCCACAGACTGACCACGCTCGGCATCGCCGGCGCGGCGTCATCCAGGCAATTCGCCGCCACCCGGATGTAATTATGCTGCGAGGTCGAATAGAGATGATAGACCACCGTGAATCGCGGCGAAACCCCTTCCGCCCAGTCGATCGCGGTCAAATCGGCGAGGAAATCGAAGGCGAATTCGTCGCGAAGATATTTCAGGACGGCCAAGGCTTCAGCGGCCGGCACGTTGACCGCCGGATGATCGAGACTCGCGCGCGGAGAGGCCTGCGGGAATTTTTCCCTGAGGGCGGTGATGGCGTCGATGGTACCGGACATGGCGTGGAGTGAAAAGGACGGCGCGAAAGGAAAAATGGTCCGGCGCGTTTAAGCCGTCAGCAGATTCTTGGCCGACGGCTCACGGCGGACCTTATCCTGCAATTTCATGAGGGCATCGAGCAGCGCCTCGGGCCGCGGAGGACACCCGCTAATATATACATCGACCGGCACGATGCGATCGACCCCCTGAAGCGTGGCGTAACTGCGGTACATGCCGCCCGAGCTGGCGCAGGCGCCCATGGCAATGACCCACTTCGGCTCGGCCATCTGGTCGTAAATGCGACGGACCGACGAGGCCATCTTGTAGGTGACGGTGCCCGCCACGATCATGCAATCGGATTGGCGCGGGGAAAAACGCATGACCTCGGCGCCAAAGCGCGCGATGTCGAACCGACTCGACGCCGTCGCCATCAATTCGATGGCGCAGCAGGCGAGGCCCATGGGCATCGGCCACATGGAATTGGCGCGGATCCAATTGATGACCGCATCCGCCCGTGAAACGATGAGCTCGCCCTCAATCTTGCTGTTGTAGCCGAGCTCGGAGTTGGGGGAGACCATGGTGAAAGTGATGGAGAATTTCGGACGCTAAGATTGCGGACCGTAGCAACCGCGTTAGGTCGCGCAAGGAGGTTTTCGGAAAACCTCCCGCTAGTAATATTTCCACTAGCCCCGCGTAGATTTGCCGTTGACCCACGGAGGCGGGCCGGCCCTTGTTTCACCCTTCGCCCGTCGAGCGACGCGTTTCCGATGCGTCGTCCGAACACCCGGAGAGGTGGCAGAGTGGTCGAATGCGCATGATTGGAAATCATGTGTCCTCGCAAGGGGACCGGGGGTTCGAATCCCTCCCTCTCCGCCATCCTTCGCTCGTTGAGCTTCGGATGGCACGGCCATCCCGGGAAAACTTCCCGCCCACGCCGGCAGTTTCCGCGTCGCCGCGAAGGATGCCCTGCGTAGCTTCCGCGACTCGTCCTGCGAAGCGCATCGCGAAGCAGGAAGCAGCGCCAGCACCACGGTAGCCCTCGCCGCCATCATGTCCCGGCGCACGTCGTCGCGCCTTAGCGCACTGAGCTTCACTCGCCCGTACTCCAGAAAATCCCGTGATCGGGATTAAATCAGCGCTTCCTTAACGCGTTTAAATATTAACTATTTAGACTGTCCAAATGCGCGCGACATTGTACGGACGATTCGCTTGCCGCATGCACGAGTTACCCCCGCCCCAGGCTGCCGATTCTCCGCAACTGCGGAATTGGAAGCCAAACCCACCGCGAGATTTCACCCCGTCGCTGCCCGCACGATCCGCCCATTTCCGCGTAAGC
>CAIXKG010000089.1 GCA_903919985.1 uncultured Opitutia bacterium | reverse complement strand
CCGACGGAAGCGCCGCCGCGAGCACAGCCGGGGCAAGGCGCGGGCACAGCGCAGAGGGAAGACCGAGCGATTTGGGGCCGACGCCAGGGTGTCATTCCGATGTGGGGCTTGCGCGGGGCCGACGGAAGTCTTCTTCAAAACGCGCGATCCGCGGACACGGTAGGCTGCATCGCCCCGGATACCCGAAGAGAATCGCGCCCGAGCGCGCAGATTTATGGCAGTCACTGTTCGGCGACACTGCAGCTTTCCAGAGACCGCCGTCCGTCTTCGCCGGATCTGTGTCCATTGGTGTTCATCCGTGGTTTCCTTCCGCTCGGTTACAGCCCAGGAGATCATCGGGTGAAACCTTTCGTCACGCGGCGCACACGGCCGTCTTCCTTGGTCATGAAAAACAGATCGCCCGTTTGCTCGTCGTAGCCGATCCGGAGGTGTGCCCGCTTCGTGTGCGCGAGCGCGGCGATGCTCGTGGCGACGCCCTCTCGCTCGACATTCAGCTCGTAGATTGTGGTGTCCGTCAGTCTCTCATCCATCCGCATGAAAAAGAGGCGACCGGTCACGATATCACCGAAAATGTACTTGTGCTGGAGGGCTTCGATCGGGCCGCGGTAGACGAAGCCACCGGAGATTGCCCGGCCATCGGTGTGATCGTAGGCGCCGAAGGGCAGCCGATAAGGCGCGAGCTCGGCGGCCGTCGCGGGTCGGACGACTTTCGCGTCGCGCATGACGTCGACCCGGTTGGAGCCTTCGAGCTGGTTCCACCCATAATCCCCGCCTTTTTCGATCAGGTTGATTTCCTCGACATTGGCTTCGCCGATGTCGACGACGATGAGCCGTTTTCCAAACGAAAGGTCCCAGCACATGCGGTGAGGATTGCGGAATCCGTAGGCCCAGATTTCTCGACGCGCCAACGGATCGGAGCTGTGGACAAACGGATTGTCGGCAGGAATTCCATAGCCGCCTCCGGAAGCATTTTTCCCGCGCGGATCGATCCGCAAGAGCGTGCCGAGCAGCGAACGCGGCGTGTGCGCGAGTTCCGGCATCTTCAAATTGACTGTACCGCCATCGCCGACGCCGATGAAGAGCAGGCCGTAGTCGGGATCGTTTCGATCCGTCACGGGAGCGAAGGCGATATCTTGGCAACCATGGGCAGTCGTGGGCGTTTTGAGCCGCAACACTTCGCGGCGGGTGCCGGCGAACCGGTCGCCCGTCGGCTCGGTCGCGTGCCATTCCGACAAGACCCAATAGAGGGGAGGTGTGCCCAGGTTCGGGATGACGATCTGCTCATACCACGCTTCGTTGATGGCGGGTGTGCTCGGAGTGATCTCGGCGTGCGTCGTGTAGAAAAGTCCATTGCGCACGAAGTCGGGGTGAAACGCGAAGCTGCCCAAGCCCGTGGCAATCCCCGGATCGAAGACGAAGGCGGGAAACTGGCCGCGGATGTCGAGAAACACTTCGGCCTTCCGGTCCTGCACGCGGTAGATCACGCCCATCTGATCACTGATGAACACTGCACCGTCCTTCCGGGGACTGGCCCGCAGTGTGGCGATGCCCTTGTCGGGGCGGCGATTAGGCGCGAGCGGGATTTGCGCCCACTCTTCCAGTTCGATCACGAGCGAGGATTTCTCCACGGGCGGAATCAGCCGGACCGCTTTTCCGGTCGGCGGCGTGAGCTCGACGGCGAAGGGCGTGAGCTTGGATTTCTCCGTCTCGCTGTCGAGGTGGGCCAGGATCGCCACGAGCTGATCGTCCGGCAAAGATCCGAACGGCGGCATCACGACTTTGTAACGCCGAAAGAGCGCGTTCGCGCGCAGGTTTCCCGCTGCAATGACGGCGGCGGGATCGCGGATGTGGCGTAGCAGTTCGGCCTGCGTCAGGATACGAGTCACCGCTCCGAGAGGCGGTCCGATGCCATCGCGGTCAAGCGCATGGCACGAGGCGCAGAGCTGCGTGAACCCTGTCCGTCCTTGAGCGAGGGTCGCCTCGTCGCGCGGATATTTTGGTGGGGGCTGGAGCACCGGCAGCGCTGCCGGGCTCGGGGCCTGGGCCGCAAAAACGGACGAAGCCGCCGCACCGAGGGTGACCAGTTTGTGAATACGAAGAAGGACTTTGGGGAAATTCACGGGGAAAAGTTATGCCTGGATCGCCGGGTGCGCGCGCGAAATTTAGGCGCAGCGCGGTCGCGCGCAGAAATTTCCGCGTCAATGATCGAGCGCGTCACCGCCCCTTGAGCGCGGTGCGAAGCACGGGCTCCATGACATCCGCCTGCCGCACGAAACCGAGATCATTGGGATGCGAACCATCCGTCGCACCCTCGGCATCGTGGCCGAGGAGGTCGTCGCCAGAAACGTAGTACAAGCCCTGCACGCCTGCCGCCTTCAGTTGTTCAAAACACTCGCGCAGCGCCGCGTGGTTGTCGGTGTGATGCTGATTTCGTAGCGGCAAGATCCAGGCATTGGTATTCCGGCGATCCTCGACCAACACAATGGGGGTGTCCGCGCGTGCGGCGCGGAGTTGTTGCACGAGCGGGACGCACTTCGCGCGCACCGCCGCCGCGTCCATGTTCGGCAGGCAATCGATCACGTAAACCGCCGCGTCGATCTTCACCAAGAGCTCGCCCACGGCCGCGTCCATCCGGCCGTTGCCGGAGAATCCGAGATTTACAACGGGGCGATCAAAGCGCCGCCCCAGGATCGCCGTATGCACCATGCCGGGCCGCGATGCGCTGGCACCGTGCGTGATCGACGTGCCGTAAAACACGATCGGCTTAGCCGTGCGCGGCGCGAGCGTTTCGAATTTCGCGTTAGGTGGCACGCCGAGAGAAAGTTTTTCGACGCCGTTGTAGAGCGGGAGATAGACCGCGTATTCGCGGAAGCCCGGCGCGAGGCCCGCGATGATTTCCTG
>CAIXKG010000088.1 GCA_903919985.1 uncultured Opitutia bacterium | reverse complement strand
TCATCCCTTCACCGCATCGAGCACGACGCTCGGACGGAGTAGTTCGGGCAGAATGACGGGTTCGGTTTTCCCGGGGAGCCAGACGACGTTGAACGGAACCGCACTGCGCTGGTATTTCGCGAGCTCGGCGGTGATCTGCGGATCTTTGTTCGTCCAGTCGCCGCGCAACGTGACGATTTTCTTGTCGCGGAAAGTTTTCAGCACCTCCTCCGAGTGGAATACGATCTTTTTGTTCGTCTGACAGGTGGCGCACCAGCGGGCCGTGAAATCGACGTACACCGTGCGGCCCTCGGCTTGAAGTTTGGCGACGGCTTCGGGGCTCCATTTTTCCCAGACGACATCGGTCGGCGCGGCGGGCATCGGCCAGCCAGTCCACAGGCCGAGCGCAAAAACCGCGGCGCCCGCGATAAAGCCGAAGCGCGTGCGCCCCGGTTTGGCCCCCGGCTGATTGTATCGGCCATAGACCCACACGCCGAGGGCGATGAGCACGAGGCCGAACAACGCCATTAACGAGCCATTCTCGGTGGTCTGCCCGGCGAGCACCCACGCGAGGTACGCGACGGTGGCGTAAAGCGGAAAAGCCATGAACTGCTTGAACGTTTCCATCCACGCGCCGGGCCGGGGGAGAATTTTAACGGCGGCGGGAAAAATCGAGAGGAGCAGATAAGGCGTCGCCAACCCGATCGCGATCGCGGTGAAAACCGCGAACGATTCGACCGTGCTCAACGTCAGCGCCGCGCCGAGAGCGGGGGCGAGAAAGGGTGCGCTACACGGCGTGGCGACAACCGTCGCGAGCACGCCGGTGAAAAACGAACCGGCCAGCCCTGATTTGACCTGGAGATTTGAACCGACGCCGGTCGCCGCGAGACCGAACTCGAACACGCCGCTCATGTTCATCGCGAAGACCAGCATCACGGCGGCGAGGCCGAAGACGAAGACGGGCGACTGCAGTTGAAATCCCCAGCCAAGCTGGTCGCCGCCGGCCCGCAGGACAGCGAGGACGGTGGCGAGGGTCCAGAACGAGAGTAACACGCCGAGGGCGAACACGAGGCCGTGCGCGACGACCTTGCTCCGCTCGTGGCCGGACTGGTTGACGAAGCCCAAAATCTTGATGCCGATGACGGGAAAAACGCAGGGCATCAGATTCAGGATGAGGCCACCGACCAGCGCCAGCAGTAGCGTCGCTCCGAGCGAGGCGGGCGCGGCGGCGGCGATGCCGCCGCTCGCTGGTTTTGAGTTGGCCGAGGAGGGGGCGATGGTCGAACCGAGGACGGCCTCGATGCGCAAGCCGCGGAGCAAATTGTTGGGCAACCAGCCGGTTTCGCTCGTAAGTACGCCGAGAAGTTTAGGCGCGTCCTTGGGCCCGTCGGGAGAAATTGGCAGCGTGAGCGTGAAACCGCCGGAACCGTCCGGGGAAGTTTTTTGCGGGAGCTCGTAGGCCACGAGACTGTCGTCGGAGAAAAAATGCAGATCGCTCGGCACGTGCGCGCCGGGCGCTGCGGGCCGGATGGTGAGGGTAACATTTTTCGCGTCACGCGTGGCGGAGGTGGTCCATGCGGCGTCGGCGCGCGGCAGCCCGGCGATCAGCGCGTTGAGCCGCGGGCCGAAGTTGGCGTCGGACGCGGCGTTGATGGCGACCGGGAGTGAAAGCCGGACTTTGGCGCTGCCGGGCATGCAGACCTCCTCGCACATGAGCCATTCGGCCGCGGCTTGCAGATCGATCTGGCTGCCGGGCGCGAGATCGGCCGGTGGCGTGAGGATAACGGGAAGCAGGAGATCGCCCTCGTAGCCATTACCGACGACGGAGCCGGTGCGGTCTTTTAGCACGTGGGGCGCGGGCCACTGAATCTCGCTGGCTTTCCAGCCGGGCGGGAGCGACCACTTGATTTCGGTGACCAGGCCGGTGCCGGGATTCAGCCAGTAGGTGTGCCAGTGGGCATCATGTTCCAGACGCAGGGCGACCGTGAGCGGTTTGCCGGGCTGGATGGCGGTATCGGCCGCGACCAGCGAAGCTTTCACGTGTTGCGCGTAAGCCGTGGGCAACAGAACGGTGAGCGCGAACGCGCTAAGGACAAACAAGCGGGAAACGTTCATGGCGAAGAGTTGATGGGTAAGAACGCTAGGTGCAAACGGACGGTTTCTTCCTGGCCGTAAATAAACTGTCTAGTGGCACAAGGTGAAATTAAGCGAGGGAAAGAAGGTAACGCGGTGGTGACGCGGCTTTGGGTAGGGCGGATTATCCTTAATCCGCCGCATTGGGAGTTGAGCATCGTATTACCGCGAACAGAGCAGAATCGGCGCGTTAGGGATAACGCGCCCTACCTTGAGAGGGGTGCCCGAAAGGGCGGGGTGTGTCGGTTTATTCACGCGTTGGATTAATTTCCGAAGAGCTTCGTTGAATAGTACCGCTCGGCGCGGTCGCACAGAATGGTGACCACGCGACTGGCCGGCCCCATCGTGACCGCGGTCCGCAGGGCGGCGATGACATTGGCGCCACTCGATGTCCCGACCAACAATCCGAACTCGCGGCTCAGACGGCGCGTCATCGCGATCGCATCGGCGCTGGAGACTTTGATGGCGCCGTCGAGTTTCGCCTGCCGCAGAAGAGGCGGCACGTAACCGCCGGCGACACCTTCAATGGAGTGGCAGCACGGCATCTCGCCGGAAAGCATCGCGGCTTCCGCGGGCTCCATCGCGAAAACGCGCACGTTCGGCAGCGCAGCACGCAAAGCCCGGCCGCAGCCGGTGAGCGTGCCGCCGGTGCCGTAACCCGCGACGAACGCGTCCACGCGTCCTTCCATTTGCGCGAGGATTTCCCGTCCGGTGTGTTGCTCGTGGTCGAGCGCGTTAAGCGGATTTTCGAACTGGTTTGGTAAGAAATAGCGCGCATCTTCGGCGGCCATTTTCCGGCTCAGGTCGATGCCGGTCGCGTAGCCATTGGCCGCCGCGAACAGCTGCACCTCGGCGCCGAGTTGGCGCAACAGATGACGTCGCTCCACGCTCGCGCCCTCGCTCATCAGAATGTGGACCCGATACCTCTTCGCGGCGCCGACCATGGCCAGCGCGATGCCGGTGTTGCCGCTCGTGCATTCGAGAATGACCGAGTCCGGACGCAGTAAATTTCGTTGTTCGGCGTCCTCGATAATCGTGAGCGCGAGCCGATCCTTGATCGAGCCGGAGGGATTCAGGAATTCGGCCTTGGCGTAGATGGTGACGCCGTGATCGAGAAAGTGTAACGGCACGAGGGCCGTCCGACCGATGAGATCGAGCACGGGCGGGCGGGAGGGGCGGGGGGACATCAGCGGAGTGGGCGAACGTGGCGGGACCGCGGTATTAAGGCGAGCGAACGAAAGTGAGGGCTCGAGGCGGACGGAAATACGCGTGGCAATCTTGAGACGAACCGCGGCGGCGAATCCCCAAAGAAAAGATCGCGCATCGGATTTCCGCTCGACTAGGCGGGGCTGACTGGAGGAATTGGCGGCGCGCGCCGCGCGTTTCCCGTGGAATCCGATCCTGCCGAGACTAGCCGTTGGTTTGAAACCGAGGTGCAGCCGCACCGACCGGCGGTGCGCGCCTGGCTGCTCGCGCGGTTTCCCACGCTGCCTGACGTCGATGATTTGGTGCAAGACGCGTGCGTGCGCCTGCTGCGGGCGCGCGAGGCCGGGCCGATCCGCTCGACGCGGGCGCTGCTTTACACCGCGGCCCGGAATCTCGCGCTCGATGCCGTGCGACGGCAAAAGGTCATTTCTTTCGAGTCGCTTACGGACATCGACGATTCGTCCGTCTTAGCGGATAGCACCGATGTCATTGCCACTGTCAGCAAACAACAGGAGCTCGAACTCTTGACCCGCGCCATCCAGACGCTGCCCGAGCGTTGCCGGCAGATCTTCACGCTGCGCACCGCCTACGGCCTGACCCAAAAACAAATCGCGGAGCAACTCGGCGTTTCCGAGAGCACCGTCGAAAAACAAATGGCGCAGGGCATCCGGGCTTGCGCCGCCTTTTTCGCCCGACCTTTCCCCAACTAACTCCGCCCATGAATTCCAAACCCGCGTCTACCGACACCATCGATGCTGCGGCCGCTCACTGGCTCGCCCAACGCGATCGGGGACTCACGCCCGCGGAGCAGGACGAATATTTGCGTTGGCTGCAGGCGGATTCGGCCCACGCGGCGGCGATGGCGCGGCACGCGGCGGCGCTGGAACGCATGATGCGGCTTTATGAGTGGCAACCGGCGCATACCGCCGAGCCCAATCCGGACCTTTTCGCGCCGCCGCGCCGGCGGAATGGGTGGTTGTGGTCCAGCGGACTCGCGGCGGCGGCGGTGCTGGCCCTCGGGGTGTTCGGTCTTACCCGTTATGTTGCATCGCACGCGGCCGGGCCGAAATCCTACCTGCATGTAAACGAACGTCTGGCGCTACCCGACGGCTCGCGCATCGAGCTGCGCGACGGGAGCAAAGTCGTGGTGCAATATTCCGAGACCGAGCGCCGCGTGCAGCTCACGGGCGGGGAGGCTCATTTCATGGTATGGAAAGACGCGTCGCGGCCGTTTGTCGTGGTCGCGGGTGGCGTCCAGGTGCATGCGGTGGGCACCGCGTTCGCCGTGCGGCTGGAGGCCTCTTCGGTCGAGGTGCTCGTGACCGAAGGCCGCGTGAAGGTCGACTCGGTGGCCGAGCCGGCGGGCTCGTCGCCGGACAAAGAGATCCCAATGCTGGCGGCGGGTGAGCGAGCGACGGTCCTGCGCGGGGCGTCTCCCGCATCGGCGCCCATCGCGCCGGCGGTCCTGGCCGTCACGCCGGAGGAGATCAAACGCGAGCTCGCCTGGCAGGCCCCGCGTCTGCAATTCGACGAGACACCGCTGGCCGACGCTGTGGCCGAATTCAATCGCCTGAATCGTGAGCAACTGGTCTTCGCCGATTCCAAGCTCGGCGCCCTGCGGATCGGCGGGACCTTCCGGCCGGACAACGTCGAAGGTTTCGTGCGCCTGCTCGCTACGACCCACCAGCTTGTCACCGAGCGTGACGGTGCGGGCCGGACAATCCTGCGGTCCAGCCGGTGAGGTCCGGCCGCAGTCGGAGATAATTTGTGACGAAACCGTTACGGATGTTTCACGGCGGCTCGTCGTAAGAGAGGGCCAAGCTATTTACGGTCCCTCCAATTTCACTACTTTATGCGAACCATGTCCTCTGTTATCCGCGTGCTGACTCTCGTTGTCGCGCTCGCCATTTCGGCCCGTGCGGCCGACGAATCCAAGAAAGCCTATGACCTGCCGGCCGGCGATGCCGTCAGCGCGCTAAAACAGTTTTCCGCGCAATCAGGCCGCGAGACGCTGTTTGCGGCCGATGCACTGCGCGGGGTGAAGACGTCCGCCCTCAAGGGTGATTTTACGCCGAAGGAAGCCTTGGACCGTCTGCTGGCGCAGACCGGTCTTGTGGCGACGCAGGATGGCAAGACGGGCGCGTTTGCCGTGGTCCGGACAGGGAGCCCGGAAAAAAACGCCGGGAGCCGCCCCACAGCCGCTGACGTGGCGGGTGGTGCGGCGTCCGCCAGCGCCATCCCGCTGGAGCCTGCGGTCAAGATGGAGGAAGTCATGATCCTCGGTTCACGCATCCGCACGACCGAAGTCGCCGGTCCTTCGCCGGTGAGCTCCTACGACCGTGAATTTATTGAAGCCACGGGTGCCATGACCTTGGCCGATTTCTTGAATAAGATTCCCCAGACTTACTCCGGCATCGCGTCTGGCCGAAGCAGTGCGCCGGATGAGTTCAATCCCGACTTTGGCCAGAAGACCGAGACGGCCACGCCGGCGATCAACATCGCACTCGGCGTCTCCGATATGGCTCCCGCTCAGACCGGAGTATCGGGCGTTTCATTGCGCGGACTCGGGGCGGGCTCGACGCTGGTGCTCGTTGATGGTCGCCGCGCGGTCACATCCGGCAACGGGAATAAGGGCAGCGACACCCGCCAGGGATTCGTCGACCTCAACACTATCCCGCTCGGCATGATCGACCATGTTGAAGTTACGACGGATGGCGCTTCCGCCATCTATGGTGCCGATGCGGTCGCCGGCGTCATCAATATCATTCTCAAGAAAAACTATAGCGGCACGGAAGTGAGCGGAAACTACACGGGCACGGAGCACGGCGGCGGGCGCGAGCGCAACCTCACCGTCAACCATGGCTTCGTCACGGGCAAGTTGAGTGGCTCCGTCGCTCTGACTTTCTACGATCGGCAGAACGTCGCCGCCAGCGACCGGGCTTTTTCTCGGCGCCAGGATCATTCCGGGCTGATCGTCGGTACGCTGGTCTCGACCGGGTCGGCTTACGCCGGCCGCAATTTTAGTTTGAATTATGGTTATCCGGCAGTGGTGCAGGCGGCCGGTGGAACGGTGGCGGGTAATTTTGACGCGATCCCCGGTGTTCGTGTCGTGGCGGTGCCGGTCGGCACGACGGCTACACCCTCGGTTGCGCAATTTACTCCCATCACCAATCCTGCTCCCAACCAGACGGTGGTGAATTCGTCCGGTCAGCGTCGCGGCAACACCTCCACTTTTCTCGACCTTGCTCCGGAGTCGCAGCGGCGCGGTGGAAACGTCGATCTCAAGTACAAGTTCAACGACCAGATCGAGGCCTTCGGAAGCTATCGCACCAACGAGTCGCGCAGCTACATCCGCTCGCAACCGACGACGTCGCTCACCGGTTCGTTCGGCGCGGCGGTGACCCTGCCAGCGGCCTTCAACCCGTTTAATCAGAACGTAACCGTTGGCATGATTCTGACGGACTGGGGTTCCTCCGCGCAGCGGGTCCGCACGGTTGCCGATGCCGTGGTCGGTGGACTCCGCGGGAAAATCAACAGCTGGGAATGGGAGCTGGGCTATTCGTGGCAGAAGCAGGACGTGCGGCAGACCACGCGCAGCTTCAACGGCGCACCCTTTGCCAGCTTGCTGATCAATCCGGATCCCGCCTTGCGCTATAATCCGTTCCTCGATCTTTACGCCGCGGGGACGAAGTCGCAGGCCGCGCTGCTGGAGCCGCTCTCCCTCTATCCCGAGCTGTATAGTGTTTCCAAAAACAAGGGCCTCGACTTCAGCGCCGACGGCCCGCTGTTCACCTACAAGGGCGGCACCGTTAAGGTCGCCGTCGGCGGGTCGACCGCGACGAACGACGTCTGGAGTCGGACCACGAGCTTTTCCGCCGTGCTGGTGCCGGTGACCACAGTGGCCACGGTGACTGGGGGCCAGAAATCCACCGCGGAGTTCGCTGAACTTTACGTGCCGGTTTTCGGCAAGTCCAATGCGTTGCCGCTCCTAGAGCGCCTCGATTTTCAGCTGGCCGGTCGCAACGAAAAGAACGGACCGTTCACCAAGTCGGTGCCGAAATACGGCGTATCCTGGAGCCCCGTGAAATCGCTCCTCCTCCGCGCCAGCTTGAGCCAGGGCTTCCGCGCCCCCGGTCCCACGGAATATCTTGTCGTCAGTCCCAACCAAACCCTGACGCTCACGGATCCGCGCCGCAACCCGCCGTCGACCCCAGGGGTCATCATTACGCGCGGCTCCAACCCCGACCCGAAACCGGAATCTTCCGATAATTCATTCTTCGGTTTGGTCTTTGAGCCAACGTTCGTGAAGGGGCTTAGTTTCCAGGCCAATTACTATGACACGAAACAGAAGGACGTGCTGCAGGTCATCATCGCGCAGAATATCCTGAACAACGAGGCCTTGTTCCCGGATCGGGTCACCCGCGCGGCACCGACCGCGGCTGACATCGCCCTGAATCAGCCCGGTCAAGTCACCGGAGTTAGCCAGATGTTCGTTAACTTCGGCAGAGTGGTGAACCGCAGCATGGATCTCGCTGTGGACTACACGTTGCCTTGGGAAAATTTCGGCCGGTTCCGGATGCAGGTCGCCGCCAACCGGAACTTGGAGTCCACCCGGCAAATCGCGCCGGGCCAGCCCGCCGTCGTACTGGATGAAGACACGGGTTCGCCACCGAAATGGAAGTTCAACACCTCGCTCTTCTGGCGCAAGGGCTCGTGGAATGCCTCCGCGTTCCTCTGGTACCTCGATGGCTTCAAGACGAATAATGCCGGCAGCAACTCGGTCGCGAACACGGCTTCCGTCATCTACTTCTCGACGCCGGCGGTCACCAAGCTCGACCTGCGCATGGGCTATAATTTCAAGCAGGGTATCGTCCGTGGCTACGGCAAGAACGCGCGCTTCAGCCTGGGCGTGAACAACGTCATGGATAAAAAGCCCCCGTTTTCTGACACCCTCTGGGGTTACAACGCCGGCCTCCACAGCCAGCTGATGATGGGGCGCTCCTACGAGCTTTCGCTCGCCGTCCCATTCTGATTTCCGCTACAAAGGCCGGCTCGCTTCCGAGCCGGCCTTTTTGTTTTCTTTCCTCTCTGGCGCTATTGTCCGCATCTATCATGAAAAAAAAATCTTCCCCCTCCCGCTCGTTGCTGCCGTCCACCGCGGTCGGGCTCTTGCTTTCGTTAGCGTTTTTACCGCTGCTGCCTGCGCAGACGACCGTTCCCGCCACCGGTGTGACCACCGCCACGTCCGGATTCAAACAGCTTAAAGCCGGCGACGCCGCGCCCGACTTCACCGTCACCGGCGCCAAGGGTGAAACCATCAAGCTCTCGGACTTTCGCGGAAAGATCTTGATCGTCGATGTGTCGGCCACGTGGTGCGGCCCCTGTCAGGCCGCGATGCCGAACAATGATCGCATTTATCAAAAATACGCCGCGCAGGGCGTCGTGCTTCTCGGCGTGACCGCCGATGACACGCGCGAAGCCTACGACGGCTGGGTGAAGCGCAACGACACGAAATACAAATTCCGCATGACGTTCGACCCCGCCGGCAAAGACGGCTGGGAGAAATCCGTGTTCAACACGGATTATCACGTGACCGGCTTCCCGATGATGTTCGTGGTCGGTCGCGACGGCAAAATCTCCGAGACTGTTTCCGGCGGCGGACCGGGCGAGGATTACCGTCTCGAATACGCGCTGGCCCGCGCCGGCGCCAAGGTCGACCTCGCGAGCATCCCCGCCGAAGCGAAAAAAGATCCCAACGCTCCGAAGTCGGTTCCGATGGTGGCTAAGACCCCGGCGATGCCGGCCTCCACCGCCATGATCGGCATGGGCGCGGCCGCTCCCGCCGGCGGCGGATTCACGCCGGAAAAATTCGGCAGCGTGGCGCGCGGCGCCGAAGTCGACTTCACCCTCACCGGAATCGACGGCCAGCCGGTCAAGCTCTCGTCCTTCCGTGGCAAAACGCTCCTCCTCCAGTTCGCCACCTCCAACGGCCCGCAGCCCTGGTTCAAGAAAATCGCCGATACCTACAAGGATCAAGGCGTCACGGCGCTGGCGGTCTTCTCCGCGACGGAGCGCGAGGCTTTCGATCAATGGGTCGCCGCCAACCCCAAACCCGGTTTCGCCGTCGCGTGGGATTCCGCCGGCAAGGCGTGGGCCGAAAACGTCACCAACACGATCTTCGGGGTCGGGATGTATCCCGCCACCGCCCTCATCAATGCCGAAGGTAAACTTTGGAGCGGCACGATCGGCATGGGCGACAAGGTCATCGCGATGGTTTACTCGATGCTCGCCCGCAACGGCGTGAAGCTCACCCCCGAGCACATGAACGCGCTCGTGGCCGCCGGTGGAGCCATCGGCGCGGCTGGCGGCGCTCCGGCGCCCACCGCTACCGCCGCGGTGACCCCTGCGGTTGCAGCCAAGTCCACGTTACTTGCGGCGGGAACCATCGCACCTGACTTCATGATGCACGACGTGAACGACAAGGAAGTTCACCTCTCCGATTTCAAGGGCAAGGTCGTCATCCTCGACTTCTGGGCCACGTGGTGCGGCCCCTGCATTTCGTCTTTTCCGCACACGCAAAAGCTCGCCGAAAAATACGCCGGGCAGGATGTCGTCGTGCTGGCGTCCGGCACGAGCGATACGATCGAAGCGTTCAAGAAATGGATTCCGCTTAATCAGCCGAAATACCCGAACATGCGCTTCGTGTTCGATCTGAACGAGCGCGATTCGCCCACCTTCGACAAGCGCGCCTCGGCCAGTCTGTTCGGCGTGACCGGAATTCCCACCCAGTACGTGGTCGGTCGCGACGGCAAGGTCGTCGCCAGTATCGTCGGCAACGGAGGTGAAGGTGACCTGCGCACCGAAGGCGCGCTGGCTGCCGCCGGAGTCAAGGTTGACCCCGCGATCGCGGCCAAGGCCAAGGAAGCGCTGGTCGCCGCCGCCTTGGAAGAAGATCGCCGCGTCTCCGCCTCGGCGACGGCCGCGGCCCGTCCGCCGTTCATGGAAAATTATGGCAAGCTCGTCGCCGGCGAGGCCGTGCCGGAGATGGAAGTGCAAAACGCCGCTGGTCAGAACGTCACCCTTTCTTCGCTAACCAAGGGCAAGATCACGATTCTCGCCGTCTGGAGCGCCCGGGGCGTGGCCGCCGAAGTCGTGAAGCAACTGGAACACTATGCGACGAAATATGCGGACCAAGGACTGACCGTCGTCGGTCTCGCAGCCTATGCCGGCCGCGGCGATTTCGATACGATGCTCAAGATGCAGGAAGGAAACCATACCTTCCCGTTCCTCTTCGATCCGGCCGGCGACGCGCCGAAACCGGCCAAGGCTCCGGCTGATATGACCGTCGATGAAAAAAAGGAATTTAGCACCGTCCAGCGCGAGCACTTTGCCAAGGTCGCCCCGATGAAATTCACGGGCGGCGTCATGGCCCCGGTGCCGAATTTCACCGTGATCGACGCGCAGGGCCACATGGTCGGCCTTGGCGTCGGATCAGGTCCCGGCACGGTTGAGTCGGTCGGTAATCTTCTCCTCCGGGCCGGCGTGAAGCTTGCCGCCGAGGATATGCCGAAGCGCGTCTGGACCGCCGAAGAGACGAAGCCGGCCGCACCGGTCGCCAAGGTTGAAATGTTAAAGGTCGGCGCCGCGGCGCCCGATTTTGCGGCGACGGATATCGATGGAAAGCCGGTGAAGATTTCCGATTTCCGCGGCAAGGTCGTCATCCTCGATTTCTGGGCCACGTGGTGCGGGCCGTGTATCACCTCGATGCCGCACACCAACGAAGTCGCGGCGCACTACAAGGATCAGGGCGTCGTTGTGATCGCGTCGTGTACGAGCGACACCCGCGCGATGTTTGATTCGTGGGTGAAGAAGAACCAATCGACGTTTCCTGAGATGAAGTTCTCTTTCGATCCGCAGGAACGGAAACCCGAGCGCGCCTCGGCTAAACTCTACGGCGTCGGCGGTATCCCGCAGCAATTCATCATTGGCCGCGACGGCAAGATTGCCGCGCTCTGCACTGGCTACTTGAAGGGCGAAGTGCTCCTCGAAGCGGCGCTGGCGCAAGCCGGCGTCAAGGTCGCCCCCGAGATCATCGTCCAGGCGAAGCGCGATCAGGCCAATCGTGACGCGATGCGCTGAGCGACGGAGAAACCGGTCCATGGATTTCGAGGTTAAGCGCGTCCTCGGGTTGTGACACGTTCGCCCGCCATGATCCGGCTGGTTGCAGGCGTGGCATTGCTTGCACTGGCCGGATGTACGGCCGTAGCGCCCACGGTACCACGGCCAGCGGCGAGAACTAACCCCGGCGCAGCCTCGGTCCGTGGTTCCCGCGACGCGTTCGTGCTCCTCTCCGGCGGCGGCACGCCGCTCTCGAATAATTACTCGCAGTTTCTGCAGGCGCGCGCCGTTGAATCGTATTTCGCGCACCGTTATCCGGCCGATTCGACGTGGGTGTTTTTCGGCGTCGGTAATCGCGCCGGCGAACTGCCCGCGCTGGCCGACACCCGGAAGCAATTGAAGCGCGACGACCGGCTCGTCGAATCATGGCTGCCGGGCTCGCTCCCGCACAATCGCCCGGCAACGCGCGAAAGCTTCCTGAAGGCCTTGCGCGACGAAATCCTGCCCGTCGTGCAGGACGGCGGCACCTTGTTTCTTTTCATCGGCGACCACGGCTCGTTGTCGCGCGGCAGCCAACCCGAGAGCGTCGTGACGATGTGGCAGTTGAAACAAAATGCCCCCGGCTCGACCGGTTGGTCCACGGACCCCAAGGAGGAACTGAGCGTCACCGATCTCCGCGCGGCACTCGCCGACGGACTGGGGCGGGGGCGCGTGGTGTTTTGCATGACGCAGTGCCATTCGGGCGGTTTTCATTATCTCGGCGTTCCCCGTGAGATCGCGCCGCCCGCGGCGTGGTTCACGGTGGCGCCAGCGGGTGCGGCGCGCGGCTCGGCGCCGTTTCCGCTCATCGCCGGATTCACGGCGACGGATGAGGAATCGCTGGCCGCCGGCTGCGAACCGGATCCCGATCCCGAAAAGTGGGCCGGCTACGAGCGCTTCGCCGCGGAGTTTTTGCTCGGCCAGGATCTTTTCACACTCGAAACGATGGGACCGGGCCTGCCGTCGTTCGCCGCGGCTCATCAGGCCGCGATTCTCGTCGATCGTACAATTGATAAACCGCGGGCAACTTCGGAGCAGTTGCTTGATCGCTGGGCGGTCGCGATCGAAAAACTTGCCGCCACTCCGCGAGGCCTCACGCCCAAGGCCGCGGCCGCGGTGCAGGCGTTTGGACGCGCGGTCGACTCCGGCCGCGTTGAGACGTCTGATCCCGACGTCCGCGCCAAGTCCGCGGACTACGCGCGTTACACCGCCCGGCTCGCCGAGCAAAACGCCGCGGCGAAGGACTTACTGGTGGCGGGCACCCGCAAGCAGCTCGAGGACGCCATCGGTCCCGTCGCCGGCCGACCGGGCTCGCCCGGGACCGGTCGCGGCGGCGGCGCTGGGGGCAATTCGCCGCTGCGCACGGCGTGGCGCGATGTCATCCGCCCGGCGTGGAAAGCCGCCGTACTCGCCGGTGCCGTGGCGGAATTGCCCGCTGACGCCGTCGAATTTGAAAAGCGCCTGCTCACGCTCGAGGATGGCGGCCGCGATTTCATGACCGCGACAGGCAACCCGATGCTCAACGAAACCTACTGGCGTTCCGGCTACGCATTTCCGGACAAGCTCGATCAGACCAAGGCCGATGCCGTGACGGTTTGGGCGGTGGAGCGCCGCGGCCGGATTGCGGATTGGGCCAAAGCGTCCGACGACGAAAAAGTCCGCGCTGCCGGCGTCACGCTCGCTCCGACAACGATTCGCCGTCCGGCGGCCACCACCATGGCGCTGAATCCCGCCATCACCGCGGCCGTGTCGCCCGCCGCGGCCGCGACTCGCACCAATGTTTCGGCGCGCCCGCTCAGTCGTAAGACCGCCGCCGAGCGCGTGCTGTTCTATCGTCGCACGCTCGCGGCGTGGCAGTGTCTCGTCGCCCTGGACGATCGCGAGGCACTGGCTCAACTTAATGCCCTTATCCAAATCGAACGCACGCCTCTGCCGCCGCCCGCGGCGGGTTGATTGCTGCGTGATAAACTTTTCCATGAAGATCCATCGCCTCCTCGCCCTCGCCGCGCTGTCGGCTGCCCTGTTTGTTCTCACTTTGGTTCCGGCGCGCGCCGCCGATCAGACCACGACCGATGCGGACCTAGCCGCGTTCAAGGCGCTCGTTGCTGAAAAACCGCCCGGTCTGCCGAAGGATCTGGGCAACGAGAAATACTTCACGTGGGTCGGGGCCCAGCGGGACAAAATTTCTGCGGCTGGCTTCGGCTTCATTGAGCAACATGCCACTGACGCCCGGCGCTGGGATGTGCTCGCGACCACGCTCGCGCAGTCGCCGCTCTTCGTGAAAAATTTTGGCGCCGACGTTGAGACCAAGGGCCTTGCCGCCGCCGTCATCGACCAAGAGGCGAAGACGGCTTGGGAAAACAAGGGCGAGGCGCTCCGCAAAGAGCTCGTCGCCTCGACCGACGCGACGCTCGAGCAAAAGGAAGGTGTGGCGTGGTATTTCTTCGCGAAAGATTTTCGGGCGACGACGGCCGCGAAGAACAAGAAGGAGCCGTTCGATTACCACCCGTTCCGCGCGCGCTTTGATGCGCATGTCGCCAAGTACGGCACCTTGCCCAACATGCCCGCTCGCGCCGGCGATTACCTCGGTGCGCTCGAAGGCAACATGCCTGGCGACGGCGTAAAGGAATGGCAGTATTTGCAGCAGGGCTCGAACGACGGCCTGCGCACGGCGGCCGGTGAAGCGCTGGCGAAGATTGAACAGAAGGCGCAATTGAAGGTGAAACCGATCGAGATCGCGTTCACGGCCGTCGATGGCCGTCGGGTGGATTTAAAAAACCTCCGGGGTAAAGTGGTCCTCGTTGATTTCTGGGCGACGTGGTGCGGCCCATGCATCGCCGAACTGCCGAACGTCAAAAAAGTTTACGCCGACTATCACGCGAAGGGCTTTGAGGTCGTCGGTATCGCGCTCGAAAACGGAAATTTGCGGCCCACTGACACCGCGGCGCAGACCAGCGATAAAATGGCCAAGGCCGCCAAGGTTCTCACCGATTTCACCACGGCGGAAGGGATGCCCTGGCCGCAGTATTTCGACGGCAAATATTGGAAGAACGACATCTCGACGCGCTTTAGCATCGAAGCCATCCCGGCGATGTTCCTCATCGACCAGGAAGGCAAAGTCGTATCGACGAATGCCCGCGGTCCGGCGCTCGAGGCCGAAGTGAAACGATTGCTCAAGCTTTGATCATGGGGGGCGGCTGCGGCCGCCGCGAACCGGTCGGCGTGCCCGCCGGTCTCATGTCGCACGGAAATTATTTTCCGCGGATGGCGCTGCGCTTGCCACGAACCCGGCTCTATCCACGCTCCGCGGCGATGAAGACGCGAAATTTTGGACGCACTGGCCGCACCGTCGGCGAAATTGGTCTCGGTACGTGGCAGATCGGCGCGGGATGGGGCACCGTAACGGAGGAGACCGCGATGGCCACGCTGCGCGCGGCGTGGGAAGCGGGCACGACGCTCTTCGACACGGCGGACGTCTACGGCATGGGCCGCGCTGAAAAATTGATCGGTAAATTTTTGCAGGAAACGCCCGGCGCGCGGGAAAAAATCTACATCGCGACGAAGCTCGGCCGCTTTTCTCCTCCCGGCTGGCCGGAAAATTTCACCCGCGCCGGCGTGCGACAGCATACGGAAGCTTCGCTGCAGCGGCTCGGCGTTGAGACGCTCGACCTCACGCAGTTTCATTGCATCCCCTTCGAGGTCCTGCAGCGCGGCGAGGTTTTCGAGCACGCGCGCGAATTGAAACGCGAAGGTAAGATCCGTGACTTCGGGGTGAGCGTCGAGTCGATGGAAGAGGCCGAGTTTTGCGTCCAGCAACCGGACGTCGCGGCGCTGCAGATCATCTTTAATATTTTCCGCCAGAAACCGATTCACACGCTCTTCGCCGAGGCGAAAAAGCGCAACGTCGCGCTGCTCATCCGGCTTCCGCTCGCGAGCGGATTGCTCGGGGGCAAGATGAAGGCGGGGCAGACATTTCCGGCGAATGATCACCGTAATTTCAATTGTGACGGCCAGCAGTTCAACGTCGGCGAGACCTTCGCGGGCCTGCCCTTCGAAAAAGGCGTGGAGTTGGCCGAAGCGCTGAAGGCGCACGTGCCGGAGGGTCAGACGCTGGCGGATTTCGCGCTGCGGTGGTGTCTGGATTTCGACGCGGTGAGCGTGCTCATCCCCGGGGCGAAAAATCCGGAGCAGGCGCGGGCCAACGTGCGGGCGTCATCGCTCGCACCGCTCGGTGCGGCGTTGCACGAGCGGCTGGCGGAATTTTACGCGCGCGACGTCGCGGCCCATATTCGTGGGCTGTATTGAGCGCGTGTAAACGGGCAGGGCGCGTTATCCCTAACGCGCCGGTTGAGCGTCGCTTTCTCGGTGAGCGGAGTCGCAGCGGCGGGTTAGGGATAACCCGCCCTACCTTCAGACCAAGATTTCGGGCGCGCTCCTAAAATCCTCGCGTCGCCTCTTGGCCTTTTTACCGGGATGCGCATGGTGCAATCATGGAACTCGATTTCTCCGCCCTGTCGGCGCGCGATGCCTACGCATGGATGACCACCACCATTTTGCCCCGCCCCATCGCGTGGGTGTCGACCCTCGCCGCCGACGGAAAAGCGAATCTGGCGCCGTTCTCGTTCTTTCAGGGCATCACCGCCAATCCGCCAACGTTGATGTTTGTCCCGGTTAACACGCGGGACGGTTTGCCGAAGGACACGCTGCGCAACATCGAGGCGACGAAGGAATTTGTCGTGAACGTCGTGCCCTTTGCGCTGGCGGAAAAAATGAATGCAACGGCGGCGCTGTTGCCCTATGGCGAGAGCGAGTTTGCGGCGTTTGGCATCGCAGCGGAACCGAGTTCACGGGTGCGTCCGGCGCGGGTCGCGGGATCGCCGGTGGCATACGAGTGCGCGCTGCATTCGATCGTTCGCATCGGCGAGGGCCCGCTGGCGGCCAACGTGGTTTTTGGCCGCATCCTGTACGCTCACGTCAGCGACACGGTGCTCGGCGCGGATGGTTTTCCCGACGCAGGGAAACTCGATTTGGTGGGCCGGCTGGGGCGGGAAGATTACGCGCGCACGACAGACCAGTTCGGTTTGAAGCGGCCGGATCGCTAAAGCCGCGCAAAAAAAATGTGGGTAGCGGCAGGCGTCCCTGCCTGCCGAAAC
>CAIXKG010000087.1 GCA_903919985.1 uncultured Opitutia bacterium | reverse complement strand
GGGCCGACCGGATTGCGCGCATCCGCCGCGGCGGATCCTTGAGCGCCGAGAAACCCAAGCCGCGCCGCGAGCCTTTCCGGTTACGATCTACCGGTCGTCCGGAACTCGCTTTCCTCTGGAAAAACCTACTTTCGACCAGGTCCTGCTTTCACTGGAGGGTTTGGCTCGGTTGCGCGGCGTTAATCACGATCGTCGTACCGCGGCTCGCCCATTACGACAAAACCAGGCCCTTCCTCGTGGTCATCGCCGCCGGCGCCGCGATTTTTGCCGCGTACACGTTGCTGCTCGGTCCCCAAATCGCCCGACAGGATCTGCGCAGCGACCTCCCGAACTCCGACATCCTTAAAACGTACCCGCTCGCCGGCTGGCAGATCCTCCTAGGCCAACTACTGACCCCCGTCGCGATCCTCACCGGCTTGCTCTGGCTCGCGTTGATCACCGCCTTCTGCGCGCTTCAGCCCGCCGCGGTTGAACTCCCCTGGTTAACCCCCGCCTTGCGCCTGTCCGCTGGTTTTAGCGTGGCCCTCCTGGTGCCTTTTCTGTGCGCCCTGCAACTCATAATTCCCAACGCCGCCGCCCTCCTGTTCCCCGCGTGGTTCCAAGCGACGCGCCAACGCGGCGGCGGGATCGATGTCATGGGGCAACGTCTCATCTTCGTCGCCGGCCAATTAATCGCGATTCTGGTCGCCCTCCTGCCGGCGGTGATCGGCTCGGCTATCCTGATCTTCGCCACGCAATGGCTCGTCGGCGGACCGGTCGCCGTGATTTTCGCGGCCCTGCTCACGCTCGCGCTGCTCACCGGGGAAATCGCTTGCGGCGTGTGGTGGCTGGGGCAGCGCTTCGAGAAACTCGACCTTGCCACCGAGCTGCGTCCGTAGCCCCGCCCGCACGCCGATGACTCTCGCCCGACTCACCGTCCTTGCGGCCGAAACCGTCGGCGCGACTCAACGTTCGCTTCCAGATGAATTGCGCCCGCTGGCCGTCGCCGTGCCGGTGCATTACGAAGGATTGCCCGAGGATGATATCCTCGCCGAGGGATTTCCCGACGACATCCTCGGGCTTTTCAGCGGCGATCCCCACGGCTCCGAGTTCGCCAGCGATCAGCCCGCACCACCGCGCATCATCCTCTATCTCGAAAATCTCTGGGACTACGCCGAAGGGGATCTGGGCATTTTCCGGGAGGAGGTCCGGCTAACTTACCTGCACGAGCTCGGGCACTATTTCGGCTGGGACGAGGACGAGCTGACCGCGCGCGGGCTAGATTAGATTCCCGTCCCGGCCGCGCCGCGGTCATCGCGGGGGCACCTTTGGCCAGTTTGGAAGTCTGGTCGCTTGCGATTTTACCACCGCAGCCGTGCCTCACTCCGCGCTTTCCAATTCTAATCCAGCATGCTTACGTCCCACTTCATTCAGCCTTTTTCCTCCGTATGAAAAAACTTTTTCTTCCGCTTCTCGTCGCGTTTTTCAGCGCCAGCGCCGCCCAGCTCTCGGCTGCGTTGAATCGTGATGATCTCGTGAAATACGTCGGGTCCTGCGAAGCTGTGCTGCAGGAATTTCAACGCGATCCCCGCATCGCGGTTCCCGCTAACGTCCTCGCCAAAGCCAAAGCCCTCGTGATCGTCAACCAGTTCAAGGCCGGTCTTATCCTGGGCGTGAAGGACGGATATGGCGTGATCATGGTGAAAAAACCGTCCGGTAAGTGGAGCCTGCCCGTGTTGATCTCCGCCGGCGAAGCCAGCTTTGGCCTGCAATTTGGTGCGTCGTCCGTCGAAACGATCTACGTCATCACCGACGACACCACACCTCGGCTCCTTTTTAAACAACGCTTCCGTTTGGGCGTCGATGCCAAGGCCGTGATCGGGCCCAAGGTGGCGGAGGCCGTAAACCCCGACTACAAAGTCATCGACGCTCCCGTGCTGGTGTACACGCGGTCCGCGGGCGTATTCGCCGGCGCCACGATCAAGGCCGGCTACATCTCGCGCAACGACGAGGCCAACTTCGCGCTTTATCACACGCAGTACACCTTGCCCGAGCTGCTCTACAGCGATTGGGTCGCGCCGGTGGCGGAAGTGCAGCCCTTGATCGATTTTGTGCAGAAAATCGCGCCCTGACGCGCGGCGTTCCGCGCGAGTTGAAGTTCGAAGATTACGTTGAGGCACCGGTTAGAAGAGCCCCGCACCGATAGCTGGCTGCCGCGGTGACTTCAGACTTCCAACTGAAACTTTCCGGCTTCAACTAGCCCCTCCATCCATGAGCGCGCTGATCTCCGGTTTTCATCACGTCTGCATTAAAACCCGCGACTGGGAGCGCACCCGCGCCTTTTATTGCGATACCTTGGGCTTCACCGAAAAAATCGCCTGGCGCGCCGCGCCCCAGCGCGCAGTCATGCTCGATGCGGGTGACGGCAACTATCTCGAGGTTTTCGAGGACCTCACCTACACGCCGGCTCCCAACGGCGCGGTGATCCACTTCGCCCTCCGCACCCACCAGCTCGACGAGGTCGCCGCCCGGGTCCGCGCGACCGGAGCGAAAATCACGATGGAGCCAAAGGACGCGACTATCGCGACGACCAACGCCCACGCACCGGTGCCGATCCGCATCTTTTTCTGCGAAGGCCCGAGCGGTGAGGTGGTCGAGTTTTTTCAGAATTCGCTGACGTAACTACCCGCGCCAGTCGTTCCGCGCGTGGTCCGCCCGATTCAGCCGCGCAGCGCTCGCAAATACTCCACCAGCGCGGCCACTGCCGCGTCAGCCACGCGTTGTTGCACTTCGACTCGGGCGGCGGCCGGGAACTCCACCCGTCCCGTCCGCACCGCAAATAATCCTGAGTCCAAGCGGTGCGCCACGGCCCACCAGGCCATCGGCGTCGCGACGCCCTCCGCCGGATTGGGCTCCGCATAGCCGGTCGTAGCAAGGCCGACATCCGCGCCGAAAAGCGCACAGACCCCGCGCGCCATCTGCTCCGCTACGGCCGCCGAGACGCAATTCACCCGCGCCGCTTCCGCACGATCCACGCCCAGCAGTTTCACTTTCTGCTCGATCGAATACGCCGTCACTCCGCCGAGGAAAAATTCGGAGGCACCCGACACGCTCGCCACCCGCGCCTGCACGTGGCCCGCCGTCAAACTCTCCGCCACCGCCAGCGTGAGCTTCGGCGCACGGAGCAACAGGACTTTCAGGGGCGCGCTCATCAGGCTCACCCCGCGATCTCCAATCCCACCGGACAATGGTCGCTGCCCATCACCTCCGGCGAGATCCACGCGCGTTTCAATTTCGAGCGCAGCTGCTCCGAGGCCACGAAATAATCGACGCGCCAGCCGATGTTCCTCGCGCGACAATTCATCATCTGGCTCCACCATGAATAATGGCCCGGTCCTTTTTCAAATTCGCGAAACGTGTCGACGAAACCGGCGGCCAGCACCTTGGAGAAATTCTCCCGCTCCTCCTCCGTGAATCCGGCGTTGCGCCGGTTAGTCTTCGGATTCGTGAGGTCGATCTCGGTGTGGGCGACGTTGAGATCGCCGCAAAAAATCACCGGCTTCTTTTTTTCCAGCCTTTTTAAAAACGCGAGGAACGCCGGATCCCATTCCTTAGCGCGATACTCCAATCGCGTGAGACCACGCTGCGAGTTGGGCTGGTAAACGTTCACCAGATAAAAGGCTTCGAACTCCGCCGTGATCACGCGGCCTTCGTCGTCGTGTCCCGCCATACCGATCCCGCATGTCACATTTTTCGGCGGCACGCGGGTGAAAATCACCGTGCCGGAGTAGCCTTTCTTTACGGCGGAATACCAGTGCGGCGTGTAGCCGGTTGTCCAAGCCACGTGCTGCACGTCGCCCGGGTGCGCCTTCGTTTCCTGCAGGCAAATGACGTCCGCATCCACCTTCGCCATGTAATCCAGAAAGCCCTTCTTCAACACCGCGCGCACGCCGTTCACATTCCACGACACAAGTTTCATCGCGCGTTTCAACGCCACCCTCCGCGCCGTCGCAAACGGATTCGCACCGCCGCGCGTTCTCCGGCCAACCGCCCTGCGCACCCGCCGCCCAGGCACCCAACATTGCGGGGCCCAAAATTCCGGCCCGCCGCGCTTCCCCTCAGCCGAACCCGAGATCAACGTCTCACCCAACGTGAAATTCATTCCGTGGCCGCTTATCGCCGTCACCTCCGTCCTGAGGGCTGTCGGCGTCGCCAGTCCACCGCCGACTTGAAAGGCCCCGCGCCGGTCTCCGTTTCGTCGGCCAACTATCGCGTCACACCACGCGACCAACTTACCCAACTCGCCCACCAAAAGAATGCCATCCATCCGCCGTAGCGCGCGGCGGTCGGGCTCACGCCCCAAGATCGCCCACGTTCCGATTGCCAAGCGGGATTGAAACGGCGAAGTTGCGCCCCCGCCCGTGCCCATGTCTGCCTTCGCCCACCTTCCCCTCGGCCAAACGATTCCCGCGTCCCCGCACGCCGTATCTTGCAGCCTGCCCACGATGCGCGATGTCCGTGGCTACGAGGAAAAAGATCCGGCCGTCACGCGCCATCTCACGTCGGGTTATCCGCGCTTTGTCGTTCATCCGTTCGCCCGGCAACTTGCGGCGCACACCGTCGCCACGGAGCCCGCGCTCGCCGATCGCACCCTGTGGCTGGTCACCTCCGCGCCCATGGCGGAGCAGCTCGCTACCCACCTCAACGTTAAAAAGTCGGGCTCGGCCGAGATCTTCATCCGCGACGCGTTGCATGGGGTAACTCATCTTGCCGCCGACGCGGCCACGGGTGCTCGCGCCAAAGTTTTCCTCCAAAATATCGGCGGCTTCATTTCGTCGCGCGAAGCCGAAGATCATCTGCTTCGCGCCGGCCTGATCGCCACGCTTCACCCCGAGGAAAATTTCGCCGGCGATGCCGCGGCGGAAATCCGCCGGCATCTCCACCGCGCGTTGCCCGCCACGAGCGAGGCGGACCTCCTGATCGCGAACTCCGGCATGAACGCCGTGAAGGCGGCCTTTAGCGCCGTGAGCCAGGTGCAAGCCCCGCGCGGTCGCACCGTGTGGGTTCAACTCGGCTGGCTTTACCTCGATACGATCGAAATCCTGAAAAAATTCACCGCGACGCCGGCGGACTACGTCTACGCGCGCGACGTGTTCGACCTCGAGGCGCTCGAGCGTATTTTCGCCCGCCACGGCCACCGCATCGCCGGGCTTGTCACCGAGGTTCCGACGAACCCGCTCTTTCAAACTCCCGACCTCCGCGCGCTCTCCGATCTCTGCCGGAGCCATGGCGTGCACCTGATCCTCGATCCCACGACCGCGTCGGTGTTCAATCTCGATGTACTTTCGTATGCCGACGTCATCACTTCGAGTCTCACGAAATACGCCGCCAGCGAGGGCGACGTCATGGCCGGTTTTGTCGCGGTCAATCCCGCCGGGCCCGATGCCGTCGAGCTGCGACGCCTGATTGCCGCCACCCTCGAACCGGTTTACTCGCGCGACCTTTCGCGCCTTGCCGCCGAGATTGGACAGGTGGACGAAGTCCTGAAAACGATCAACGCCAGTACGGCCAAAGTTGTCTCATTTTTAGAAAGTCACCCGGCGGTGAAAGACGTGTTCTGGGCGCGCCACGCCCGCTCCGAGAAAAATTTTAGCCGGATCGCCCATCGGCCCGACGCCACGGGCGGCATGATCACGTTCACGCTCAAAAAACTGGGTGCGCTGGAAAACTTCTACGATCGGCTGCGGCTGCCGAAAGGCCCGAGCTTCGGCATGAAGACCACGTTGATCTGTCCCTTCATGTACCTCGCGCACTACGATCTCGTCACGACGCCCGCCGGCCTCGCCGAGCTCGCCGCGAGCAAGCTCGATCCCGATCTGCTGCGGCTCTGCGTGGGCTGCGAAGATCCGGACGATATTATTGCTACTCTGGCCGAGGCGCTGGGCTGAGATTCGATCGGACGGTTAGGCCCCATCAAGACTCGGTGTAGAGCCGATAAAGCGCCTGGGTGCCGAGATCTTCCCAGCCTTGGGCGGCAACGCGGTCATAGAGTTTTTTCGCCGCGGCGAGACCGGGCAGGTCCAGCTTGAGTTCGGCCGCGGACTCAAGCGCGAGGCGCATGTCCTTGAGAAAATGTTTCACATAAAAGCCTGGTGCGAAATCCCCGCGGAGGGCACGCGGCCCGAGGTTGACCATCGCCCAACTGCTGGCCGCACCGCCCCCGATGCTTTCGAGGACGCGAGCCGGATCGAGTCCCGCCGCGCGCGCGTAAGTCAACGCCTCGACCCACGCCATCATGCCGGAGGCGATGGCGACTTGATTAGCCAGTTTGCAGTGCTGACCGGCGCCAGCAGCACCGTGGCGAATAATATTTTTCCCCATCAGGGCGAACAGCGGCTGCACGCGGGCAAACGCCGCTTCATCACCACCGACCATGATCACGAGACGAGCCTCTTTCGCGCCGATATCGCCGCCCGATACCGGCGCATCCAACGCTGCGCTACCGCGCGCACTGGCCGCGGCGGCGATGCGGCGAGCGAGCGAGGGGCTTGAGGTGGTCATGTCGATCAACACGCTGCCCGGTCGAGCCTGCGCGACGACGCCGTGATCGGAAAGGTACGTGGCTTCGACGTCGGCCGGGTAACCGACGACGGTGATGACCACATCGGCGGCCGCCGCCGCGCGGCCCGCCGAGTCATGCCATTGAGCACCCGCCGCGAGAAGATCCGCGGCTTTTTCCTTCGTGCGGTTGTAGACGTGCAGCGCGTGTCCCGCGCGCAGGAGGTGACCGGCCATACTGCGGCCCATGACACCGGTACCGATGAAAGCGATGGAGGTAGAAGAGGGACACATCGGGACGAGCAGAGAGTAATGCGAAGGACGGAGCAAGTGGGACGTGTTGCCGGGCGCCAGTTGAGCGAACGGCTTTGAGGAAATAAATTTGCGCGGGCGGGGCGCGGCAGGCGATTTTAGCGCGGTGCTTATTTTGAATACCCTCGCGCCGGTTTTTTTGCTGATCGCCATCGGGGTGGTCCTGCAATCCTCCCGATTCGTTACGGCGGATTTTTTGAAGGAGGCAAACCGGGTGACGTACTGGCTCGGTTTACCGGCGCTTTTATTTTCGCAGCTCGCGGGCTCGTTTCACACCGGAGGCGCCGCCCGCGTGATGCTGCTTTCGATGTTGGTAGCGACATTCGCGGTGATTGCCGTGGGCTACCTGGTGGCGCGCAGCTTGAAAGTGCCGGCGTCCGCGGCGGGGACCTTGGTGCAGGGTGCATTTCGCGGGAATCTCGCCTACGTCGGCCTGCCGATTATCTACGCCATGCCGGAGGAAATGCTCGCCGGCGGCATCTCGCTGCGCGCCGCGGCCATCGTCGTCGTGGCGCCGATGATGGTTTTCTACAACACGGCGGGAATCGCGGTGCTCCTCGTGAGCCAACACGCGTTCGGCTGGCGCATGATCAAGCCGTTCTTGAAACAGCTCGTCACCACCCCGCCGCTGGTCGCGACGGTCGCAGGCATCACCTGCGCCCTGATGGATTGGCATCTGCCGCTGGCCATAGACCGGACCTTTGCCGCGCTGGGCGAGATGGCCCTTCCGCTGGGTTTGCTGAGCGTGGGCGGTTCGCTGGTGACCGTTAAGCTGGGTGACCACTGGCGGGCGCCGTTGGCCGCGGCGTTTGTGAAAACGATGCTTTCGCCGGCGCTGGGCTGGTTGGTGGGACACGCGTGGGGACTGCGCGGGATTGAGTTGAAAGCCCTCATGATCTTCATGGCCACTCCCACGGCCGTGATCTCCTACACCGTGGCAGTGGAACTCAAAGGCGAGGAGCGGATCGCGGCAGGAGCAATTGTGCTCAGCACCGTGTTATCACTCGTCAGCCTCATCGTGATCGTGGGCGCGTTTTGATCGACGCCTTCCGGAGTCGGCGAACGAAAATCACGGGATACGCAGCTTACGACCGATCACCAGGTTGGGCTTGCCCCCGAGCACATCACTATTGGCGGTGAGAATTTCGTTCCAGCGGGCGGCGTCGCCGTAATATTTCTTGGCGAGACCCTGCAACGTGTCGCCGGCGGCGATCGTGTGGGTGCGCTGAACGGGTTCGACCACCGGCGCCGCCGCTGACGGAACTGGCGCGCTCGTCGGCACGGCCGTGGGCATCACGCGATCCGGCGCGCGGCTGGGCGCGGCCCCACCGCCAGCGGACGCCAGGCGGGTGCGGAGCTGGAAATTATCCTCGGCGTACGCGGCGGACTGCGCCTGGACCTGGCGAAGCTGGTCGCGCAGTTCGGCCAGTTGCGTCGATTGCGTGGTCGCGGCGGCGGCGGCCTTCGTCTCGACCGCGGCCACAGCCTGCGCGGAGGAATTCGTGCGCGCCGCGCCGTCGGCTTTCAGCCGGTCGTTCTCCGAGGCAATCACCACATAAGAGCGCAGGGCCACACTTAGTTTTGTCGCCGTGTCGTTCAACTCACGCTTGAGCGCGACCGGATCTTCCGCGGACGCAGCCGAGGGCGCCGTGGTCTTGCTTTGGGCATCGGCCAATTGCTGACGAAGAGAGTTGCTCTCGTTTTTCGCGACTTCGACCGCGGCCTTGAGTCCGGCGTTTTCGCTTTGCGCCAACATAAACGAATGCAGCACGCTTTCGAGTTTCGCGTTGGCCGCGCTGAGTTCTTCCCGGTCGGCTGAAGCGGCTGGAACGGCCGGGGATGCTGAAACCCGGGCTTCCGAAGCGGCGAGTTTTTGTTCCGCCGCAGATTTCGCGGCGGTGAGTGAGGCCACCTGCGCCTGCAGCGCGGCGATTTGAGGGGCTGATTCGTCGGGTTTCGGCGCGGGCGCGCGGGCGCCGTCGGCCAGTTTCTGTTTGAGGAGGACGCGATCGGCCGTCGCCTCATCGAGCTTCGTCTGCAGCGTGGCCACCTGCTTCGTCGCACGAGCACTCTCCGCTTCAAGTGCGGTGAGGCGGGCGGTCTGCGTCGCGGTGGTCGCGAGCTTAGCTTCAGCGGTGGCCAGATCGCTCTTGGCGGCGGCCAATTGGGTTTCGAGCGTAGCCCGGGAGGGTTCCGCGGGTTGGGCCGCGGTTTCCGCAAAAAGCGGCGCTAGGGACAGGACAACCAGAATGGAAACGAGGCGGGCGGTCAGGCGCATGATGGTTGAACCGTTAGTGGCTTGAGGCGCGGTGACAATCCGCAACCGCAGCGGCGGCTCCTGGCCCACCACTCAGAATTTTTTTCGCAACAACTGGGCCGGCTGGCCAAAATCGCCCTACGCCATCGGCTCATCGATGCCAAAACGCGCCAGATAGCACTTCGGCAGGTAGATCGCGCCAAAGACCCGGTCGAAGCAGGGCAGAAGGCCAGCGTGGTCCCGCGCCATTCGAACGTCCGAAGCGCCGACTCTCATTGGCCGGGATAAAAAACGCGCGGAGCGCGTTGATCGCGATCGGGAAACCAAACGTCTCCTTTGTGAAGCCCAGCCGCAGAGGCGCAGGGTGGCGGGGGCGAAGAACGGAAACCGGCAGCCGATCGCTTTGAAACTGCATGACGCCGCTTGCCGTCGGCTGATCGCTCATTGTATCAACGCAGGCTACTTGGCGTATCGGCCGCGTCTCCCGCGGCCCACGTTCGCCCCCGCTCCTCCATGATCTCTCACGTTCGCTTTTCCTTCGCTCCCTTTGCCGGCGCTTCGCTCGTGGCCGCCTTGATTTTGGGCGGGTGCAACCGCGGTGCTTCGTCCGCTGCACCCACCAAAGCCACCGCCGCACCCGCGGTGCCGGTACAAGTGGCCGTCGTGCAACAACTGGATATGCCGCGCCGGATCGAATCGATCGGAGCCGTCGCGACGCTGCGCAATGTGAGCGTGAAGTCGCAGGTCGACGGCGTCATCGCCGAGGTCCATTTCCGCGAAGGCGACGACGTCAACGCGGGCGACCGGCTGGTGTCGCTCGACCGGCGTCCGTTTGAAAATTCCCTGCGTATCGCGCGCGCTGATCTGGCCAACGCCATGGCCGAAGCCGCGCGGGCGGCCGCCGACGCGGAACGTTACCAGCAGCTCGACCAGCAGGCGGTTGTCTCGAAAGAGCTGTACGCGCAGCTGCTGACGAAGCGCGACACGACCCGCGCTCAGGTCCAAGCCAAGGAAGCGGCGGTCGCTAACGCCGAACTTCTGCTCAGCTACACGCAGATCCGCGCGCCGATGACGGGCCGCACCGGCCAGCTCCTGTTGCACGAAGGCGCGCTCGTGAAGGCCAACGACAACGCGTTCCCCATCGTTACGATCAATCAGCTCGCGCCCATTGCCGTCGCCTACGCGGTGCCGGAGGAAACCCTAGCCGAAATCCGCGCGGCGCTGGACGCCAAGCGGGCCCTGGTGACCGTCACCGACCGCACCTCGGGCCTGAAACGCGAGGACGGCAAACTCGAGTTTGTCGACAACACGGTCGACGCCACCACCGGCATGATCACGTTGAAAGCCATTTTCCCCAACGCCGACCACGCGCTCTGGCCGGGAAAATTCATGAACGTAGGCATGCAGGTCGGCCAGGATCTCGGCGCGCTAGTAGTCCCCTCCACCGCGGTCCAGACGAGTCAGAGCGGCTCGACGATTTACGTGCTCAAACCTGATGGCACCGTCGATCTCCGCCCCGTGAAAATCGCGCGGGTGACGGGCGATGTCTCTCTGATCGCGTCCGGCGTGAAGGCGGGCGAAACCGTGGTGACCGACGGCCAGCTCCGCCTCACTCCCGGAGCCCGGGCGGAGTCCAAACCGCTCGGCTTAGCGCCCGTCGCCGCCGACGGCGGCCCGGCCGCGAATCAGAAAAAGAACTGAGGACGACGCCATGAACGTTCCCGAAATCTGCATTCGCCGGCCCGTCATGACGACGTTGCTGACGGCGGCCCTGTGCATCTTCGGCGCCTTCGCCTACCGGCTGCTCCCGGTGAGTGATCTGCCCAACGTCGATTTCCCCACCATCCTCGTTAACGCCAATCTGCCGGGCGCCACGCCCGAGACGATGGCCAGTGCCGTCGCGACCGTGCTCGAGCAACAGTTCACCACGATCGCCGGCGTCGATTCGATGACCTCGTCGAGCAGCACGGGCAGCACATTGATCACGCTGCAGTTCACGCTCGACCGCAACATCGACGCGGCCGCGCAGGACGTGCAGGCCGCGATCGCCGCCGTGCAACGCCGACTCCCCAGCGACATGCCCGCGCCGCCCTCGCTGCGGAAAACGAATCCCGCGGACCAGCCCGTGCTTATTCTCACGCTCAGCTCCGCGACGCTGCCGCTCTCCACGGTGGACGAATACGCCCAGATCACGCTCGCCCAGCGGATCTCCACCGTGAACGGCGTTTCGCAGGTGCAGGTCCAGGGTTCGCAAAAATACGCTTTGCGGGTTCGCCTCGATCCGCGGCTGCTCGCGAGTCGCGGCATCACGCTCGACGAGGTACGCACCGCGCTGAGCTCGCATAACATTAATCTACCGACGGGCCTCATCGACGGCAACCGCCAGTCGTTGCAAATTCTCGCGAGCGGCCAGCTCGGCAAGGTCGAGGACTTCCGCCAGATCGTCGTCGCTTACCGCAACAGTGCGCCCGTCCGCCTGAGTGAACTCGCCGAAGTCATCGACAGCGTGCAGGACAACCGCATCGCCAGCTGGTATGGCTCCAAAGGCACGACCAACCGCGCAATCAACCTTTCGGTCCAAAAACAGCCGGGCGTTAATACCGTCGAAGTCGTGCGCGAAGTGATCGCGCTGCTGCCGACGATTCAAAAGCAGCTGCCGCCCTCCATCTCGCTCTCCATTTTGATGGATCGCTCGAAGGCCGTGCGCGATTCGGTCGAGGACGTGCAATTCACGCTGCTGCTCGCGATCGCGCTCGTGATCCTGGTGATCTTCGTGTTTCTGCGCTCCCTCGCGGCCACGCTGATCCCCGGCGCGGCCATTCCGATGGCGCTGCTCGGCACATTCATCGTGATGTATTTCTGCGGCTACTCGCTGGATAATCTTTCGCTGCTGGCGCTCACGCTCTCCGTGGGCTTCGTCGTCGACGACGCCATCGTGATGCTGGAAAATATCGTCCGCCACATCGAAGGCGGCATGCCCGTGCGCCAAGCGGCGCTCCTCGGCTCGAAAGAGATCGGGTTCACCATTCTCTCGATGACGCTGTCGCTCGTCGCGGTGTTCATCCCGCTGATGTTCATGGGCGGCATCCTCGGCCGGTTGCTTCACGAGTTCGCGGTCACGATCACCGCGTCGATCCTGGTTTCCGGCGTAGTCTCCCTGACCCTCACGCCGATGTTGTGCAGCCGTTTTCTCAAGCCGATCGCCGGACACGGCGCGGCCACTCACGGAAAAATCTACCAATGGACTGAGGGGCTTTTCAACGGTACCCGCCGCCTCTACGAGCGCACCCTGCACGCCAGTCTGCGCCATCGCCCGATCGTCCTCGTCGTCGCGGTGTTGATGGCCGTGCTCACTTACGTGTGCGTGAAAGTGCTACCGCAGGGTTTCGTGCCGACCGAGGATACGGGCAACGTGATCGTTTTCACGGAGGCGGCCCAAGATGTTTCTTTTCAGGAAATGGTGCGACACCAGCAGGCGGCCGCCGCGATCGTCGGAAATCATCCGGCGGTCGAAGCATACATGTCGGCGATCGGCTCGAGCGGCGCCGTGACGACGACAAGCAACAACGGCCGGATCGTGCTGCGACTCAAGCCGCGCCAGGAACGCGTCTCGGACAAAGTCGTCGTGGCCCAATTGCGCCAGCAACTTTCAGTCATCCCGGGGATGAAGGCCTACCCGCAAATCCCGCCGTCGATTCGCGTCGGCGGACAACTCACCAAGGCGCTCTACCAAGTTTCGCTCGTGGGTAGCGACCTGCCCGAGCTTTACCAAGCCGCCCAATCGATGGAGGCGAAGTTTCGCGCGTTGCCCGCGCTGGTCGACGTGAATTCCGATTTGCAGATTACGAGCCCGCAATTGCAGGTGGATATCCAGCGCGACCGCGCGGCCACGCTGGGCATCACGCCGCAACAGATCGAGGACACGCTCTACAGTGCCTTTGGCACGCGCCAAGTTTCGACCATCTATACGCCGACGAATCAGTATTTCGTGATCATGGAAGTGGGCTCCGATTTTCAACGCGACGCGTCGGCACTCTCTGCGCTTTATCTGCGTTCGCGCGGCGGCAAATTGGTCCCACTCGATTCAGTGGCGTCGCTGCGCCGCTCGGTGGGACCGCTCACCGTTGCCCACCTCGGACAACTCCCGGCGGTGACGATTTCGTTCAACGTCAGGCCCGGCGCTTCGCTGGGTGACGCCACGAAGGCGATTCAAGATGTGGCCAATCGCGACCTGCCGGCGACCGTGACTTACAGTTTTGTCGGCTCCGCCCAAGCATTCACGTCGTCGTTGCAAGGCATGGGTCTCCTCCTGATCGCGGCCGTGCTGGTGATCTACATCGTGCTGGGCGTGCTCTACGAGGATTTCATCCACCCCCTCACTATTCTATCGGGCCTCCCGGCGGCGGGATTTGGCGCCCTCGTCACGCTCGTCGCGTTTCAGCAGGAGCTGAACATAATGGGCTACGTCGGCGTAATTCTCCTGATCGGCATCGTGAAGAAAAACGCCATCATGATGGTCGATTTTGCCATCGCGAAGGAGCGGGAGATGGGGGCGGAATTCGACGCGGAAAAAGCGATCGTCGAAGCGTGCCTCGTCCGCTTCCGGCCGATTATGATGACCACGTTCG
Organism: uncultured Opitutia bacterium; assembly: GCA_903919985.1. Classification (GTDB taxonomy): domain Bacteria; phylum Verrucomicrobiota; class Verrucomicrobiia; order Opitutales; family Opitutaceae; genus Tous-C4FEB. The sequence continues at coordinate 8,301 of CAIXKG010000087.1, read as the reverse complement.
CCGCGCTGGCCGGGGCGATTCCCATCGCCCTCGGGCTCGGTGCCGGAGCGGATTCGCGTCGTTCCCTCGGTCTCGCCGTCGTGGGCGGCCTGATTGTTTCGCAGTTACTGACGCTCTACATCACGCCGACCATCTACCTGTATCTCGATCGCCTCACGCATCGCGTGCGAAACAACGCCCCCGTGGAGGCCAACGCCGGCGACCTGGTGCTGACCAAGTGAGGACCACGCGGCCGGGACGACGGCCGCTTCCGCCCGCCATGGGCGAGATTTTCCCGCTCGCTCCCCGCGGGGTTAATGCGTGATTTCGAGGTGATCCGCCCCGCCCATTGCGAATCGCTTCCCTTTCACCTTCACTCCACCGCCGAAAAGTAATGAAAGCTCCTTTCGCCGTTCTAGCTGCTACCTGCGTCTGCCTATTTTTTTCCGGCTGCGCTTCGGAGCCCACGGCATTCACTCCTCCGGACAGCACGCGTTACTCAGTCGAAAACACCGAAAATTTCGATCTGCTCGACAAGGCCACGCAAAACGGGATCACGTGCACCGGGCTGCATCCGTTCAATCGCGCGGATGGACGTCTCGAGTTGGTGGCGAACGTGAAAAACCGCGGGACCGCCAAAATTTCGATTCAGATCAATTGTGTTTTCAAAGATGAGCAGGGGATACCCACCAACGACGAAACGGCGTGGCAAACGCTCACGCTCGCCGGGGATGCGACGGAAGCCGTGCGTTTCACCGCCGCCAACCCGCTGGCAAAAAAATATACGGTGCGCGTGCGGCAGGCTCGTTAACGCCTGACCCGACCGGCGGGAGAATTCCCCCTCCCCCTATTTTTCTCTCGGGCGAATCTTTCAACCCGGGTTTGTCGCTGGAGAAACAGATGGTCTTGCGTTGTTGAATCGCCCCTCGCCTCCATCGATCGGCACTCTGCATCGGTCCTGATCGGGGGCCGCGCGAGGGTTCCGATTAAACAGAAAAAACGGCGCAGCGGGGTCACGCGCGGGGATTGTTGGCGTGTGTTTCGTGTTTCAAGGCGGCAGCCTTTGCGCCTTTTCTTTTTTATGAGACGCGCCCTGGCCGAAATCCGCCCCACGCTCGCGCTCGCCGTGCCGATCATCGTCGGCCAGGTGAGCCAGATGCTGATGGGTATCACCGACAGTGTGATGATTGGGCGGACGGGCACGGTCCCGCTGGCAGCTTCGGCGTTTGGGGGAAACGTCTTTGGCGTGTTTTACGTGGTCGGCATCGGCTTGATGCTTCCGGTCGCGGTGTTCGTGGCACGCGCGCGGGGTGCAGACCGGCCGTCGGAGTGCGGGGAATACCTGCGCCACGGCCTAGCGCTGGCCTTCGGTTTCGGCGTGCTCGAAACGCTGGTGATCGTACTGCTGGGCACTCAGCTTCAACGATTCGATCAACCAGCAGAAGTTTTCGCGTTGGTGAATCCGTTTTTTCTGCTCATCGGCGTGTCGATCACGCCCGTGCTGGTTTATCTCGCACTCCGACAGTTTTCGGAAGCGATGGGCCGGCCCTGGACGCCGATGTTCATCATGCTCGGCGGCGTGGGTCTGAACGCATTTCTAAATTGGGTGCTCATCTATGGCCACCTAGGTGCGCCTGCGCTTGGTCTCACGGGCGCCGGAGTATCGACCCTCATTTCACGCACGCTCGGCGTCGTCGTGATTTTCCTGTGGCTCCAGCGCGATCGCGCTTTGCACGCGGCCCTGCCATTGCGTTGGTGGGCTCCGTTGTCACCGGCACGTTTGCGGGAAATGCTGAAGCTGGGATTGCCCGCCTCAGGCATGCTTTTATTCGAAAGCGGGGCTTTTACGGCATCGGCCGTGATGATGGGCTGGCTCGGCGCGGGTGCGCTGGCGGCGCATCAGATCGCCATCACGTGCGCATCAACGACGTTCATGTTTTTCCTCGGCCTTTCAATGGCCACGGGCATGCGCGTGAGCAACGCCGTCGGCGCGGGAGAGACCGCACGACTACGACCGATCGGCTTCAGCGCGCTGGGCTTAGGCGCGCTACTCGCGTCCCTGTTTGTCGGCCTTTATTTCCTGATGGGCGAAACCATGGCCAGCTGGTTTGTGCACGACGCGCCGGTCGTGGCCCTCGCGACCCAGTTGCTCATCGTCGTGGCGATGTTTCAATTTTTTGACGGCGCACAAGTCATCGGATCAGCCGCGCTCCGCGGGTTGCACGACGTGAAATGGCCCACGGCCATCACGTTCGTGGCGTATTGGGTGATCGCGATTCCGGGCGGATATCTGCTGGGAGTGCGCGGACCGATGGGTGCCGTCGGCATTTGGGCTGCCCTCGCGGCCGGACTCGCGTGCGCATCGATTTTTCTCACGGGGCGTTTCGCGCGACTGACGCGCCCGAACCTACGTTAACGTGGCGACTGGTTAGCGCCGCTTGGCACGTTCCATCGCACGCGCCCGGGTTAAAAAACCCAGCACCACCCCCGCCCCGCGCCCCGCTCTAATGTCACTTAATAGGTGACATTCATCTCTGCGTCCCGGGGACCAAACGGTCGGGCACCGCGGCGCTCCGATCCGATAATCACGATCGCCGGGCCCCAACTAATTCATTCTTCCGCGGACTCCGCGCGAACCTCACGCTCCGAATGAGCGCGCGCTTGCCTCGGTCCCGACCGAAACTCAACGTCGCCAAACCATGTCCGCGCTTCCCACCCAATTCGCCGGTGTCACCGTGTTGACCAAGGCCAACGTTTATTTCGACGGCAACGTCGTCAGTCACACCGTCCGGTTCGCGGGCGACGTGAAAAAGACCCTCGGGCTCATCCGTCCGGGCTCTTATCATTTCGGGACTGACGCCGCCGAGCGCATGGAAATCGTTGCCGGCGCGTGCCGCGTCACGCTCGACGGCCAGACCACCACGCAGGATTATCCCGCGGGCACTTTCTTCGATGTCCCGGCCAAAAGCGGCTTCTCGATTTCGGTCAGCGCCGGCCTCTGCGAATATATTTGTTCGTTTCTGCCGTGAGGTAAGTACGGACCGGTCTCCGACCGGTCCGTGAACCCCGGGAAGTTCGTTCAGCTCAGATCCGAGACCCCCAGATGAGAACCCACCCGAAACTAGCCTTGGCGGAGACTTCTGGAGGCGGGGTACCCTCACGCCGCCCGCCAATGAAAACGGCCTCCATCCGCCGTGGCGTCTTCGCCTTGACGTTAGCCATCGCACTCGGCGCCGGCTGCGCGACCACGCCGCCGCGATTACCAGCGCCACCGGCCGCGCCTGATCCCGTCGCTCTCGCTGCCGCCAAGGCGGCCGAAGCCGTGCGCGCCGCGGCGCTCGCGCAAGCCGCGGAAATCGCGAAACACGATCCGGCCCAGCCGTTGCCCGACGGGCTCTACGCCGAGATCGGCACGCCGCGCGGGGTGATCACGGTGGAATTGTTTTTCGAAAAAATGCCGCTGACGGTGGCCAGCTTCGTCGGCCTCGCCGAAGGCGCGCTCGGTCCCACCCCGCGCAAACCGTTTTACGACGGCCTGATTTTCCACCGGGTTGTGCCGGACTTCGCCATTCAAGGCGGAGATCCCACCGGCACCGGGCGCGGCGATCCCGGCTACAAGTTTCCGGACGAATTCGCCGCCGGCCTGCGTCACGACGGGCCGGGTGTACTCTCGATGGCCAACGGCGGGCCTGACTCGAACGGCTCGCAATTTTTCATCACGCTCGGCGCGTCGCGTTATCTCGATTTCAACCACGCCATCTTCGGCCGTGTGATCCGCCACCCCGAGGTGCCGGCCCAAATCGTACGGGGAGATCCGATGACCGTGAAGATTGTTCGGCGCGGTGCCGACGCGCTCGCCTTTCGCACCGACGAGGCCGCATTCAACGCACGACTCGCCGCCGCCCCGCGCAAAGCTCCACCGCACCTCGAGGATTTATCGGGCGTCGGCGCCGATGCGCCGCCTCCATGGCAGGCGAAATACTTGGAGAACCGGCTCGGCAATCTGGAGCGTTTCACCGGTCGAAAAATTTATGTGCGACTCCTCGACGCGGCCTCCGTCGAAGTTCCCGCGACCACCGTCGCGCAAGCCGCGGCCGCCCTCGCCACTCAGCTTCACCTCGCGCCCGGCGCCATCCTCGTCTGCTATTTTGCGAACGAAGACCAGTGGATCGTGATCGGCGGTCCCGCGGATTTGAAACTGCCCGCGTCCGCCGGTCCCAATCCGCCACCCGACAACGCCGGCCGCACGCGTCAGGGCCACCTTTATGCCGTCACGGGCGAAGTGGTCTCCGCTGTCATCGACCAAACCGATCCCAAATGAAGGTCCGCCTTTGCGCCTCGCTGATCCTCGCGATTTTCGGCGCGCCGCTCGCCGCTTTGCGCGGCGCCGATGCCACCGCCCCGGCCCTGCCCAACGGACTCTACGCCGAAATCACCACGCCGCGGGGGACGCTCACCGCGGAATTGTTTTTCACCCAAGCGCCGCTCACCACCGCGAGCTTTGTCGGCCTGGCCGAGGGCACGCTTGGGCCCGCGCCCGGCAAACCGTTTTTCAACGGACTGAAATTCCACCGCGTCGTCGCCGATTTTGTCGTGCAGGGCGGCGATCCGCTCGGTACGGGCGAAGGTGGACCGGGCTATACGTTTGCCGACGAATTTGTACCGGGACTTCGGCACTCGTCCGCCGGTGTGCTTTCGATGGCGAACAGCGGCCCCGCCACCAACGGCTCGCAATTTTTTATCACGCTACGCGATACCAACCGGCTCAACTATCTCCACTCCGTTTTCGGGCGCGTGGTGCGCGGGCTGGAGATTCTGCCATCGATCAAGCAGGACGACACGATGAGCGTACACATCGTACGGATCGGAACCGCCGCGCAAAAATTTCAGGCCGACGAAGCTCATTTTCCTGCGCTCGTGGTGAGCACCAAACTTTCGCCGGCCAGCGATCCGGCGGCGGTGCCGGCGCCCATGGACGCCAGCGGCGCGTTGTACTTCGACGATACCGATCATCTCCTGCCCACCGATCCGCCGCGCGCGAAAACCTTCGGCTACAAGCTCGCCAACCTTGAACGCGCCACCGGCGTAAAAATCCGCGTACGCCTGTTCGCGAAATCGCCGCCGCCGGCGGACGACGCCAAGGCCGGGCAGTTCATGCGCGCGCTCGCCCAAAAGCTCGGCACGCTCCAGCGCGGCGCGGTCGTCGCGTATTTCGCCGACGAAAAAGACTGGCGCGTGTGGATCGGCGATGCGACGACCCCTGCATTTCTCGGACGACCGACCGCACCGGCCGACCTCGTCGACGACGGCGCGTTTCACGCCGCCAAGGATGCCTTCCTCGCCGCCGCCCAAGCGGCCGGTGATGCGGCTTTCGCGCGCCAGCAAGCAACGGCGCCAGCGGGCCAGCCAGTTCCTCCGAGCCAACAGGTAAAACTCCAAACCGATGCCCTGCTCGATGCGCTGATTTTTAAATTGGAATCAAAATGAGTTATCCTGACTTCGGTTGCGCGCGCCTGTTCGCACTGGCTTTCACCCGGTCCGGACCATTTTACGCGGCGACGTAAAGCGCGGTAAAAGCCGCGGGCGAAGCCAAGCTAGCCCGCCTCTTATCCCTCGCTTGAGGCGCTCTACGAAGACCTGCATCGCCGTTCCGAGCTCTCGCTCAAGGAAGAACGGACCGCCGCGAAAATCACGATCGGCGACATCGGCGGTGTGCGCACCCATACGCACGTGCCCTGAGCGGGAGCGCCGATCCGCCTACACCAAGGGTATTATCCGGCGTAGGCAGCGCGCGTGAGCGCGTGGAGCTTCAGGCGAAGAATACTTCGGCGAGGCTCAATCCTAAATCAACGGCCCAACCTTGACGGTGCCGGGCGATTGCCTTTCCCGGCGGTTCGTATCTCGTCAGCCCAGTCATGGCCTACTCTCCTCCGCGCAGTATTTTCTATCTCATCTTCCTGGGGGTTCTTCTCGGGACCATCGCGATCGTCGTGCGCTCGGGCATGCTCGCCCGCAAAAATCCCGGCCGCCCCATCAACTCCGCGATGCGCGCCGCGCTCGCGGAAACCACACCGCAATTCAGCACGGACGACGCGATGCTGATCGCCAAAACTTACGGCACCGCCAAAAAATTTCCCTCCGGCTTGCAATGGGTCGAGCACACGCCCGGCACCGGCGACGGTTATCCCCGGATCGGCGGAGAAGTGATCGCGCATTACGCCGGACGTCTGATCGACGGCACCCCCTTCGACAGCTCGTACCAGCGGGGCGTGCCCCTGACGTTTCGCGTCGGCATGGGGGTGGTGATTGCCGGGTGGGACGAGGCTTTTCTCACCATGAAGAAAGGCGAGAAGCGCACCCTGATCATTCCGTATTGGCTGGGCTACGGCTTGAAGGGCCAACCGCCGAAGATTCCACCGAAGGCCACGCTCATTTTCGAAGTCGAACTCATCGACTTCCGCTGAGTTCGCGGGGGAACGCCTAGGCGCGCGGCAGTCTAGGAGAGCAGGAAAGGCGCATCGGCGTCGACCGCGCCCTGCGCTATGCTCAGACCCGCGGCCAGCCGCGTGCCGCGCTCCGCCTGCTTCAAACTCCGCCCCATTCTTTTGGTCCGGGAACTCCCCCGCCACGAACACCAGCAGCCCTGCCGCCGGATTTTCCAGAGAGCATACCCGACCCGCGGCCGACTGCTTTCCCGCGCGTTTCCCTCCCCGCAAACAACTGACGTCACACTGGCGTCACAGCCCGACCAGCGAGCCGTTGCGCTTCAGCCAAGCCTCGGCCTCACGCCAGCCCGGACAGACCTCCTCGACGCGGGCCCAAAAACGCTCCGAGTGATTCATCTCCCGCAGGTGCATCAGCTCGTGATAAATAATGTAGTCGCGCACAAACTCCGGCGTTTGCACCAATCGCCAGTTCAACGAAATCGTTCCCGTCGCTGAACAAGAGCCCCAGCGCGAACGTTGGTTGCGCACGGTCACGTTTTTTACATCCACTCCTGTCACCGCCGCGAGTTCCCACGTGCGCGCGGGCAATTCGATTTTCGCGCGCCGCGCAAACTGCGCCTCGAGGGTCGGACGCAAATCGCCCTCGAACGCCGGCACTCGAAATACATCTGCCGACACGCACACCTGCGGACGGCTGTTCCCGGCGCGGGCCGTGGAATCGCCGACCGCGGCCGCCCGAATCGCGGCCAACTCGCCGCGCCACAACACGCGCGTGCCGAGCGTCCACACTTCGGCGGCACGCGGCCGGCGCCGTTGTCGCGCGCGCGCGCGATCCAACCATTCGATCTGCTCCGCCACAAAACGCTCCGCTTCACGCTGCGAGCCGCGCGCTGGAATCGTTGCCACCGCCGTGCCATCGCGCCGCAACGTCAGCCGGTAGTTCCGCGCACGATGGCTCCGCTCAAACACTAATTTTTCCTTTAACTGATGAACGTCCGCCGGCGGCGCGTGATGCACGCCCGGCGCCGGGGCGAACACTGCAAACAAATCCTGTTGCTGCTCTTGGCTCACGTTCCCGCGAACTAAAACCATTCGCCGTTACGGCGCCAGCGTCTTGTAGAAAATAGCGTTCGGCGCCGGCCGTCCGTGCGGATCGAGCGCAAAGCCAGGAACCCCGCCGACATAAACAAACCCGGCGTTTCATAAAAGGCCCGGTTACTCGCCTCGCCATCGCCCTTGTCGAGATACCACAACCACACGCGATGCTCACGGGCACCGGTCTCGATTTCCGTCATCAATCGCGTCGCGAGTCCCCGCCTCCGGTGCGATGGCCGCACCACCCCTTCCCTGCACCTCCGCGCGATGCCGGCCGTTGACGCACTCGAGGAGCCACGAAACCAACGCCTCCTAATCGGCCGGTTGGAATTGAGCGGCGAGCGTCGCGCCAATCATGGTCGGAGATGTTGAGTCGCACCGTCTCTTCGTCGAGCCGCGACAAACGAAAACGGCCGACGCGGCCGCGTTTTCAAAGCCGTATCAGATCCCATCGGAGTTTTTTCCCTTTCTCCATCGTCAACCAAGCAAAACTCGCCGGCGCGCCGCGGTTCGGTCTCGTGATGCAACCGGGGTTTAGCCACCGCGCCGTCGCGCCCAGCTCATCGCGCGGCACATGAGTATGTCCGTGCAGTACCACGTTAAACCCCAGCGGCGCGCGCCTCGGTGGAATATGGGTCAGATAAAATTTTATGCCTTCTCGCTCAAGTTCGAGCGCGATCGGCCATGCCGGATAAAAATCGTTGTTCCCCTGCACCACGCGCAGCGGTTTTCCCAGTTGCTCGAATTCCACGAGCGTCTCGGGCGCACACACGTCGCCGAG
>CAIXKG010000086.1 GCA_903919985.1 uncultured Opitutia bacterium | reverse complement strand
GGCTACGGGGTAAATCACAATCTGAAACTGTTGGGCGATTGCTATGCCCACTCGCTGGCGCTCGCGGCTACCCGGCAAATCAAAGTCTGAAGCTGTTGGGTGATTGCTATGCCCACTCGCTGGCGCTCGCGGCTACGGGGTAAATCACAGTCTGAAGCTGTTGGGCGATTGCTATGACCACTCGCTGGCGCTCGCGGCTACGGGGTAAATCACAATCTGAAACTGTTGGGCGATTGCTATGACCACTCGCTGGCGCTCGCGGCTACGGGGCAAAGCAAAGTCTGAAACTGTTGGGCGATTGAGATGACCACTCGCTGGCGCTCGCGGCTACGGGGTAAATCACAGTCTGAAGCTGTTGGGCGATTGATATGAGTCTTTTGCACTGCGGGCTCTCAGCGGGGGCCGGGGGCGTTGAGGCGCGTGGCGTTGCGCTCGGAGCCCGCGGGAGTACCGCGGGGTGCGGCTTTGCCCGCTTTCGCGGCCTTGGTCGCGCCTGCGGCTTTGATCGCGGCGCCGGTTTCGCGGTCGAAGCCGTCACCGGTGAGTTTGGCTGGCACCGTATCGCCGGTCGCGTCGCTCCAATCGGCGAGCAGTGTGGCGAGGCGGGTTTTCACGGCGCGGTGCGAGGGGTCTGCAGCGAGGTTCTTGAGTTGATGTGGATCGGACGCGGTTTCGTAGAGTTCTTCCGCGGGACGCGGCGCGAGAAATACGTCGGCTTGTGCGGGCGTGAGCGCGCTGGCGTCACGGGCGGCGCGAAGCGTCTGGTGCGACGGTGATCTTACCGAGTCAGCGGGACCCTGCCAGGCCAGAGCTGGCCGATGATTGAGAATGTAGAGAAAGCCCTCGGAGCGCACCGCGCGACCGTGGGCTTCGTAGTCGTGCCAGTTGTGTTCGGAAAACGCGTGCTGGCGCACCGTGGCGGCGGGATTTTTCAAGACAGGGAGGAAACTGACTCCCTGCATCGTCGGTGCGGCCGGGAGGCCAGCAACGGCGAGCACGGTCGGGGCGATGTCGATGGCGCTGACGAGACTTGGCGAGGGTCGGCCGGGCTGCGCCAAGCCGGCAGGCCAATGCGCGATCAGATAGGTTTTCATGCCGGAGTCGTGGAGCCGGGTCTTGGCGCGCGGGAATGGCCGACCATTGTCGGCCATTACGAGAATCAGCGTGTTCGCGAGCGTGCCCTCTTTTTCCAGAGCGCCGACGACCTCACCGATGTAGTGGTCGAAGCGCGTGACCTCGTTTTGGTAGGAGGCAAGGTCGTTCCGCGTCGCCGCGTCGTTGCGCAAAAACGGTGGCACGCGCACGGCGGCGGCGGTGTGTTTCGCACCGTAGGATTCGGGGCGCCACTCGACGTCGCCGTCCCAGTCGCGATGGGCGTCGTTCGAGGCGAACCAAAAGAAAAACGGTTTATCCTTCGGGCGCTCCTGCACGACTTTCAGCCAGTTTCCGTGACCGCCGCTGTTGCCGGGAATCTTGCCGGTATCGACATGGTCAAACGGCGTGGGCTGCGGCGCTTCGCCGGCGCCGGGCGCCTCGAAAGTCATGTGATGTTTGCCGCTGAGCGCGGTGTAATAACCGGCCTCGCGGAGCAGGCGCGGAAACCACGGCAAGTGCGCGGCGATGGGTTGGTGGAGCTCGGAGGCGCGACCGTTATTGTGCGGATAGCGGCCGGTCACGACGCTGCTGCGGCTCGGGCTGCAACTGCTCGCGGTCAAATACGCGGCATCGAAGCGACGCCCGTTGGCCGCGAGGCGATCGAGGTGGGGCGTCCGCGCGGTGGGATTGCCTGTGCAACCGAGGTCGTCCCAGCTCACGTCGTCGGCGATGAAGAGAATCACGTTGGGGCGGGTCGCTGCGGGTGGGGTAGCGGCGGGGACCGTTGAACACAGCGAAATCAGCAGAACGGCGGCACAGAACAATCCGGTGCGAGTGAGCGGGTGGCCCAAGAGGAGGGTGGGGTGCATGATGAAATGTTTCTGCGTTGGAGTGGGCTTTCAAACTCCATTCTGCGCCGGCCGCTGATTCCAGCAGTCCGGCGACGATGTTGACGCGGAGGTAGACATGGCGCGAAAACCTCTTCTAGTGTTTTGCTCATTCCCCATGGCTTGTTACCCAACGAAAATTTTTTCACCGTGGTCGACCGCGGCCCTGAGTGTTGCCCTGCTGGCCGCGCTCGCGGCGTCACCGGTCCACGCGGCAGCAGCAGCAGCGCCCGCGCTGATCCAGTATAACGCACAGATTCAGCCCATCCTCGCGGAGAATTGTTTCGCGTGTCACGGACCCGATTCGGCGGGACGCAAGGCCAAGCTGCGTCTGGATCGCGCAGAATTTGCAACGGCCGTGCGCGGTGAACACGCCGCGGCGATTGTGCCGGGAAAACCGGACGCGAGTCCGCTCGTGGAACGCATTTTTTCCACCGATACGGAGGAGATCATGCCGCCCCCGGACTCGCACAAAACGCTCAAGCCCGAGGAAAAGGCCGTGCTCAAGCGGTGGATCGCGGAGGGGGCAACCTATCAAGAGCATTGGTCTTTGCTCGCGCCCGTGCGGCCGGCTGTTCCGGTGGCCGGCACCGCGAAGACGTGGGTGCGCAATCCCATCGACGCCTTCATCGCGCAGACCCTCACGTCGTCCGGCCTCAAGCCGAGTCGCCCCGAGGAGCCGGCGCGTTTGCTGCGGCGCGTGACGTTTGATCTCACGGGCTTGCCGCCGACGCCGGAAGAGCTCGCGGCGTTCATGCGCGATCCTTCGCCCGCGGCTTACGACCGCGCCGTCGATCGGCTCCTCGCCACGGACGCGTCCGCCGAGCAATTCGGGCGGCAATGGCTCGACGCGATCCGCTACGCTGACACGCACGGTATCCACATCGACAACTACCGTTCGATTTGGCCGTTTCGCGATTGGGTCGTCGGGGCGTTTCGGCAGAATCTGCCCTTCGATCAATTCACCATTGAACAGATGGCCGGCGATCTTTTGCCGAATGCGACACTGGAGCAGAAAGTGGCGTCCGGTTTCAACCGTTGCCTGCCGACGACGAGTGAGGGCGGCGCGATCGCCGCCGAATACGAGGCGATCTACGCAAAAGACCGCGTCGAGACGATGTCCACTGTCTGGCTCGGTCTCACGACGGGCTGTGCCGCGTGTCACGATCACAAATTTGATCCGGTGAGTACCAAAGATTTTTATGCGCTCACGGCATTTTTCCGCAACAACACGATGCCCGCGATGGATGGCAACGTCGCCGACACGAAGCCGAACCTCTTCGTGCCGGCCCTCGCCGACCGCGCGCGGTGGACTCTGAATCAAAGCGGGATCGAATCGCTGCGTGCCGAGCAGAAAGCGCGCGCCCTGGAGGTCGATGCGGATTTCACTCAGTGGCTGGCGACGGCCAAATCGCTCGCGGTTCCGCCGAAGGACTACGACGTAGCG
>CAIXKG010000085.1 GCA_903919985.1 uncultured Opitutia bacterium | reverse complement strand
CTGCCGGGCCGGCAGCGTGGAGATCAACGAACGCGTGGCCAAGCCGGCGCGCGAAGTGCAGGCGGGTGAAGTCGTGACGGTAAAGCTGGGCTTGTTTACGCGGACGTTGCGCGTGGTGGGCGTGCCCCGCTCGCGGGTGGGTGCCAAGCTGTTACCAGATTTCTGCGTCGATCTGACCCCGCCGGAAGAGTTCGAGAAGCTTCGCGAGCGCAGCGTGCAGCAGGCCTCGGCGCGCGAACCGGGCAGCGGGCGGCCGACGAAGCGGGATCGGCGGGAAATCGACGGCTTCTTTGGCTAGGCTGCCGCCGCTGCGAACGGAATGTTGCATGAACGTTTTTTCCAAATTCGAAACCGAGTTGTCGGTCCGCCCCGATGACATCGACCTTTACCAGCACGTGCATTCGACGCGTTATCTCGATTACGTGTTGGCGGCGCGATTCGAGCAGATGGAAAAAAATTACGGCATGTCGATGCAGGCGTTCGCGTCCCGTGGGTTGGGCTGGTGGATGACGACGGCCAACATCCATTACAAACGCCCGCTGGGCTGGGGTGACCGGATGACGGTGCGTTGCTGGATCGAGCATTTTTCCGAAACCGGTTGCCGCGTGGCCTTTGAGATTGAGAAGAATCCGACGGGCAAGCGCGTGTGCGACGGCTTTTGTGACTATGTGCTCGTGACCTTGGCGACCGGCCGGGCGACGCCGATTCCGGAAGATGTGCGGGCGAAGTATTCCATCTGAGCCTCGGTGTCGGCGGGGTTGTCGTCCGGCACCGCAAATTCCCGCATCTAAGAATTCGCTTGCTATGGCCGGCGCACCGTGTGTCTTAGCGCCTCGATCGTTAGAGATAGCGTTAGGCGACAGTATCTGGTGAGTCGTTGGCTGAGCGTTTGGCTTAAGTGATGATTTCGAAACCCAAGTTGGGAACGGACTGGTAGCAGGACGAAGGATCTACGAGACATCACATGAGCAACTCCAAACTATACGTCGGCAATCTGTCCTTTAAGACCACTGAAGACGAACTCCGTTCGGCCTTCGGTCAATTCGGCGCCGTCACCGACGTTTACGTCGCGATGGACAAGATGACCGGTCGCCCCCGTGGCTTCGCGTTCGTCACCATGGGCACTGGCGACGAAGCCAAGTCCGCGGCTGAAAAGCTTAACGGCACCGATCTCGGTGGTCGCCAACTCACCGTCAATGAAGCCCGTCCGAAGGAAGAGCGTTCCGGCGGCGGCGGCTTCGGTGGCGGCGGCGGCGGTCGCGGCTTCGGCGGCGGCGGCGGCGGTGGTCGCGGCTTCGGCGGCGGCGGCGGCGGTGGTCGCGGTGGCGATCGCGATCGCGGCGAGCGCCGTTACTAATCGATTCGTTCTCACGAACTGAATTTTCGAGGGACGGAGCTCCTTTGGGGCCCGTCCCTTTTTCTTTTTCCACGCCGCGCTCTCTTCGGTTTGTCATTCTGAGCGCAGCGAAGAATCCCGCGGCACCTTAGCGTCCGCACTCAGCAACGAATGTCCTTTTGGATTCTTCGCTGCGCCCAGAATGGCACCACGAAATAAGTCATGGCCTTTAAAGCTCTCAATCTGTCCGAAAATGTCCTCCGCGGCGTCCAAGCCGCCGGTTACACTGATCCCACGCCCATTCAGTTGCGCGCGATCCCCGTCGTCCTCGGTGGCGGCGATCTCATTGCTTCCGCCCAGACCGGTACCGGTAAGACGGCGGCGTTCGCGCTGCCCGTCCTCACCCGCCTCGGCCAGCACGGGCGCGCCCGCGTGCTCGTCCTCGAGCCCACGCGCGAGCTCGCCGCGCAGGTCGAAACCGCGTTTCGCGATTTCGCCCGCTTCACCGATATCCGCACGGTCGCCGTCTTCGGTGGCGTCGGTTATGGGGCCCAACGTTCCGACCTGAAGCGCGGCGTCGACATCATCGTCGCCACGCCCGGCCGCCTCGTGGACTACCTCAAAACCGGCGAAATCAGCCTCCGTGACATCACCATTCTCATCCTTGATGAGGTGGACCGGATGCTCGACATGGGGTTTCTCCCGGTCGTCAAAGACATCATCGCGCGCTGCCCGAAGGAGCGCCAGACACTGTTTTTCTCCGCCACGGTTCCTCCGGAGATCGCGGCGGTCGCCTCGTTTGCACTCCGTAATCCGGCGCGCGTCGAGTGTGGCGTTGCCCGCTCCGTCACCGCGTCCGTCAACCACGCGCTCTATCCCGTAGCCGCCGATCAGAAGTTCGAACTGCTCGAAGCGCTCCTCGCGAAGACCGATTTCGACAGCGTGTTGGTATTCTCCCGCACGAAGCACGGTGCCGACAAAATCGCGCGCCGGCTCAAATCCGCCAACCACTCCGTCGCCGTCCTCCACGCGAACCGTTCGCAGAATCAGCGCATCGAGGCGCTCGCCGGATTCAAGAGTGGCAAATATGAAGTGATGGTCGCGACCGACATCGCCGCCCGCGGCATCGACGTCGCCGGCGTCTCCCACGTCATCAATTACGATGTCCCGGAAAAGCCCGAGGATTACGTTCACCGCATCGGCCGCACCGGCCGGGCGCAGGCCGTCGGCGACGCGTTTACGCTCGTGACTCCGGAAAACGCGAACGACATCCGCGACATCCAGCGCTTCATCGGCGCGAAGAT
>CAIXKG010000084.1 GCA_903919985.1 uncultured Opitutia bacterium | reverse complement strand
GCCCAATGCAACCTCGGCTTCATGTACGCTACCGGCGGCGGTGTCCCCAAAAATCCCGCCGAAGCCCTCATCTGGTTTCGTAAATCCGCCGAACTCGGCAACGCCATCGGCCAAGTCAACCTCGGCATCCTTTACCAAACCGGCAACGGCGTCGGCCAAGACTACTTCGAGGCCGCTAAGTGGTACCGTAAATCCGCTCTTCAAGGCAACGAACTCGCCCAATACAATCTAGGCCTCCTCTACGATGCCGGCGCCGGCGTGCCCAAAGACAGCGCCGAAGCCGTCCGCTGGATTCGGATGGCCGCCGACCGCGGCCATGCCCCCGCTCAAACCAACCTCGGCGCCAAATACGCCACCGGCGACGGTATCCCCAAAGATTTGGTCGAAGCCCATATCTGCTTCAACCTCGCTAGCGTCAAAGGCAACCCCACCGCCCAACGCAACATGGTCATGATCGAACGCGACATGACCTCTGAGCAACGTGCCAAAGCCATGGAGCTCGCCCGCAGTCGCTTCGCAGCCAAAACCAACAGCCCCACGCCCACGCCCGCCCCCGCTCCCGCTCCAGCCCCCGCCGACGGCAAACCGAGTGCGGCTGAAGCCCCCCCGGCCCAACTCGCGGCGAGCTCCCGCGAGCCGACCCCGCCCACCGCAAAGTAGACGGCCGCTCCCACCGCGCGCCACCTCGCTGCTGCCGACCGCGAGGAACTTGATTTCCCTCCCGGCAAGCCGGACCTCGACCTGACCACTCTGACGCGACCTCGCCGAATTGAGCCACCTTGTGAGATCGTCTGGGTGCTCTCTTCAAAAAAGCTTCCCCGGTTTTAGCCCAATCCCAGAGAGAAGGCGCGAGGCGAAAATCAATTTTCTTGCTCAGGTTGAGGGTCACGGGTGAGGTTTCCCCTCCGCTCGTGCCCGGGTGGTGGAATTGGTAGACACGCAGGTCTCAGAAGCCTGTGCCTAACGGTGTAGCGGTTCGAGTCCGCTCCCGGGCACCATTTTCGCCGTTCATTCCTCAAAGCGCCGGCTTGGGATTCCAGTTGCGGCCCAACACATAAGTCGGATTCGCGTAATCTGAAATAAGCACGGCGTCGTCGGGGCGTTTGAGTTGCCGTGAAACCGGCAGGCGCTGACTCGCTTCAATCGGGCGGCTGTCGGCGGTGTGGCTGTTGAATTCCCAAAAATGCAGGTTCTCGGTCGAGCCAGCCGGAGTTCCTTTCGGCGCGGCCTGCAATTGCCAGCCGACCGCCCCCACGCTCGGGCCCACCACGCAATCGACCAGCACGACTTCACTGTGCGGGAAGCGATGGGGCTCGATCCGCGACAGGAAATTATCCGCGACGCCGTCGGCGCCATCAAACACGCAGCGATAATAAACGAAGCCGTGATTCGTCGCAGGATTGCGCACTTGCGTGTAATAGGCCGCGGAGCGCACCGACCGCACCGTGCAGTTTTCAAAAAAAGATGGACCCGTGCCCCACATGAAATCGACATCGCCCTCGATCCGACAGCCGCTCACGTAGGTCTGGCCGTTGAATTGAACGGTGTCTTGGAAACTATAGAAATCGACGTCGCGAATGATCGCGCGCGCGTCGGCCGTGCCGTTGAGGATCAGCGCCTCGGCCTGCGAGCCGCCTTGCGGCGTGGTGTTGCGCACCGTGAGATTCGCGAGCGTGAAATCGTGGACGCGGTGCGCGAGAAACAGCCCGCGACGATAAACGCTGCCGCCCTGTTTCGGATCTTCGCCACTCGGATTTGCTCGGCCCGCGAACGGATTGCCACCGGAGGGATTGAACGTGGCGTTGTTGGCGTACGCGATGACCGTCTCCCGGCGATCTTCGCCGAGCACCGTGACGCTGTGCTTGTTCGTGAAAAAAATAATCTCCGGGTAAGTGCCCTTGCGGAGAAACACCGTCGTCGGTCGCGTGTTGCCGTCCGGGATGAAATCGAGCGCACCCTGCAACGTGCAAAAATCGCCCGAGCCGTCGGCGGCAACGACCAATCGCGTGGCATCCGGTTTCGGCGGCGCGGCTTTGGTCGAAAAATGCCAGGCGCCCGCAGCGGTCAATCCCGCGAAAGCCTCGTCGCCGTTGCGGAAGGCGCCAGCATCGATCGTCACTTCGTAATTCCGGCCGTAGCCAAGCGCGGCCGAAGGCAGAAACAGCGTCGCTTCGCGACCCGCGACGATTGCCTGATAATATTTATAGCCGTCGAGTCCGCCGATCGTTTTGGTTGCCACCGGTGCGGCCAGATCGACCGTGGCCACGACGCGCCCGCTTTCCGTTTCACGAATGCGCACGAGGCCTGTGCCCAGCGACGTCGCGCCGGGAAACGTCAGCCGCAGCGGAGTATCAGGGCAAACCTCGCGCGCCCCATTGGCCGGAAAAAGAGTCGCGGCCGTGGATGCCCCGAAAGCTGCGGGTGTCGCAACCGCGAATAGTGAAATTACCCAGCAGGCCCAAGCGGAGAGCCAACTCCGGGGGAAAAAGGGGGAAAGCGAAGGCATGGTTTGAAAATGCAGCCGGTTAATCACAGTCGAGTAAAGATCCACGGTGCGGGATCCGGGGTGTTTGAAAAGTGAGGGCGCCCCGCCCACATCGGTCTCCCGCCACCGCGCTCCTACCCTCCAACCAAGCCAAGTCTTCGGGATCGGTCTTGGCCTCGGTCGGTCCAGAACGCCCTCGCCGCGATTGCAAATAGCGCGCCGACGGGAAACCGTCCCCCCGCGCTCGACGCCACCCCGCCACGAACGACACTTGTCCGCTTTTGAGAATGACTTTCCTTAGCGTGCCCGTTCACCTTGAGCCTTACTTTCATGAACCAGCCCCCCATCCCCTCAAAAATGTCACGTTACCGCTGGGTCGTTTGCGCGCTGCTGTTTTTTGCGACGACGATCAATTACATCGACCGCCAGATTCTCGCGCTGATCAAACCGATTCTCGACGAGCAGTTGCATTGGACGAACGAGCAGTTCGGTGAAGTTAACGGGGCGTTTCAGGGCGCGTACGCCTTGGGCCTGCTCATCTTCGGCTGGTTCGTCGATCGCTACGGCACAAAAATCGGCTACGCGGTTTCAATCGCCGCGTGGAGCGTCGCCGCCATTGGGCACGCGCTGGTCTACAGCATTGGCGGTTTCCTTTTCGCCCGCGTGGCGCTGGGTCTCGGCGAAGGCGGTAATTTTCCCTCGGCCATCAAAGCCGTAGCGCTGTGGTTTCCCAAACGCGAACGCGCGACCGCCACCGCGATTTTTAACTCCGGCACCAATGTCGGTGCAATCATCGCCCCTTTGATGGTGCCGCCAATCGCGCTGGCCCTCGGCTGGCACTGGACGTTTATCATGGCCGGCATCGCGGGCTTCATCTGGATGTGCTTCTGGCTGCCATTTTATAACGTCCCCGAAAAAATTGCGGCCACGAACGCCGCTGAGCTGGACCACATTCGCAGCGACCGCGACGACACGAGCCGCGATGGCGAAAAGGTTTCTTGGCTGAGTCTGCTCAGTCACCGGCAGACCTGGGCCTTCGTGCTCGCCAAGGCGCTGACCGATCCGGTGTGGTGGTTTTTCCTCACGTGGCTGCCGGATTTCTTCAAAAAGACGCGGCATCTCGATATCAAGGACAGCATGTACATGCTCGCGACCATTTATGGATTGGCGACGGTGCTGAGTATTTTCACCGGCTGGGTCGTAAGCGCGCTCACGCGGAACGGCTGGTCCGTCACCCGGGCGCGAAAGACCGCCATGGCGGTTTCGGCCCTCGCGGTTCTCCCCATCCTGCTGGTGAAAGATGTGGGCGACTGGACCGCCGTGCTCTTGATCGGTCTCGCCTGTGCGGCCCACCAATCCTGGTCGGCCAATCTTTTCACGACCGCTTCAGACATGTTCCCGAAACGCGCGGTCGCGTCCGTCGTGGGACTCGGCGGCATGGCCGGCTCGGCGCTCGGGATTTTTTTCCCCATCATGGCCGGACGACTGCTCGATACCTTCACGGCCAAAAATAATGTTTCGGGTGGCTATGCCCTGCTCTTTTCAATCTGCGCCGGCGCCTACATCCTCGCGTTTATTGTCCAGCATTTGCTGGCGCCCAAGTTCGAGCAGGTGGAACTAAAACGGCTCTGAGCGGTTAAGTTTTCCCGTGGCCATTTTGTGAAACGGCGGGCGTCTCTACCTGCCGGTTTCGGCGCGCCCGTCGCGGCTATATTTTTCGCTGCAAGGCTCCCGCGCTGCGCCGCGCTCTCCAACTACGGGTGGCTAGTCGGGCTTCGGCCTAGCCTTTAGCGTTGATCTCGTCCTGCCCGAATTTACCCGGAATTCCGGACCGATCTATTTTTACAAGAGGCGAAAGAATAAACGGAGAAGCCCCGCCGACCTAGAGCTTATCCGAATCGCCCGCCCCCCGCCGGGCAGCGTGCTGACCGAGAGCAACTATTCCCTTGGTTTATTCGACTAGGCTCTTCCCTCCGCGTCCTCCGTTATTTCCCGCCAGGATAAAATTCCCATGAAGTCCATCCCTCTTCCACCCACCGCGCATCAACCGCAGCCCTACACCGGTCCGTCGGCTGCTGCGGTGCTCGCGTTGCGCAAGCAGTACCTCAACCCCGGACTGTTCCTCTACTACAAGCAGCCGATCATGATCGTGGAGGGAAAAATGCAGTACGTCTGGGATGACACGGGCAAACGCTACCTCGATGGACTCGGCGGCATCGTGACGATCAGCGTGGGCCACTGCCATCCGCATGTCCTCGCCGCGGCCAACGCCCAGAACGCCACCCTCCAGCATTCGACCACGATTTACCTCCAGCCGAAAATCGCGCTCTACGCCGAGAAGCTCGCGTCGAAAATGCCCGGCGAGCTCAAGGTCTGTTATTTCGTCAACTCCGGCTCCGAAGCCAACGACCTCGCCCTGATGATGGCCCGGCTCTACACGGGAAACTACGACATGATCGCGCTGCGCAACGCCTACCACGGCGGCAACGCGTCGGGCATGGGTGTCACCGCCCACAGCAGCTGGAAATTCAACGTGCCGCATTCGTTCGGCGTCCACCACGCCATCGCGCCGTATCCCTATCGCGGCGTCTACGGCTACGACGAGGCCGACGCCGGAAAAAAATATGCAGCCGATGTGAAGCAGGTCATCGACTACACCACCTCCGGCAAAGTCGCCGGCTTCATCGCCGAGTCGATCCAGGGCGTCGGCGGCTTCGTGGTGTTTCCCGACGGCTACCTGAAACACACCTACGAACATGTGCGCGCGGCCGGCGGCATCTGCATCGCGGACGAAGTGCAGACCGGCTTCGGTCGCACCGGCACGCACTACTGGGGTTTCGAGACGCAGGGCGTCATCCCCGACATCGTCACCATGGCCAAAGGCATCGGCAACGGCGCTCCGCTCGCGGCCGTTGTAACCACGCCGAAAATCGCCGCCGTCATGGCTCAAAAAACTCATTTCAACACGTTCGGCGGCAATCCCGTCGTATCGGCGATCGGCACCGCCGTGCTTGAAGTCATCGACCAGGAAAAAACCCAGGCCAACTGTCTCGAACTCGGCGCGTACATCCTCGCGGGTCTCGAAAAGCTGAAGGCGAAATATGTGGTGATCGGCGACGTCCGCGGCAAAGGCCTGATGCTCGGCATCGAGTTCGTGAAGGATCGCGCGACCAAGGAGCCCGGCAAGGAAGCCTGCGCCCAAGTGGTCGAGAACGCTCGCGAACTCGGTCTGCTGCTCGGTAAAGGCGGACTCTGGGGCCAGACGATCCGCTTCGCCCCTCCGATGAATATCACGAAAGCCGACGCCGATTTTCTGCTCGCTGTCCTCGACGAATCGCTCGCCGCGCTCTAAGCGCCCGGGCGGTGCCGGCCGAACGCCAGGCCCCGGCTACCGCACGTAATCGCGCAGCTTGAGCAGTCGTGCACCCGCCGCGTGCAACGTCGCCGGTTTTTTTGCGAAGTTCAACCGCACGTACCGATGCTCCGGGTGCGGGAAAAAACTCGAACCCGGCACCGGAGCCACCCCGATTTCACGCGTCATCCAATGCGCGAACTCCACGTCGTTCGCATAGCCCAGGGATGAAATATCCAACATCACGAAATACGCGCCTTCAGGGCGCGTGTAGCTAAGCCCGGTCCGGTCCAAATAGCTCAGCAAAACCTCCCGAGACGCCGCGTACTCGCCCGCCAGTTCGTCGTAGTAACTCGCGGGAAAATTAAGCGCCGTCACCACCGCGTGCTGCAATGGCGCCGCCGCGCCAACCGTCAGAAAATCGTGAACCTTCCGCGCTTGCGCGATCACGTCGGGCGCCGCGTGCACGTAGCCAAGCCGCCAGCCCGTAATCGAAAATGTTTTCGAAAGCGACGAGCACATCAGGGTGCGCCGGGCCATCCCCGGCAGCGTCGAAAAATAAACGTGATTCCGCCCATCGAAAACAATGTGCTCATACACTTCGTCGGTGAGCACCCACACATCAAATTCCTCCGCGAGCGCGGCGATTTGCAGGAGTTCCTCCCGCGTGAAAACCCGCCCGCAGGGATTCGAGGGATTGCAGAGCACGAAAGCTTTCAAGCCGCTCGCAAACGCCCGGCGCAGCTCCGCCGGATCGAAACGATAGTGCGGCGGATGCAGCGGCACATGCACCGCCTGCGCGCCCGTGAGTATCGCGTCGGCATTGTAATTTTCATAGAACGGCGAAAACAGCCCCACTTTATCCCCGGGATCGCACACCGTCATCATCGCGACCATCATCGCCTCGGTCGCGCCGCAGGTGACGACCAGCTCACGGTCGGCTTCGACGGGGACGCCCATGAACCGCGTGAGTTTCGCACCGAGCGCCGTGCGTAGTTCGGGCGCACCCCAAGTCACCGCGTACTGATGACGTCCCGCGTCCATCGCATCCTTTGCCGCTTGGACGAGTACGGCCGGCGGATCCCAATCAGGAAAACCCTGCGCCAGATTAATCGCCCCGTAACGCGTCGCGACGCGGGACATTTCACGAATGAGCGACTCGGTGAAGACAGCGGTGCGGTGCGACGTTTGCGGCATGGGGCGGAAGGCACCCAGCTTCGAGCGCGGGGTTTTGAGTTTCGAGTTTTTTTCGGCCCGGCGTGAACGCCCCGGATCGTATCGCGCGAAGGCTGGGCGGATTATTTCCAATGCACGGCTGCGACTCAGCGCGCAGAAAATCCGACGCCGCACCGGCGCGGGAGAGATAACGCCCCCTGCCGCTCTTACGGAATGCGCAGTTCCATGCCGGGCTTTAGCGCCGAGGCCGAGGACAGGATGTCGCTATTGGCTTTAAGAATTTCCTGCACCTTCGTGGCCGTAGCTGTGCCGTAATATTTTTTGGCGATGCCGAAGAGTGTATCGGATTGAATCACTTTATGGCGGCGCATTCCGGCGCCCGACGGGGCGGTCGGCTTGCTCAGCGGACGACCGGCGGGCGTGGCGGCTGGCTTCGTCGCCGAGGGGTCGGTCGCGGCCGTCCGCGGGTTTGACGCCGGCGGTTCCGTTGCTCGCGAATCCATCGGAGCCAGGGCAATGGGCGAAGGTTCATCGGTGGGAATGGTAATCATCACCGTGGACGATTTCAGCTCGGGAGCTTCGACCACCGGCACGCGCAGTGTATTCATCGGCCGCAGTGCACCGATCCCGCCGCGCGCCGCCGTGAGTTCGGCTTTGAGCAAATCGATCTCGCGTTGCTGGCGCTCGATCTGATCGGCGCCGTCGAGTCGCGCCGCCTGGCTGTCGAGTGGCGAGGCCGCGAGCGTCTTGGCGAACTCCCGCTTCGCGTCCTCGATCTGGCCTTTCACGAGTGCCGCCTTCGGTGAGTTCGGCTGCTGCTCGAGATATTTGCGAAAATGATGAATGGCTTCGAGCGAGTCCCTGACGTGCTGCTTGAGAATGAGGCCCGCCGACAGATGCGACTCGGCCGAGTCCTGTTGGCCACGCCTTTCGATCACCTTCAAATAGGCGACCAACGCCTCCTGGATCCGATCCTGTTTCTCCAACTGCTGCCCCTCCCGGTAGCCGGCGTCGTCCGTCTCGGGTCCATAACTTGCGCCGTTATCCCGGCCGCATCCCGCCAACAGCAAAGCCAGACCGAGCGACAACAGGGCGGCGATTTTTAAGCAGACAGACATGGGAGACGGGAAAGGGATTGAACGATCGGACGCTGGGCGTAAGTTCCGGACACTCTTTCCGAGACTCAAATCATAAATGGCCATCGCCCCGAAATCCGCCCTCGCCCGCGCTCGCCTCTGCCTCCGCATTGAAAGTAATGCCCTCACCGCGACCGCGAAAAGCTTGGGGCCAGACTTCGTCGCCACGGCCCGGGCGGTCGAAACGACCATCGCCAGCGGCGGGAAGCTGATCTTCAGCGGTGTCGGCAAGTCCGCGCCCATCGCCCAAAAGATCGCCGCGACCTTCAACAGCACGGGCGTCCCCTCCTGTTTTCTCGATCCCACGCAAGCCCTGCACGGCGATCTTGGGCTATGCGCCGAAGGCGACTTGGCGCTGATTCTCAGCAACAGCGGCCAGTCCGACGAGGTCCTGCGGCTCCTGCCGATGTTGAAACGCTTCGGGCTGGCCGTGGTCGCGTTCACGAGCAATCCCGAATCCGACTTGGCCCGTTCGGCCGATCACCGTCTGCTCTATCGCGTGCCGCGCGAAGCCTGCCCGCTCGCACTCGCCCCGACCGCGAGCACCACCGCCGCCCTCGCGCTCGGCGACGCGCTGGCCATGGTGCTGCTGGAAGCGCGGGGACTGACCCGCGACGATTTCGCGAAATATCATCCGGCCGGCAACCTCGGCCGCGTGTTGCTCCTGCGCGTGCGCGATATCATGCGCACGGCAGAACGGCTTCCGGTCGCTCCGGAAACCGTGCGATTACAGGACGCCATCCTCGCCATGACCAAGGCCAAGAGCGGCAGCATCGCCCTGGTCCATCCCCGTTCGGGCAAGCTCACGGGCATTCTCACGGATGGCGATTTTCGTCGCAGTGCCCTGACCGGACCCGATTTCCTCGACCGTCCTGCGGCCGATTTCATGACGCGTTCGCCGAAAACCATCGCCGCCGACGCCCTAGGCGTCGATGCCCTCCGACTTTTTGAAGCGCATAAAATTGACGACCTGATCGTCATCGATGAACTGGCCCGGCCGATCGGCCTGATCGACGGCCAAGATCTACCCAAACTGAAAATCGTGTGAATTCCCCCATCCGCATCGGCATCATAGGCATGGGAGGTTTCGCCGGTTCGCATCACAATGCGGTCGCGAAGCTCGAAGAGCGGGGCCACGCCCGCCTGATCTGCACCTGCGATCCTCAAGCCGCCACCTTCGCCGCGGCCCAGCAGACCTGGCGGTTCCCGGAGCGCGGCGTCACCGTGTTCAACGACTACCGCGCCATGCTCGAAGCCTGTGCCCGCGATCTCGATCTGGTCGTCGTGCCCACGCCCATTCAGCTTCATGCCGAGATGCACGCCGCGGCGACGGCGCTCGGCCTTCCCACCTATCTCGAGAAACCCCCTACGCTCGATCACACCGAGCTCGAACGGATGATCGTCAACGACCAGCGCGCGAAAAAATCTTCGCTGGTCGGCTTCAATTTCATCATCGAGCGACAGCGGCTCGCCCTGAAGGCACGCCTGCTCGCCGGTGAGTTTGGTACGCTGCGCGGCACCACGCTCAGTGCGCTCTGGCCGCGGCCCGCGAGTTATTTCAAACGCAACAATTGGGCGGGCCGCCTGATGATCGATAACCGCCCCGTGCTCGATTCGTGTTTCGGCAACGCCATGGCGCACTTCGTCCACAACATGCTGTTCTGGGCCGGTGAAACCGAACTCTACAGTTGGGCCCGACTCACCGCCGTCCGCGCCGAACTCTATCGCGCCCACGAGATCGAGGGCGCCGACACATTTTTCGTCGAGGCCGACACAGCCGCCTCAGTCAATATGCGGTTCGCGCTTTCTCATGCCTGCGCCGGCCCAGAGTCCCATCACGAAATCGTGATCTGCGACAAAGCGATCTTGCACTACACCGTGGGCAAACAGATCGAAATCCGCTGGCGCGACGGCCGCATCGAACGCTCCCTGCCCGACGCCTTCGACCCACTCGAGGAAAACCATCTCGACTACTACCGCTATCTCCGGGGCGAAAGCACGCGGCCGGCAACGGCGCTCGCCGATTCCCGACCGTTCGTCGCGCTCAACGATCTCGCCCATATTTCGAGCGGACGCATTGCACCGATCCCGGCCAGCTTCGTCACCGGCCAGCGAGACGAGATCCAACAAAAGGATTATTTGAACGTCGCGGGCATGAACAGCGCCATTGAGGCCTTTCTGAATCGGAACGAGTGGCCCGGAACGCATGGCTGGGGCCGCGAAAGCAGCGAAGTCACCACGCTCGCCGATCTCCCGCGATTCGACGCGACCATCCGCGCGATGGCCGGCAAGTAAGTGGTCACAAGGTCCGGTCAGGACCTCCCGCCCCAACTTAAAGCGGTCAACCAGGAGCACCCGGAGTCACACCCCAACCCTTTACTCCGATAAATTTTCGCCCACGTTTTCTGACCCCCTTCTCCCATGCCCACGCCCGCTTTTGTTTACCAAGATCCGCTGCCACTTGGCGCCGATGACACCGCCTATCGCTTCCTCACCAAGGAAGGCGTCAGTATTTCCACGTTCGACGGCCGCGACATCCTCAAGGTCGCACCCGAGGCCCTCGCCTACCTCGCCCAACAGGCCTTTCACGACTGCTCATTTTATTTGCGCCCCAAGCATCTCGCGCAGGTCGCCGCGATCCTCGACGACCCCGGGGCATCGGTGAATGATCGCTACGTTGCGCTGACCTTGTTGAAAAATGCCGAGATTGCCGCCGGTGGCATTCTCCCGATGTGCCAGGACACCGGCACCGCCACCATCGTCGCGAAAAAAGGCCAGCAAGTCTGGACGGGGGCCAACGACGCCGAGTGGCTGAGTCGCGGCGTCTACGACGCCTTCACGAAAGAAAATCTCCGCTACTCGCAAGTCGCCCCGCTCGATCTGTGGAAAGAGGTCAACACCGGCACCAATCTTCCCGCGCAAATCGACCTGTACGCCACCGAGGGCCAGAAATATGAGTTCCTCTTCGTCGCCAAGGGCGGTGGCTCGGCGAACAAGATGTTTCTCTACCAGGAAACCAAGGCGCTCCTGAATCCGAAGAGCCTCGAAAAATTCGTCACCGACAAACTCCAGTATCTCGGCACGAGCGCGTGTCCGCCGTACCATCTCGTTTTCGTGATCGGCGGCACGAGCGCGGAGAACTGTCTCAAGACGCTCAAACTCGCCTCGACGAAATACCTCGATGCCTTGCCCACCACCGGCAACGAACACGGCCGCGCCTTCCGCGACCTGGAGTGGGAAAAGAAAATCCTGGAGATCGCGCAGAACAGCAAAATCGGCGCCCAGTTCGGCGGGAAATACTTCGCCCTCGACGTGCGCGTCGTCCGTCTGCCGCGTCACGGGGCGAGTTGTCCGGTGGGCATGGGCGTCTCGTGCAGCGCCGACCGCAACATCAAGGCGAAGATCACCGCGGACGGAATCTTCCTCGAGGAAATGGAAACCAATCCCGGTCGTTTCATCCCATCGGCGCAACGCACGCTCAAGGATGAGGCGATCGTGCAGATCGATCTCAACCGCCCGATGCAGGATATCCTCGCCGAGCTTTCCAAGTATCCCATCACGACCCGCGTTTCGCTCACCGGTCCGCTAATCGTGGCCCGTGACATGGCCCACGCGAAACTCAAGGAGCGCGTCGACGCCGGATTGGGGTTGCCGCAATATTTCAAAGACCATCCCGTGTACTACGCCGGTCCCGCCAAGACCCCGACCGGCTACGCCTCAGGTTCGTTCGGCCCCACGACGGCGGGGCGAATGGACAGCTACGTGGACGGATTTCAGGCGCTCGGCGGCTCGATGATCATGTTGGCGAAGGGCAACCGCAGCCAGGCCGTGACCAAAGCGTGCAAAGCCCACGGCGGATTTTATCTCGGCAGCATCGGCGGCCCTGCGGCGATTCTCGCGAAGGAAAACATCCGGAAAGTCGAAGTCTTGGAATATCCCGAGCTCGGCATGGAAGCGGTGTGGCGCATCGAGGTGGAAAATTTTCCGGCCTTCATCCTGGTCGATGACAAGGGCAACGATTTCTTCGTGAACAACTGCGGCATCTGCGTGCCGGCGTGACGCGCTGACTGGAAACAAAGTAGCCCGAGGCTTCAGCCCGCGTTGCGCGCCGCGAACGGGGCCCATTCAGAAAGCGGGCTAAAGCACCGCGCTACTTCAGTTCGCTCCACCGGGGAGCGAACGCCAAGAATCATTCCCCGATCACCGTGACCATCACGCTCCGCTCGTGCGACGAGCGCCGGTGTTCCCAAAGGAAGATGCCCTGCCAGGTGCCCAGTTGCATCCGGCCGTCAGCAAAGGGCACGCTCTCACTGGTACGGGTCAGCGCCATTTTGATGTGACTCGGCATATCGTCCGGACCTTCGAGCGTATGCTCAAAATGCGGATCGTCCTCGGGCACGAGTCGATCGAGCCACGCCTCCAAATCGCGCCGCGCACTCGAATCGGCGTTTTCCATGATCACTAGGCTGGCACTCGTGTGCTGGCAAAACACCGTGACGACACCACTCCGTAATTTGCTCCGCGCGAGAACCCGTGCGACCGGATCAGTAATCTCGTGCGTGCCAGATCCGGGCGAACGCAACGTGAGTTTTTCCTGAAACACAGCCATGCGCGGAGCGAAGCGATTTCGTCATCGACCGACAAGCGTACGAAGAAACCCCGTGCACTATTTATCCGAAAATGGGCCGGCTTAGAAAACCTCCGGCGTACATCAGAAACCTCCGGCGTTGGCGTAGGCCAGCTCGCTTGCGGGCGCTCCGGGCCCAAAAAAGCCCCGCTTGGCGGGGCCTCGGGAAAATATCACCACTAAAGCCGCTTAAAACTTAAGCATCAGGCTGACCTTCTCGCCGCCGAAAGCGTAACGGCTCATCGAGTCGTAGAGCCGGTCGTCCGAAAGCCGGCTGACCAAGCGATCGCTGGACCGATTTACCCCGGCCGGTGCCGCGGCCGAGGCTGGCAGAGCCGTGCCCCGAAAACGATCGCGCCGCACTTGCGTCGGTGGCGTGACCTGGGCCAGCGGATCGACCGCACGTGCCGGCATCGCCCGCGACTCGAATCCATGAGGAGCACTCAACAGCGCCCGGTTAAGGGGCGCATCCGCGGCGTTAAACGCCGGAAAATTTTCGTTCATCGAACGGGCCAGTGCCGAATCCCTCGCTGGGTTCTCAGCGGGTGCATTCTCACCGACCAGCGCACTCATCGCCGAAACATTTCCCGACCGCGGTTCGGGCACCATCGCGCGAGCATCCGTCGTGTATTCGACGCGTTCATTCTCGCTAGCCCGCACCACGGAACTTTCCGTTTGCGGAGAAAAATCTCTCGGATCTGTGGCCATTGGACCGGCCGCCAAAGCGACCTCCTTAATCTCAGCCGCCCCGACATTCGGAATCGAGCCCGGCTCAAGCTGCCCCGAGCGGTATTCCTTCACGCTGAGAAAGGTAAGCGCCAGCACCGCACTCGCGCCAAGCGGAAGATGATACCGCGCCAAACCCGACCACGCCCGCAGCGGAAACGTACGCCACCAAGGTTCATGAACAACGAGGGCGGCAAGCTGCTTGGCGCGCAATTCCTTCTCAAATTCGGGCCAAAACTCCGCCGATGGACGCTCCGCCCGCTTCAAACGCATTAAATCTTCAAGGCTCACCGGTCTTTTGTGCTCAGACTTCATTGGCGCATGTAGGGCTGCAAATCCGCCTGCAGAAGCTGCTTCGCGTAGTGCAGACGTGAACGAACCGTCCCCACGGAAGTATCCATGATTTCGGCGATCTCTTGATGGCTGAGCCCATCGATTTCGAATAAAGTGACCACGGTGCGATGCCGGATAGACAATTTTTGCATCGCCTCGTTCAATTTTTCCTGGAGCTCGTGCACATAGGTGTCGCGATCGGCACCCGATTTATCGGTCAGCGCATCGATAATCTCCCGGGAAACCGGTTCATCGCCATCAATCTTTTCCAGGCTGAAAAACGAGCGAAACCGGTGCTTGCGCAGGTGACTCAACGCCGAATTCACCGCGATGCGGTAGAGCCAGGTAAAAAATGCCGACTGACCCTGAAACCGGTGGATCGACTGAAAGGCTTTGATGAAGGAATCCTGGGCGAGGTCCGCGGCATCCTCGCGATTGGACGTCATATGATAAATCAGCCCGAGCACCCGCTCGCGGTACTTGAGGATCAGACCATCGAACGCCGCGACATCGCCGGCCTGCACGCGGTGAACGATTTCCAAATCGGCGTCAGCCTCCCGGACGCGCTCCGGTGACGCGACGAGGGTTTTGCCAAGCACCTTGGACGTTTCCATGACGACGCCAAGGAAGGGCAACCTCCGATCACGCGCAAATGGAAAGTGCGAACGTTCGCGAAGATCTGCGCGCGAATCAGAGACCGTTCGAAAACAATCCGCCCGAAGGCCGGTCGCCTAGATCGATTATACGCGGTTAGCCTTGCGCCAAAAAATCGTGGATCTATCGCGGGAGCCATGTCCCCCGCCGCCCCCGGCCTCTTCCCATCGCACTTTCCCCGCGTTCGCACCGTTTTGAGTTCGCTCGCGCTCGTGATCGGCGCCGTCTCCGCGGTTTACGCGCAAGCCCTCGCGCCACGCCAACCCACGTTGGAGCGCGCCTCCTTTCACGCGACGGCCCTTGAAGGCAATGCACTCGGCGATCCCGCCGAACAACCCGTCCTGATTTTTCTCCCGCGCTCCTATCGCGCCGAGCCCCAGCGCCGTTACCCGGTGATCTATCTGCTCCACGGACTCGGCATGAAACCGAGCGACTGGGAAGCCTCCTGGCCGGGACACCCCGCGCTGAGCGAACAGCTGAATCAAGCTAACGCCAGCGGTGGCTTGCCCGAGATGATCGTCGTCTACGCCAATGGCGCCAACGCGTACATGGGCTCCCTTTATATGAACTCATCCGTCGAAGGACGGTGGGAGGATGCCATCGTGCGCGACCTCGTGACGTGGATCGACGGCCGCTATCGCACGCTGCCGCAAGCTTCGAGTCGCGCCGTCATCGGGCTTTCGATGGGCGGCTTCGGAGCGCTGCGCTTCGGGTTTTTGCATCCGGATATTTTCAGCACCGTGTATGCGCTCTCACCGGCGTTCATCGGTTTCGCCGCCGATTTCAGCGAAGAAAATCCCACCAACGTCTCGACGCCGGGCGCGCAATCATACGAAGACCTGCAACAGCGCGTCGCCCAATCGCGCGTCCGCGAAAACTACGCCGGATTGTTCTTCATCTGCGCCGCCGCATTTTCTCCCGCGCCGGAAGAAAAGCCGCTGCCGGTAAAATTCCCCTTCGTCCTCCGCAACGGCCGCGTCGTGCGCGATCTGCCGGTCTACCAACAGTGGATGGCCAACATGCCGCTCACGATGGTCGACGAGCATCTGCGCGACATCCGCCAGCTGCGGGCCATTGGTTTCGACGTGGGATCGAACGATCATTTCCGACACATCCCCATAACCGTGCGAGCGCTCGACAAAGCGCTGACCGAACGCGGCGTCCCGCATTTTTTCGAGGAATTTAACGGCGGCCACACGACACACACGACGCAAAGGCTGATGGAGCGCGCGTTTCCGTTTGCCGCGCGGAACCTTTTGTTTTCGCCGGATAAAAAATAGCCCCGAGGCCGCGCGCACCAAAAAGGTCGGGGGCATTAGTCCTTCGGTGCCGGTTTGGCTCTGCTCCCTTGGCGAGCTGATTCTTTTCACCCGGCTTGGACCACTTGCACCCCACCGCTGGCATCACAAACTGCGTCTCTATGCACCGTTTCGTCCACTCCGCGTTTCTCGCCGGGCTCGTCCTATTCGCCAGTTGCGCGAAACACGAAACGCCGGCCGCCACCGGCAGCCGCACGCAAACCCTTCTCGTCGGCAATTACGCCGAGCCGGCCGATCTCGATCCGCAAACCGCCGCCGTGCTCTCGGATCAAAATATCCTCATGGCCCTGTTCGAGGGACTCACAGCCCTCGACGAACAAAGCGCCCAGCCCGTCCCCGCCGCAGCCGAACGCTGGGAAGTTTCCGCCGACGGCCTGGTCTGGACCTTTCACCTGCGCGCCGGCCTGAAATGGTCCAACGGCGAAACGCTCACCGCCGACGACTTCGTGCAATCCTGGCGTCGCATCCTCGTTCCGGCGCTCGCCGCCGAAAACGCCTCCTATCTCTACGCGCTCAAAAACGCCGAGGCCCTCAACGCCGGCAAACTCACTGATCCCACGGTTCTCGGCGCCGCCGCGCCCGACCCGCGCACCGTTGTGCTCACGCTGGAGCGCCCCACGCCGTACTTGCCCGCACTCGTTTCCCTGCCCGCGTGGTTTCCGGTCAACGTCCGCGTCCTCGCCAAATTCGGTCCGCTCACTCAGCGCGGCACGTCGTGGACGCGCGCGGGCAATCTCGTCGGCAACGGTGCGTTTTCCCTCAAAGAATGGTCGCCCAACGCCCGCATCGTCGCCGCGCAAAACTTACACTATTGGGACACGGCGCACCGGCAGTTGCAGGCCGTGGTGTTCGTCCCGATCGAAAACTCCGACACCGAGGAACGCGATTTCCGCGCGGGCCAGTTGCACCTCACGTTCACGCTACCGGTTTCGAAACTCGCAACGTGGCGCGAGCGCGAGCCCGCGAAACTGCGCGTCGATCCGCTGCTCCAGACAATTTTCCTCCGCCTCAACACCACAAAGCCGCCGCTCAACGATCCGCGCGTACGCCGCGCGCTTTCGCTGGCGATCGACCGCGACACGCTGGCCCGCACCGTGCTCGCGGGCAGTCGGGCTCCCGCCCACAGCTTCACCCCGCCCTCGACCGGCAGCTACACCGCCCGGGTTCATCTCGGCACCGATTTTGACGCCGCGCGAAAACTCCTCGCGGAGGCCGGCCATCCGGGCGGCAAGGATTTGCCCGCGCTCGAAATCCAGACACTCAACAACGACCTCCACAGCAAACTCGCTGAGGCCCTCCAAGCGATCTGGCGGCGCGAACTCGGCGTGCGTGTAACCGTCGCGCCGACCGAACAGCGGACGTGGATCTCAAACCAACAGACGCTCAACTACGCGATCTCGACCGCGTCGTGGACCGCGGACTTCCCGGACCCGATCACGTTTCTCGGACTCTTCCCGACCGGCGGCACCTACAACTGGACCGGCTGGAGCAATCCGACGTACGACAAATTGCTCGATTCGGCCGCACTGGCGACCGATGCGGCGAAGCGCGCGGAGATCTTTCAACAAGCGGAAGCACTGCTGCTCACCGACGCGCCCGTCGCGCCGATTTTTTTTGGCGCGCAAATTTATCTCATCGATCCGGCCGTTAAAAACTGGGCGCCGGCGCCGCTGGTGTTTCACCGTTATCAGCTCACGCATCTCGGAAACTGATTTTATGGTGGGAGCGCGGCCGCCCTCGGCCGCATCCGGATTTTCCTGCGGCCCGAGGCGGCCGCGCTTCCATCGAACATTCCTTGTCGCGCCACCCTCGCCCGTCCAACGTCGCCGTCATGCGTTTCGTTGTCGTCCTGCTTTCCCTCGTGTTCGCCAGCGCCACGTTGCGCGCGGCCGAGATCGAATTCGTGCGCGTCTGGCCTTCATGGCGCGCCGCGGAGTCGTTTGATCGCATCTCCGAATATTTCACGGAAAAGGAAAACACGGCGGGACGCACCCTGCTCCGCACTCAAGCGACGTCCCGGGCTGGTTATTATTTTCTCGTGCGGATCAAAGCTCCCGGCACCGCCCCCGCCGGCGCGAAATTCGTGTTGAACCTTATCACGCCGACCGACCCCGCGGGAAAAACTTACACATTCCCGTTGAGCGCGGCCGTCGGTGGCGTCTTCGAACTCGGTCTGACCGGGACCGACTGGCCCAATCAAAAAACTCATCCCGTCGCGTGGAAACTGGAGCTCCTCGCGGCGGACGGACACGCTCTCGCCAGCGCGCAAAGTTTTCTATGGGCGATGCCCAGACCTTGAACGCGCCGATCCCGGAGAGCCCGCGGCCCTTGGGCCAATCGTGGCATCCGCTTGAGGGTATCGGTTCACTCGACGAGCGCGTCCTCGCCGAGACCCTCGATGGTGGTCAGGCGTTTCGCTGGCGACGTGCAGCCGACGGCACATGGCGCGGGATTTGGGGCGAACACGTCGCGCATTTGCGACGCGCCTCCGATGGTTCGCTGGCCTGGTCCGGGCCGCGCGCAGAAACCGGCGCCGCTTTTATTCATTATTTCAGCAGCAACGAAACGAATGCGCCCGCCGACTCTCTGCCGTGGCGCAGCGATGCGCACTTGGCCCGCTGCCTCGCGGCGTTTCCGGGTCTTAAAATCTTACGCCAGCCGTTCGGTGAGACCCTGCTCGGTTTTTTGTGCAGCGCCACGAAGCAGATCGTACAGATCAAACAAATGGTCGCGCTGCTCGCGGAGCGTCACGGAAAACCCGTAGCGGAACGCATCCGCGTTTCGGGCGAAAGTCTCACGACTTC
>CAIXKG010000083.1 GCA_903919985.1 uncultured Opitutia bacterium | reverse complement strand
GGATGACGTTGCTCGTCGCGACCCACGACAACGGCGTGGTGATGACCTCGTGGCCGGCGCCAACGCCCGCGATGCGCAGGGCGATTTCCATCGTGCAGGTGCCGGAGTTGAATACGCGCACCGGCCGGCCGCCGAAATATTCGGAGAGTTTTCCCTCGAGGGCTTTTACGTTGGGGCCGGACGTGATCCAGCCCGAGCGCAGCACTTCGCAGACGCCGGCAATCGTTTCCTCGTCGATCGTCGGGCGCGTGAGGGGAAGATAAGGCAGCGCGGGCGGAGCCAAAGCGGCGGGAGCGGTCGTCGATGCGAGAGCGGACATATCAGGGTTGATTGCTGAAAAGGATGTGATCGGGGGTTTCCGCGATCAAATGATAACGAAACGCGGTGTCGGCAAAAAGTTCCTTGAGATCCTTCTTGCGCGCGACGGCCCACACCCGGCCCGATCCGCTCCAGAGCGCGCGGAACGCCGCCTCCTTCATATCGTAGCGCCCGGTCGCACGCGCGGCGGCGTCCTCCTCGAGTTCGAGTTCGCCCTTGAATGCCACGGTATCCACCACGCGCTCCGCATAAAACGTGAAGTCGTGGAAAAATTCGTGATAGTGCACGACGCGATCGCCCGGTAACGCGCGCGCCTTGACGAGCAAGGCCAGCGGTTTGGTGCCGGGCTTCGAAATGTCCGGCGCCGCAAACATCAGCGTGCCGAAAAAAACCGCCATCGTCGCGACGATCACACCCATGGCGGCGCGCATGCCCCGGACCTTCGCCCACCAAGGCGCCAGGATTCCGCCGAGCGCCAGCACGACCGCCATGGTCAATGCGGGGGGGCGCAGCGCCAGCGCCTGTTCCGGCGCCATGCGGACCAAGGCCGGCCGCAACACCAACACGCAAAGCGCCGCCGCCAGCAGGCCGCAGAAAAACGAAAATACGCCCAGGCCCACCCGCGCCCGCGCCGCCCCGGCCCGGCCCAGCGGCAGGCGCGCGAGCCAACCGCCGACCAGCACCGCCAGGGCCGGGAAAATCGGCAAAATGTAAGGCGCGAGTTTCGAGTGCGACTTGGTGAAAAATAAAAAAATGAAACCGGCCCACGTGACCAAAAACCAGGCGACGCCGTTCTCCTCGCGCTTCGCCCAGCCGCCGCGGAGTCCATCGCGTACCGCCGAAAACAGAAACCCGCTCCACGGGATCAGGCCGCCGAGAACGATGGGGATGAAATACCACCATGCGCCGGGCCGGGAGGCGGCGGGAGACGTGAAACGTTCCCAGTGCTCGTAGACCAGGTAACGGTGAACCCAAGTTTCATTGTGCGAGGCGGCGAGGAGATGCCACGGCGCCGCGATCGCCAGAAACAGCGCGATGCCCGAGGGCAGGTGCATCGGTCGCAGCCGTTTCCATTGGTTGAAAACCAAGAGCCAGAGAAACATTACCGCCCCCGTGACGAGAAATCCGATCAGCCCCTTCGTCAGCGTCGCGAGCGCGGCGCTCGCATAGAGCCCGTAAAACAGCCACCGCCGCGTCGCTCCCGCGGGCTCACGCACCGCGAGGATAAAACAGAACAACGTCGCACTCATCAAAACAGACACCGCCATGTCGAGCAGCATGATCCGCCCCAGCACGAACCAGAGAATCGACGTCCCCAAGACCACCGCCGCGCCGAGGCCGGCCGCGCGGCCGTGAAGTTTACGCGCCGCTCCATAAGTCAGCAACACGCCCGCGAGCGCAAACAGCGCTGGGGTCGCGCGCATCGACCACTCGCTAGGGCCGAAAAATTTCAGGCACAGCGCGGTGGTCCAGTAGACCAACGGCGGCTTCTCGAAGTAGTTAATGCCGTCGAGCCGCGGCGTGATCCAGTCGCCGCCCGCGACCATCTCGCGCGGGATTTCGGCGTAACGCCCCTCGTCCGGATTGCTCAGCGGGTAACTGCCCAGCCGGAACGCAAAAAGCAGGCCGAATGCGAGCGTGAGCAGGAGCAGATCGCGCCGCCACGACACGGGGGCGGTCGGCGGGCGTGGAGGTTCAGTGAACATCAAACGAAAAGATCACGCTGATTCAGCGCACGCCGGAACCACTGGCGATTTTTTTCGTGCGCCCGTCGCGCCTTCCACGCCATATCAGGGCCTATGGCTCCGGCGAAAAATTTCACGTTCATCTGCGGCGGCGACGATTATCTCGTCGGCCGGATGGGCGCGGAACGATTCGCCGCACTTACCGCCGATGTCGCGGATGAGTTTTCCCGCGAAACCATCAACGGATTCGCCGCAAATATGGGCGAGGTTGAGACGGCGTTGAACCGCTTTCGGGAAAGCGTGCAGACGGTCTCGATGTTCGGTGGCAAACGCGTGGTGTGGTTGAAGGACGTCAACTTTCTCGCGGACACCCCAACCGGCCGCGCCGAGGGCACGCTAAAACTCGTCGAGGATCTGCAACAACTGCTCGAAGGTTTGAATCCGGCCGAAACGAGCGTGCTCATCACGGCCTCGCCGGTGGATCGCCGCCGCTCGTTTCCCAAATGGTGCGAGAAAAATGCCGACTTCGCGCTGGCGGGAGGCGATGGCGACGATGCCGGTGAGGCGCTCGCGGGCGTCGCGCTGGCCGAAGCCCGCTCCCTCGGCATCGCGTTTGCCCCGGGTGCGCTTGAGCTGCTACTCGCGAAAGTCGGCGCGAACACGCGCCTCGTCGTCGAGGAAACGCGCAAACTGGCGACCTACGCTGGCGCAGAAAACGGCGCGAAAATTGAGGAGGCCCACGTGGCGGAGCTCACCCCGAACGTGGCGGAGGGCGATTTTTTTGAGGCCGCCGAGGCGTTTTTCAGCGGTGACTTGAGGTGGACGCTCGCCGCGCTCCATCGCCACTTTTTCTCCGGCGGCGACGCGCGCCCGATCATCAGCGCCCTGCAGAATCGGAACCGCATTCTTCTCCAAGTGCGCGCGCTCGTCGACAGCGGCGACGTGCGCCTCGGGCCGCGCGGGCTCGACGGCCTGCCACGCGCGCAGGCGGCATATGGAAATCATTTCATCGGCGCGACGGAGAAGAGTTCTTATAATCTCTTCACGCAAAACGCGTGGTACGTCGGAAAACTCGCCGGCTCGGCGAAACTCCCCTCGCTACGCCGGCTGATCGACAACCAGCAGGAATTCATCTCCGCCTTCGAAACGATCATCCGCCGTTCCAACGAACAGGAAGAAGTGCTCCGCGAAATGACGGTGCGCTGTCTGGCGGCGTAAGCCGTGCCGTTTCAGGGGCGCGCCATGGCTTAACCCATCCTGGCGCCTCGCGACTGATCCCGCGCCATTCCTGGTCGAGGCGTCCTCCACGAAGAACCGCTCTGGCATTTTCCCGTTTGCCCATGGTTCCTCTCTCGGTGTAATCCCCATCCCTTGAAGCCGTCCATCGCTCCCGCTGTGCCCGCCACTCCTGAACTAACCGAGGCCGCGATCCCCAACGTCCTCGCCGAGCGCTACGCGTCGACCGCGATGAAAGCCATCTGGTCGCAGCACGGGCGGGTCGCGCTCGAACGCGATTTCTGGATCGCCGTCATGAAGGCCCAGCGCGATCTCGGCGTCCCGATTCCCGCCGATGCGATCAAGGACTACGAACGCGTCAAATCACAGATCGACCTCGGCGCCATCGGCCAACGCGAACGCATCACGCTCCATGACGTGAAAGCTCGCATCGAGGAGTTTTCGGAACTCGCCAAACGCCAGTTTATCCACCTCGGACTCACGAGTCGCGACCTCACGGAGAATGTCGAGCAGCTCCAGATTTATCGCGGCCTGCAGGTCGTGCGTTTTAAAACTGCGGCCGCGCTCCTCGCGCTCTCGCGTCAGGCGGAGGCGCACCGCGATCTCATGCTCACGGGCCGCACGCACAACGTTCCGGCTCAACCGACCACCCTCGGCAAACGTTTCGCGATGTTCGGCCAGGAGTTGCTCGCGGCGTTTACGCGCCTCACGGAGTTGATCGAGCGTTATCCGGTGCGCGGCTTGAAGGGTGCGGTCGGCACCCAACTCGACCAACTCACCCTGCTAGGCGGCGACGCGCACAAAGTCGCCGATCTCGAGGCGCGCGTGATCAAGCACCTCGGGTTCCGCGCGTCGCTCGATGCCGTCGGCCAGGTCTATCCGCGCAGTTTGGATTTCGAAGTGGTCACCGCGCTGCACCAGATCGGGGCGGCCGCGGCCAGTTTCGCCACGACGCTGCGCCTCATGGCGGGAGCCGGCCTGCTCACCGAAGGTTTTCAAGCCGGACAGGTCGGCTCGTCGGCCATGCCGCACAAGGTAAACGCGCGCAACTGCGAGCGCATCTGCGGTTTTTCCACGATCATTTCCGGTTACGTTGCGATGACGGGCACCCTCGCCGGCCACCAGTGGAACGAAGGCGATGTTTCGTGTTCGGTCGTGCGCCGCGTCGCGTTGCCCGACGCCTTCTTCGCGATCGATGGCCTGCTTGAGACGTATCTCACCGTGCTGCGCCAGATGGAGGTTTTCCCGGCCGCGATCAGCGCGGAGAACGAACGCAATCTGCCCTTCCTCGCGACCACGACCATTCTGATGGAAGCGGTCAAACAGGGTGCGGGTCGCGAAACCGCGCACGAAGCGATCAAGGAACACGCACTCGCCGCGGCGAAAGCGCTCCGCTCGGGCAATGGCGACGCCGATCTGCTCGCGCGCCTCGCCGGCGATCGCCGCTTGGGCCTCGGGAAAAAAGCGCTGCAAGCGATTCTCTCGGAAAACGCCCGTTTTGTCGGCGCGGCGCCCCACCAGGTGGACGCATTCATCACCGCAGTAAAACCGCTCGCAAAACGTTACAAAGGCTCGGCGGAATATCTGCCGGCGCGGTTGCTCTGACGCCGGCGTCCCGTCCGAATTTTCCGTGAAGCGATCTCCGCTTCGGTAAAAAATTTATCGGGCCAGAAGCGGATTGGGCGCCGCCGGCGCCCGTTCGTCCACGGTGGGTGCGCCGACCTCCACGCGACCCGAACGGGAAACTTGTTTGGTCATCGCCACCGGCTCCGCCGTCTCCCGGCCGAGAAAAGGGGCGGCACTCGCGATGAGCGGGGGCAGGCTTTCAGCCATGTTAACGCCCATTGAATTTACCGTCATCTTGGTGCGCCAGAGCAGCCGCCGTTCGCCTTTCGCGAGTGCTTTGTAGTCGTAGGCCGAAGCGACAACAAAATAGCTGCTCGCAAACAATTCCTCGACCAGCCGTTCCATTGCCACGCTCTGCGCCCGCAGACGATCGAATGAATCCGGCAGCAACGCCCCTACGCTGCCGACCGAAGCCTCCGCCCCGTCGGGCGCGGCAAACACGCGTTCCAGCCGGGCCTTCACGTCCACCTGATCCATGGCGTCGGCGATCTGCGCCGCAAATTTTCGTCCGCCCAAGAGCAGGGCTCGATTCAGCAAGGCCCGTCTAATTTCCCGCTCAGGCAGCGCGACGTCTTCGGGCAGAGCGGGATCGGCTGCGCCGTTGTCGACCTCACCCAACATCGGTGAGGCCGTGGTCACCGGCGGATTGAAGGCATACGCGCCATATTGATAAATAATCACGATGGTCGGGCTCTGACCGGTGCCTGCCGCCGGGCGAAAACCATTTTCGCCCAATGCCCTTTCCAACGCCGAGAAGAATTGCGGGCCGGCCCGCGGATCAAGACTTCCTTCCGGGCCCATGAGTCCGCCGTTGTAGGGCTGCCCTGCTTGCACGACATAGTAAGCGGGGTTCTTCGGCGAAGGCGCCGGCCATTTCCGGCCCGCCCCGGTCATTTCGGTGACGACATTAAAGTCCAGCCGAGGATGACGCTGAAACGCCGTTGGCCAGAGAGAGAAAACAAAATCATCGCTCCCGTGTTTCGCCTGCACCGGAGCACGGTCGGCCGGAGGAAGCGACGCCGCGACTTCCACGCCCCAAACGGGCGCGAGCATGGCAAAAAAAACGGCGAGGCGCAGGCGGGGCATGGTGGACTGTTTTTAAGAACTTCTGAGCACCACCCAGATTGCCATAATCCAGCACCCTCAGGCCAGTTCTGTTTCAAATTCCGGCGGCTCGATCCCAGATGAGCAGAGCCCCGCAGCCACCGCGCAAATTTTCGTTTGCTTCCGCCGCACCCCCCGCGCTTCCTCTCCCATTCACGCAGTCGCACATCGTTTAAATTTAACACCACATCATCATGGCTGAACTTGTAGGAAACGTCTTGGTGGGCCAGTCCGGTGGCCCCACCTCCGTCATCAATGCCAGCGTCGCAGGCGTCATCGCCGAAGCGCTCAACCATGAGTGTATCGAGGAGATCTACGGCACGCTCAATGGCGTCCTCGGCATCCTGAACGAGGACTTCATCGACTTGGCCGCCGAGTCCCAGCAGCAAATCCGCGCCCTCAAATACACGCCCGGCGCCGCTCTCGGCACCTGCCGCTACAAGCTCAAGAAACAGGCCGATTTCGACCGCGTGCTAGAAGTGTTCAAGGCGCACAATATCCGCTACTTTTTCTACATCGGCGGCAACGATTCACAGGACACGGCCGATAAGATCTCCAAGCTCGCCCAAGCTCAGGGCTATGAACTCCGCGTCATCGGGGTACCCAAGACGATCGACAACGATCTCCCCATCACCGATCACACCCCTGGCTACGGCAGCGTGATCAAATATCTCGCCACCACCGTCCGTGAAATCGCCTGCGACAGCGAAGCGATGGGCCAAGGCGACCTCGTCTCCATTATCGAAGTCATGGGCCGCAGCGCCGGCTGGATCGCCGCCGGTACCGCCCTCGCAAAACGCAAGGATCACCCGCACGATCCGCCGCACCTCATTTTGCTCCCCGAAATTCCCTTCGACCAAGCGAAGGTCCTCGAGGACATCCGTCGGGTCCTGAAGCGCGAAAAATTCTGCCAAATCGTCGTCGCCGAAGGCCTCGTAGATGCCAACGGCAACTACGTCGCCGCCGACGCCGCGACCGACGCTTTCGGCCACGCCAAACTCGGCGGCGCCGGCGATGTGCTCGGCGAAATCGTCGAACAGAACATTCCCGGCGTGAAAGTGCGCGTCGCCAAACCCGGCCTCATGCAACGCGCCGCGGCCCATACCGCGTCGAAAACGGACGTCGATGAGGCTTACCTCGCCGGCCAAGCCGCCGTGGAAGCCGCCATCGCCGGAGAAACCGACAAGATGGTCACGCTCCTCCGCGGCGACGCCGAGGCCTACAGCGTAGAAACCGGCCTCGCGTCCCTGAGCGACATCGCCAACGGCGTGAAAAAACTGCCCCGCGAATGGATCAACGAGGACGGCGT
>CAIXKG010000082.1 GCA_903919985.1 uncultured Opitutia bacterium | reverse complement strand
ACCGGTTCATGTTCGGTAAACACGAGCGTGTCAGCGATGTCACCGGCAAGGCGGCGAGTCACGAGTTCAGCCTGCCGCTGTGAGGCGTCCGCATAACGCGTGCGACCCCAGTCGAGCACGGGGCCCGGCGAGGTCGGTTTTAAAGCGGCGGCGATTTCAAGCACGGGGTTTACTGCACCCATTTCAGGCTGCGGCGCAATCTCCCCCTTGCAGCCGGCATCAATCGATTTTCCGGGTGAACGCTAACGCCGGTAAACGACGGCGAGTTTTTTGATGGTTTCTTGGATGCTGTGCCGCAGTTCGGCTGGTGCGACCACTTCGGCCGACGCACCCCAGCCGAGCACCCATTGTTCGATCTCGGTGAGCGCGCCGAGGCGCAGGTGCAGTTCTAGCCCGCCGCCCGGCAAATCGTGCATTTCCTGCGACTCGTGCCATTCGCGTTCGCGCACGCGTTCGGCGGCCGCGGCCGTGAAACGAATCGCCACGCGCCAGTCGCCGCGTCCCCCGAGCACGCCGAGGG
Organism: uncultured Opitutia bacterium; assembly: GCA_903919985.1. Taxonomy (GTDB): domain Bacteria; phylum Verrucomicrobiota; class Verrucomicrobiia; order Opitutales; family Opitutaceae; genus Tous-C4FEB. The sequence continues at coordinate 25,353 of CAIXKG010000082.1, read as the reverse complement.
CAGTGGCGAAAAATTTCTCCGGCGAGAAATCCGCAGGCCGCGTGAACTCCTCTTTGGTGTCGGCGACGTCGACGATGCGCGGCAGCGCAAACGTGCGCAGCGCCGCCCGCTCCAGGTCAAAGCCGATGAGATACCACAGATTTTCACGATGCGCCAAATGGTAGGGTTGTACCCGACGCGTGGATTTTTTCGGATCGCCGGGTTTTCGATACGCAAACGTCACGACCGTCTGACGGAGCACGGCACTGCTGAGGGCGTTGAAGACCGCGAGGTCGGTTTTGCCCAGCCCGATGTTTTTGAAAGAAACGGCCCGCAACTCGTCGGCTGGCGAAAATGAGATCCGGTCTTTCAACCCGCCCGCAAGTTTCTCGAAGGCGATCTCCAACTGCCGGTGAAATGGCGTGCCGCGGTATTGCTCCAGTGCGCGCTGGGCGACGAGCAAAGCGAGCAGTTCGCCCTCGGTCACATGGATCGTGGGAAAGGAGTTTACCGGCTGCGTATATCGGTACGCCTGAATCTGCGCGTCGAACTCGATGGGCAAATCGAGGCGGTCGCGCATGAACGCGATATCGCGCACAATCGTCTTCCGCGAAACCTCCAGCGCCTTCACCAGCTTCGTGCAATTGACGAGGGCGCCGCGGCGCAGTTCGTCGTGGATCTTCATCATCCGCTCGAGCGGTGGGCGGGAAAGTTGGACGGGACGCAAGGGCATGGGAAATTTCGAACCGATTTTTTAGCCTGGGCCAAGCAATGTCCCACCCGGAGGCGTAAATTGTACGCATGAACTCATCCTTCTCCCTTCGCCCTCGCAAGAAATGCCTCGTGCCTATCGCGCTCACCTGGTCGCACTCCGGGATCGCTTATCGCGTCACGCCCTGGCCCGAGGTTCGCTTCGAGCGCCTTTACGGCCGCGACTGGATCGAAACCACACCGACAGAGGATGTCTTTGCATCGGCCGGCCATGTCTGCGGCCCGCTGGAATGGAAGCCGTACCTGGAGTTCGTGCCGGCGAACGTCCGGGAGTTTCTCGCGCAGTTCGTCTACACGAAAATGGAAGCGCTCCAGGTCGTTGCCCGCTGCCCCGAATTGCTCGCCCCGTTGACGGAAACGCCGGCGTTGACGTCGTTCATCGCCGGCCACGCCGGACTCCGCGGCGCCGCCGCGCCGTGCTGGGGCGAAATCAACGCGGTCTACGAACGCAACGGCGTCTTCGGCCTGCTCGAGTGGCTGGGCCTCGCCGCCTCACGCCAGACGCTCTCGATCCTGCATAATATCGTCCAGGCCGAAGTGCCAAAACGGCTGCTCGAGCCGCTGCGTGCGATGCTGTGGGACCCACACACGATTTTCGCGCTGCAACGGCTCCCGGCCATAACCGATCAAACGCTCACGCGCACGGCGCACGCTCTGGCCGCGTAACCCAACGCCGCCGCCATCTTTCGTGGCGGCGCGTTCGCCGTGGAGACGGCGCAGAGGTTGGCGGACGGCTAGGTCGTGGACGGAAGCGAACGTCCGCAGAAACCGTCCGAGCTATTCCCCTGTGGCGGGAGAGGCGTCCGAGATTCCGTTTGCCGAGGCGTCGGGCGCGGCCCAAGGTGCGCGGTTCCGTTCCATGAGCGACCTCCACTCCGACATCAGCCACGATCAAAACGCCGTGCGCCGGCAGAAACTCGCCGAAATGCGCGCCGCCGGCGTGGATCCGTTTCGCGCGAGCTTCACGACCACGCACTTTTCGGCCGAAGCGCTCAAAGCCCACGTCGACGGCCAGGATAACGCCGTCTCGGTCGCCGTGGCCGGCCGGCTCGTGACGATCCGCGACATGGGCAAGAGCCAGTTCGTGAAGATCCTGGATCAGCAGGGCCAGATTCAGCTTTACGTGAAGAAAGACGTGATCGGAGACGACGCCTACGCGGCGTTTAAGAAACTCGATCTCGGCGATATTCTCGGCGCGAAGGGCACGCTCTTCAAAACCAAGACCGGTGAAGTCACGGTGCGCGTGGAAAGTTACACGCTCGTGGCCAAGGCGCTGCGGCCGCTGCCGGAAAAATGGCACGGCCTGAGCGATGCCGAGCAAGTCTATCGTCAGCGTTACCTCGATCTCATCGTGAATGCCGAGTCGCGCGCGCGGCTCATGCTGCGTTCCCGCGTGGTCTCGCACATCCGCCGCTTTTTGGAAGCGCAGCAATTCATCGAGGTCGAAACGCCGGTGTTGGAAAACACCGCGGGCGGCGCCGCCGCGCGGCCGTTCGTGACGCATCACAACGCGCTCAACGTCGATTTTTTCCTGCGCATCGCGACCGAGCTGCGGCTGAAGCGCCTGCTCGTAGGCGGTTTCGACCGCGTCTTCGAGATCGGCCGGATTTTCCGCAACGAAGGCGTTTCGCGGAAGCACAACCCGGAGTTCACCATGCTCGAGGTTTACCAAGCCTACAGCGATCACCGCGGCATGATGACGTTGATCAAGGACATGCTGACGACGCTCATCCGTGAGGTCGTTCGCCCCGCCGACGGCTCCCTCAAGATCAAGCATGCGGCCAGCGGACAGGAGATCGATTTCGGCGGCGAATGGCGCGAGGTGAACTACAAGGACCTCATTTGCACCGCGACCGGCGATCCGGAGTGGTTCGCCCGCAGCAAAGCGGAGAAAATCGCCGGCGCGGAAAAACTCGGCCTTTCGATTCATCCCGCTTGGGAAGAGTTCGAAATCACCAACGAAATTTTTTCCAAGAAAATCGAGCCGACGCTGATCCAGCCGACCTTCGTACTGAAACTGCCGAAGGAATTGTGTCCGCTGGCGAAGCTCAACGCCGAAGATCCCACGGTGCTCGATGTGTTCGAGCTCACCATCGGTGGCATGGAAGTCGCGCCGGCTTACTCGGAGCAAAACGATCCCGATGTGCAGCGCACGATGTTCGAATCCCAGGCGGGCGAGGAGAAGCAAAACATCGACCAGGATTTCCTGCTCGCACTGGAACACGGCATGCCGCCGGCCGGTGGCATGGGCGTGGGCATCGACCGCTTGTGCATCCTGCTGACCGGCGCGGAAAGCATCCGCGATGTGATCCTGTTTCCGCAGCTCAGACCCGGGGCCGTCTGAGGGTTTAAGTGAGAAGTTGAAGTTTAAAGGCTGTCTGACGAAACGGGAAAACAGCATCCGCACTTCAACTTAAACTTCTGATTTCAACTGGTCGTCCATGCCCTGGTATCTCTACCTCGCCCTGAAACAGCTTTTCCCGACGGGAAAGAGGTTTCCGTTTTTCACGGCGATCTCGGTGCTCGGCGTGGCGTTGGGCGTGGCGCTGCTCGTGATTTCAACGAGTGTGATGGGAGGCTTCGGCCACCAGTACCGGCGCATGATCGTGGACACGCAGGGCGACGTCCAGGTGCGGGCGCGCGGTTTTATCAACGACGCGGCGGGCTTGCAGGCGCGGCTGGCAGCGGTGCCCGGCGTGGTGGCGACGACGCCATTTGCGGAAGGTGTGACCGGCTTGATCCACGAGGGCCGGCCGGCTTATCCCGCGATGCAGGGCATCGACGTGAATCGCATCAACAAGGTGGTTCCGATTGCGAAGTATGTCGTCGTTGGGTCGCTCGACGATCTCGACGATGATTCCATCATCCTGAGTTATCAGCTCGCGCTTTCCATCGGTGCGCACGTCGGCGACAAGGTCGAAGTCTATTCGCCACTGCTGTTGGAAAAGTTGAACCACGACGAAATCCTGTTGCCGCGCCAATTCCGGGTGGCGGGGATTTTCCAGATCGGACACCAGCAGCTCGACAGTTCCCTCGTGCTGGTGACGTTGCGTGCGATGCAGGAACTCTACGGGCTCGGCGCTGCGGTGCACGGCATCAACGTAAAAATTGCCCCCGGCCTCGATGCGGACGATGTGGCCGCGCGCATCAACGCGGCCTTGCCGCCCGAAGCCGGTGCCACCGCGCGTTCGTGGATGGATACGAACCAGGAATTCCTCTTCGTCCTCCAGCTGGAGAAGAACATGATCTTTTTTCTGCTCACGTTCATCACGATTGTCGCGGCGTTTTCGGTCACGAGTTCGCTGTTGATTTCGGTCGTGCGAAAAACCCGGGAAATCGGATTGCTCGGCGCGCTCGGCGGCCAGCCCAGGCAAGTGGCGGCGTGTTTTTGTTTTCAGGGCCTGCTCATCGGCACGGCTGGGACAGTCGCCGGGCTCATCCTCGGCTTCGTCCTGCTTTTTTTCCGCAACGGCATCGTGCACGTTTTCACGTCGCTGACCGCGAGTGAGGCGGTGCTCGCGCGATTCTATCAGTTCAGCGAGTTGCCGCGGTACACGTCTTCGAGCGACGTGATCACGATCGTGACGGTTTCGATCGTCATCTCGACGCTGGCTGGTCTGCTGCCCGCGTGGCGGGCGGCCCGACTTAAACCCGTGGAGGCGCTACGCAGTGAATAACGCCGTGCTCACCGCGCGCGCCTTGCGCAAAAGCTACCTGAGCGGCGACCGTCGCATCGAGGTTCTCGGCGGGGTCGATCTCGATGTCGCGGCCGGCGAGAGCGTGAGCATCCGCGGCGAATCCGGCTCCGGAAAATCCACGCTGCTCCACCTCCTGGCGGGCCTCGACACCCCCGATAGTGGCACGCTGACTTGGGCCGGCTCCCCCGATACCGGCACGGCGCGGCGGGGCGCGTTTCTCGGGATGGTGTTTCAATCATTTTATCTCATCCCCGAACTCAACGCGCGGGAAAACGTCCTGATGTCGCGCCGCGTGGTCAGTCGGATCGACGCCGCCGCGCGGGCGCGCGCGGACGAACTGCTCGGGCGCGTTGGCTTGCTCGAACGGGCGACGCATCTTCCGACCCAACTTTCCGGCGGGGAACGTCAACGCGTCGCGGTGGCGCGGGCGTTGATGAATTCTCCTGCACTGCTCCTCGCCGATGAGCCGACGGGTAATCTCGACGAGCGTACGGGAGATTCGATCGTCGAGCTTTTGCTGTCGCTCTGTCGCGAACTGCAAACGGCGCTTGTGCTCGTGACGCACAACGCCGCCCACGCGCAGAAAACCAGCCGTCAGCTCTTGTTGCGTGGCGGGAGCTTCGCTCGGGTTTCGGATGAGTGGCCACGTTCCGGATCCTGAGTTCCGGCCGCTGAGTTTTTGGGTTCAGGGTTGAGTTATGGGTGAAACGCCCCGCTGATTTCCGGGTATGGCCTTCCTCGGAATCCGAAACTCGAAACCCGAAACGGCTGCGCGCATGCGCTGCGGCGTCGCCGGGGTCGGCTCGCTGGGCCAGCATCATGCCCGCATCTACGCTTCGCTGCCGGGCGTGGAACTGGCGGGCATCTACGAGACCAACGATGCCCGCGCCGCCGAGATTTGCGCGAAGTTCAACTGCCGCCGTTTCGCCACGCTCGAAGAACTCGGCGAGGGTTGCGATGCGGTCTCTGTGGTGGTGCCAACCGATCTGCACGCCAAAGTGGCGCTGCCGTTGCTCGCCCGTAAAACCCATCTCCTGATCGAGAAGCCGCTCTGCGCCTCGCTCGAAGAGGCTGAGCAAGTCCTGGCCGCGGCGCGCGAGCATGGCTGTCTCGTCCAAGTCGGGCACATCGAACATTTCAATCCCGTGATGGCCTTCCTCGAAAAGGAAGTGAACCATCCGCAGTACATCACGGCGGAGCGGCTCGCCCCGTATCAGCCGCGAGGCACAGAGGTCGGGGTCGTGCTTGACCTGATGATTCACGACATCGGCATCGTGCTCGCGCTGGTGAAATCGCCCATCGCGCGCATCGATAGCGTCGGAGTCAGCGTGCTGTCGAAAACCGAAGACATCGCCAACGCCCGCCTGCAATTCGAGAACGGCTGCGTCGCCAACCTCAGCGCCAGCCGCATGAGCTTGAAGAAGGCGCGCGAGATCCGCGTCTTTCAGGACAACGCCTATCTCTCGCTCGATTTCATGGGTCAGGCCGGGCACCTCGTGAAGAAGAGCGAGATCATCGCCTACGGGTTAAAAATGAAAATCGGCCTGGTGAAGGCGGGCGATGTGAGTTCGATCCCGGTGCAGGAAATTCCCATCGAGAAGGGCGAGCCGCTGGCGCTGGAGCTCGCGTCTTTCGTCGATAGCGTGAAGCGCGCGCAGCAACCGAAGGTCGGCGCGGCTCTCGGTAAATCCGCGCTCGAAGTGGCGATCACAATCACGGAGCAGATTCGCGCCGCGAAACGGTGAAGACCATGCGATCAGCCGGCAGTGCGGATGCCCTCGTCCGCCCGGGGCGAATTCAGCCGGGGGCGGCCGCACGCGCATGACGACTTTCCGCCTGACAGCGCCCACCGCCGGCCGCGTGGATTTGCTCGTCATCGCCGGTGAACATTCCGGCGACGAACACGCGGCGCGCGCGATCCGCGAACTGCGCGTTGCCCAACCCGGTCTGGCCATCGTCGCGCTCGGCGGGCCGCAAATCGCCGCCGCGGGCGCCCAGCTTTTGCACGACCTCACGGCTTCGTCCGTCGTTGGCCTCGTGGAGGTGCTGAAGAATTATTCTTTTTTCCGCGCGTTGCTCGATGAAATCCTGCGCTGGATCGGCGAGCACCGGCCGCGCGCGGTGTTGTTGGTCGATTATCCCGGTTTGAATCTCCGGATTGCCGCCGCGCTGCGCGAACGCGGGCTCTCGGTTAAAGGCGGCGGCAATATCAAACTGCTGTACTATATTTCGCCGCAGATTTGGGCGTGGAAGGCGAAGCGCCGTTTCACGATGGCCCGGGATCTCGACGGGCTCGCCGTGATTTTCCCGTTCGAAGTGAAATGCTACGCGGACACCCCGCTGCCGGTGGAATTCGTCGGTCATCCGTTTCTCGCGCCCGACTATGCGAGTCCCGTACGCTACGATCCCGCGGGGCCGATCCTGCTGTTGCCCGGCAGCCGGCGTCAGGCCGTGGGACGAATTTTCCCCATGCTCCTCGCGGGTTTCGCTCAATTTCACCGCGACGTTACCGAGCGATCGGCGACCGTGCTTTATCCGAGCGACGACATCTTGGCTGTGCTGCGTTCGCTCAACCCGCCCCGTTCCGTTGAACTCCGTCCCGGCGGGACGCCGGTCGCGGCGTCGGCGGTGCTGACATCGAGCGGAACCATGTCGATGCACTGCGCCCTCGCGGGCATCCCGGGTGCGGTCGTTTATCGGGCGAATCCGCTCACTTATTGGCTCGGCCGCTGGCTGGTGAAGGTGCCGTATCTCGGGATCGCAAACCTGCTGTTGGGCGAGCCGATGTATCCCGAATACATTCAAGACGCGGCGACGCCCGATGCGCTGGCCGCGGAATTGCGGGCCAGCCTCGACCAGCCGGCTCGTCGGGCCGAAACCGCGCGTCAGGCGGCAAGGTTACGCGCCCTGCTGGGGCGTGCGGAGGGCGGAACGATGGCGGATTGGCTGGGCCGGCAGCTGGATGGATCCGGCCGCCCGTGTTAATTGAGTTGGCGTGAAAGCCCGGCGATTGACGGGATCGTATGCGATGCCTGTCGCGGTACGCTCCCCGACTTCTCCGGGTTCGTAGTCGCACGCTCCCTGGGCTCGCACGGGTGGTCCGGCGTGGGCGCGTCCCTGTTCCGGGCGTGGCGATGCTGCGCAAGCTGGGCTATCGGAGGGACGCCGTGGCGAACGGACTCGAGTTGATCGATGCGCCGCGGCGCCAAGCCTGCGACATCATCCTGATGGATCTGCGACTGACCGAGACGGATGGACGGGAGGCGCACCGGCGATTCGCGCGAGCTAGGCTGGCTTAACCGGAGCTACCGTGAATCGAGGCGCCGACGACGTACGCGATGCAAGGCGACGGGGAACTCTGTTTGGCCGGCTGGTACGGACAACTACATCAAAAAGGTACCGAAGCTCGATGAACTCGTCGCTGCGTTCCCCGCGGATGAAGCACCCGAAGGGCTGAACACGCGTGCGGTCGTCGGGTAGAGCGGTGGGTTCAGCGCGTAACGCGGGGTGACGGCACCCCGCCTCCATCAGAATCGATTTCAGTCGCTCTTATTTTGAGCGTCGCGATCTGAGGCTCGACCTGCCGCCAAAGGGCCTCGGCTTTCGCCGTCAGAATCTCACGCGCGTGTGAAACTTCAGCTGCGCGCGCCGCGCGGTTTTGCTCCGCGATCTTGGCGAGATCGTCGAGGTTGTAGAGAAACACGTTTTCGATTTCTGCCACGCCCGTCTCGATGTCGCGGGGCAGGGCCAGATCGATGCAGAGCAATGGCCGCGTCGGACGGCGGCGCATCGCGGCGGCGACGGCGCCGGTCAGCACCACGGCGTCGGGCGCCGCGGTCGAGCCGACCACGATGTCGAATTCAGCGAGGCGCGCTTCATGTTGCCCAAACGGCAGCGCGCTCGCGCCGAGCTGCGTGGCGAGCTCCATCGCGCGTTCGAGCCGTCGGCTGGCGACGGTGAGCGTGGCCGCGCCGCGGCTTTGAAACGCCTTGGCGGTCTTTTCGCCGATGTCACCGGCACCAAGCAGGAGAACGTGCGCTTGGGCGAGATCGCCAAAAATGTTGAGCGCGAGATCGACGGCCACGTTGGCCACGCTGACTTGTCCCGCGGTGATGGCAGTGTGGGTACGCACATGCTTCGCGGCCTGAAATGCTTTTTGGAAAACACGGTTGAGCACCGGTCCGGTGGCACCGCGGGCCTGGGCTGACGCGTAGGCGGCCTTCACCTGCCCGAAGATTTCCGTCTCGCCGAGCATTTGCGAGTCGAGTCCAGCGGCCACTTCGAGGAGGTGGCGGACGGCCTCGAGACCGCCGAGGCTCAGGCGGAAGGCCGCAAATTCATCCCGGGAAAATTTTTGCCGTGCGCAGAAGGCTGCCTCCACGTGGGCGACGTGCGCAGGGGCGTCGGCCACACCGTAAAACTCGACGCGATTGCAGGTGTTGAGCACCGCGAGTTCGCGCACGCCCGCGGCGGCGAGCTCGGCATGGAGCGCGGCCACCCCGGCGTCGTCGAGCGCGAGCTTTTCCCTCACGGCCAGCGGCGCGCGATGGTGGGTGGCGCCCAGCAGAAAAAATCCGGCGGTACTCATGGTTGCCGGGGGACGATTTGAGGTGGGGGCGTCGATACGGGATGCCGGCTGGCGTCGACCGCGCTGAGTGAAAGCATGGCGGCGGCAAATAGCGTGAGCCCCGTCCACGCAAACCGTTTGGCCAGTAGTTGTCCGCGCCAGCGCAGGATGAACGCGATCAGCGACGCGAGCCAGACCGCGATCGTGAGCAGAAGTTTTGCGGGGTCGACGCTGCCGGGTTCACGCAGCCAGTACACCGAGCCCATGACGAGTGATGCCGCCAGTAAGAAGACCGCGGTGGCGAGCAGGCGCACGCCGATGTGGTCCAGATCGACCATCGACGGCAGCACGGCGAAGAACCCTCCGAGATGTTTCGATTTCAGCGAGAAATTCCGAAGCAGCAGCATGAGCGATGTGAGCGCGAGCAGCGCCAGCACGCCGTAGCTGAACAGCGCGAGTGCCGCGTGAAGTTCGATCCAGGGATTGTCGCCGAAAATTTTTGCCCGGTGTTCGGCGTCCCACGCCGGAAAGGCCAGAGAGATCAACGTGACCGTCGCCGCCAGGCCCGCGGTGAAATATCCGAGCACGCTCGAGCGAAACGCGACGCCGACGACGAGATAAAGCGTGATGGCCGACCACGCGGTGAACTGATAAATTTCAAACGCGTTCCCGAGTGGGCAGCCGCCCACGGCCTGCCCGCGCAAACCGAGCCCGACCAGTTGCAGCAGGTATCCGATGGCCGTCAGCGTGTAGACCGCCGCACCGGAAGGCCGGCCGCGTCGCCAGAGCGACCACGTTCCCAGCAGAAACCCCCCGAGATAGAAGGCGGCGGCGAGCCAAAGCCATTGGCGATCGGTGATGGCGGCAAACATGGAAGGGGAACGCTACCTTCGCCGGCGGATGGAGCAAGTCCAAGGCAGTTCGGCCACAAAAAGGTTCAAGGTTTGGCTAGAGCAGCGAAAAGGCCTTCCCTAGCGCCTATTGGGGCTCGGTAAAATCGGCCGACGTCCTGGAAAATTTTGGTGCCTTTTCGTGACCAAAAACTCCGAGGCTTTAACTTTGTGCCGTCGCTATTTTCCCGGCGCCCATTTGACGAGGAAGGCATTTACCTTCGCGGCGCTGTGGCCTTCGCCGTCTTCAAGTACGCCCGATTCCTGGGTGGTGAGCTGCTGGCCTGCGGCGTTGAGCACCACGAACACCGGGAGACCTTCCTGCAACGGATTGCCGTAGCGGAGATTCACGTCGTAGTTGCGCTTTTCGCCGTGGCGCCAGTTGGAATCGATGAGGACCAGTACGTAATTTTCTCGGAGGTTTTTGGCGACGCTGACATCGGTCTCCATGGTGTGATGCAGCCGGTGGCACCAGACACACCAGTTGGCTCCGAACATGAGTAGCACATTTTTGTGACTGGTCTTGGCGGTGGCGAGTGCAGCCGCGATCTGGGCGTTGCCGCCGGATTTCGGGTCGTAGATATCCGACCCTAGCGCGGGGTATTCGGGCGCGGCCCGGACGATCGAGGACGCAGCCAATGCGAGCAACAGCAAGAGGGGTAGCCTTTTCATCAAACGTCGGAACTAACGCGAACGTCCGGATGGACAAAAGCTAATTTCGACGGGCGACCCAGAAACGGCATTCGTCGGAGAAATCGCGCACCGCCGCCGACTCCCTGGCGATCTCGCGGCGCATCGCGTCGAAGACGGGAGTCCAGCCGGTGGCGACGAGGTCGGCGAGAATTTCGGCGCGATCGGGCAGGTGCATAAACGTACGCCCGGTACCGGCCTCTTCGAAGTAGCGGTCGCCGAATTCGTGGAGACGTGAGTCCTGTTCACCGCGTTCCCAGCGACCAGCTTCCAGCCGCCAGAGCGCGCGTTCCGTCGGCGAGCCGTCGCGGTCGTGCGTGGTGAATAGAAAGGGCGCGTCCGGGCGACAAACGCGGTGCAACATCCGGAGTGCCGCCCGACGTTTCGCCCGACGTGGAATCTGCATGAGCCCGTTGAAGAGAAAAAACGCCCCCGCAAACGGCGCCGGCCTCCGTGCTTTGTAGCCTAGTAGGGTACTCGTTGCAGCCGCGGTCGCGTCGGCGTGGACAAATTTTATCGCGGAGGCGCCGCGATCATTCGCGAGTTGACGGGCCTGATTGAGAAGTTCGCTGGCGAAGTCGAAGGCGGTGAGCGCGCGATAGCCTTGATCCCACAGGCCGATCGTGGCGCGACCGGCCCCGCATCCGGCTTCGAGCAGCGGCCCGGATTTGTCCGGGAAGAAGCGCTGGATCAGGGCGAGTTCTGATGCCCACAGCCCTAGAAAATGCGCGGCGCGCGCGTAGTGGACCACGGCGAGCGGGTCGTTGAAGTCGGCGCGAACCGTAGCGGTAGAAATTTTTCTCGGCACGGACGGAATGGGCCTCACGCCGCGATCGCAACGTGTGGGCTGATCGATGTGGGCGGGCTGCCCTCACCCCGCAGAATGTCGCTCAACCCGCGGCGTCCAAGCGGGGTGAGGGCACCCCGCCCATAGCTGTCGGCTACCGCTCCGACGAAAGCGGCGCGTTCGTTTCGGGTTTCAGAATGACGAGCAGAAAACATTTTTAGACGCCCGAACTTCGACGATGCTTTGCCGCCACTCTCTGAGAGAATTGAACTCGTTGTCTCGTTCGCCCTTCGCCCGACGAACTCATTTTTTCCGGCGCCAGGCGGCGATGAACATCCCGTTGGCGTTCCAATCCTGCGGCCAGATGAAGACGCGGCTCGCATCCGCGGAGGAGGCGGGCGCGATGGGTAGCGGATGCGGCTCGAATTCGGGATGCGCGGCGCTGAACGCGTCCGCGACGGCCGTGGTTTCGCTGCGGGTGAGCGTGCACACCGCGTAGATCAGCCGGCCATTAGGTTTCAGGGAGCCAGCGATATGATTGAGCAGGGCCAGTTGCGTGGCGGCCAATTCCCGTACGTCGTCGGGTGTCGTACTCCAGCGGGCGTGCGGGTTGCGCTGCCAGGTACCGACGCCGCTGCACGGGGCGTCAAGGAGGATGCCGTCGAATTTGGTTTTGGTCGGAAGTCGAGCGGACCCATCCCAGAGCGCGGTGCGGTAATTGAAAAGTTTCGCGCGGGCCGCCCGGCGTTTGAGCGTGTCGAGCCGCTTGTCGTTGCGATCCGTGGCCCAGATGAGGCCCTTGTTCATCATCAGGTCGGCGAGATGAAGCGTCTTGCCGCCTTCGCCGGCGCAGGCGTCCCACCAGGTTTCCCCCGGCAGCGGAGCGGCAGCGCGGCCGACGAGTTGCGAACCAAGGTCCTGAATTTCGAATTCACCGGTTTTGAATTGTTCGGTTTTGAAAAGATCCTGTGTGCCGGTGAAACGGAGAGCGTCGGGAACGGCGAACGACGCGCCGCCGATTTCCGGGTCCTGAGTTTCGGGTTTCGAGTTTTTGGCTGGCGACGGAGTTGTGCCCGTTCCCTGCCCGGAACCCGGAACTTTGGACTGGGCGCTGCCGCTCGGCTCGCACGCGAAGAGCGATTTAGCGAGGCCCGCGGCCTTTCCCGGTCGGGCGCGAATCCAAAGCGCCGGATCGCGTTGGAGCTGGCGCAGGTAATCAGCGGTCAGAGTCATCTCGCTCGCCAGCCAGGCGGGCACGGCGAGGGCAGCCAGGGCCTCGGGCTTGATGGTTTTTGGGTCGGCCGTGAAACGTTGGTGGAGGACGAGGGCGTGATCGAGCCGCTGCTGCGGCGGAGCTTTGGGATCGAGCCAGGAAAACCAGCGGAAATAAACGAAGACGGCGTGACTGATCGCGCGGCGTGCCAGCGGCTGGAGGTAGCGATGCGCTTCGAAATAAAAACGCAGGGCGGTGTCGGCGCGCTGGTCGACTGAAATGGTTTTGAGCACGCTGGCGGCGTGATTGAGCGTGGCTTGGTCGGGCATGAAGCGAAAAGCATCGCGACCTCCGCTCGCGCGGCAAACGCGAATCTTCCGCCCCGGTGCATTCGAGCGTGTGCCCCCTTGCACGCCGAGCACGTTTCGCGGATCGCTTTCGCGCTCATCGGACATGTCACTTATTAAGTGACATGTTGGCGTCGGGTGAACGGGCGAGTGGGGCGGTGAGCCCCCGCCGGTGTCCGTAGGGTTCCACGGCCCGGTTTCACCCGTTCACGTGCAGTGGGGAATGTCACTTAATAGGTGACATGTGAGTTTGAGGCGGAGGCGGGGAGTGGAGTGGTTCCCGTGGACGTGCTCGTCTTTGACAAAGTGCGTGCAGCTAAAAGAGTACGCGTGAAATGCACGGCGGCGAACAGTCGACTCACGATGGAATTGTCTCCGGCGCCAGACGGGCGCTGGTCGAAGCGCTGGGTTTGGACGATTCCGCCTTCGCCGCGCGTTTCGTGGCCGAACCGATCGGGCCGCGGGTCCGGGCGGGCGCGGTGCGCGCGAGTCTGGCGCGCTTTGCCGTCGAGGAATTGAGCGCGATGAACGCCGCCCTGCGCTTTGGCGGCTACAACGAAGCGAATGACGAAGTGACCGTGCATTTGCCGGCGACCATCGAAGCCCGGGGCGATCTGCGCCTGCCCGTGCTATGGGCGCTGACCTTGAAGCTCGAGCCGTTCGTGCACGACATCGTGCAGCGCCGGCCGGGTGCCGTGGCCGCGGATTTACTCGCGCGGGAGCGTCGTGGCGTGGCGGAAATTTCCCGCCGTTTGCAAACGACGCCGCCCAATTTCGAAGCCTGGCCTCGCCTTGCAGCGGTGGACGTCGCGCGGGCTTTCGATCGCCAGCCGCCGCTTTGCTCCGATCGCAAGGAACTCTTCCAACGCATCAAACTCGCGTGCAGTTACGCGGCCGAACGCACGGTGCTCGACGAACTCGCCCGGCGAAATCCCGGTTTCCTCGATTACCTGCAATGTTTTCCCGTCGCGCGCGCAATGCAGCGAAAAGTCGTCGCGTGGCTCGGGCCCACCAATTCCGGCAAGACGCATCAGGCGGTCATCGCCTTGAGCCGGGCAAAGAGCGGCATGTACCTCGGGCCGCTGCGCTTGCTCGCGTTGGAGCAACGCGACCGGTTGGTGGAATTGGGCTGTCCGTGTTCGCTGATCACCGGCGAGGAACGTGATGAAACTTCGCCGACCCATTCGTCGCGCACGGTGGAGATGACGGATTTTTCGGAGCAGCGCGAAGTTGTTGTGCTCGACGAGATGCAACTCGCGTTCGATCGGGACCGGGGCTGGGCGTGGGTGGCGGCGTATTGCGGCGCGGCGGCGGAGACCTTGATCGTGACCGGTCCGAATTCGGCGGAGTCGGTGATCCGGCGTCTGGCGGAGGTCTGCGGCGATGCGGTGGAGGTAAACTACCTCGCACGGCAAGGCACCCTCGACTACGAAGGCGTGCTCGACTGGCAACACGTGCCGCGACGTTCTGCGGTGATCGGATTTTCGCGGGCGATGGTACTCGAGCTGAAAGCGATGTTCGAGGCGATGGGGCTGCGGGTATCGGTGATTTACGGCGGACTTTCGCCGGAGGTGCGTCGCAGCGAGGCGCGACGTTTTCGCCAGGGCGAGACCGACATCGTGTGCGCGACGGATGCGATCGGTCTCGGTCTGAATCTCCCTCTGGACCGGGTGATTTTCTACGAGGTGGATAAATACGACGGCGAGGTGCACCGGGCGCTGACTCCCGGCGAACTCATGCAGATCGCCGGGCGCGCGGGGCGCGGTCCGGGCGCGGCGGGATTGGTCGCGGCATTCTCGATCCGCGATGGCCGCCGGGTCGCCAGCGCCCTCGCCCAACTACAACGGACGCCCGCGCTCGACTTGCTGCCGGCGGCGCCGACCGCGATGCACATTCGGGCGATCGCGGATCACTTGGGCGTCGAGCGCCTCACGGCGATCCTTGAGTTTTTTCGCACCCGGCTCGCCTTTCCCGGCGGCACGTTTTTCCCGGAGGTGCGGGAAAATGTTTTCGAGGCGGCGGGATTGGTCGATAGCACCGCGCCGAGTTTGCCGGTGGAAAAGCGCTATGCACTGGCGTGTGCGCCCGTGGATTTGGAAGACCACTTTTTCCGTAGTCCGTTCACGGATTGGCTGGAGCTCCTCGACGCGGGAAAGAAGGTCGGCTTTCCGCGTCGGCTGGAGGCGGACGACGGGCTTGCGGGCGTGGAGCAGACGCTGAAGTTGATTACGGTTTATCGCTGGCTCGCGTTAAAATTTCCCGTGGCGTTCAACGACCTCGAGTATGTCGCGGAACTGCGTCACGAGGCGACCGAGCGGGCGCAGATGATTTTGCGGAGTAACTGGGCGAAGCACGGGTTGTCGCGCAAGGAGTGCGCGCGGTGCAGTCGCGCCCTCCTGCCGAGTTCGCCTTACCGCATGTGCCGCGAATGCAACGCGGACGGTTTTACGTGAGGGGCGGAGCGCTGCCGACGTCGGGTCTAGAGCGCTTAAGTTTTCCCGGGGCCGTATTGCGTACCGGCCGGCGGCTCTGCCCGCCGGGTTTGGGCTCCTGGTTTCGGCAGACAGGGACGCCGGCCGCTACGTTGATGGTGGCTACGTCGCCGTACCTGCGAATCGGATCACTTCTTCTCCACCACGCGCTTGGCGACGATATCGTATTCGGCGAACTCGCCGACCTTACGGTGCAGCTTGATCTCGTCGCCGACGATCTTGCCTTTGTATTCCACGGCAATGTCCATGTCCTGAATTTTTAACGTCTCGGTGAACGACACTTCGTCCTTCACGAGTTTGCCGTTCTTGATCGCGGATACGGATTTCTGACCATCGCGTTCGCTCGTGGCTTGGCCGGTGACTTTTTCGCCATCGGCTTTGAATTCAAAAACGTACTTTTGCTGACCGACCTGACTTTCGAATTCGGCGTTCCATTTGCCGTTGATTCCGGCGTCGGCCGCGCGCGCGACGAGACCGAGGGCCAGCGAGAGAAGGACGGTGGAGAGCAATTTGAGGGAGGATTTCATGGCGGGATTGGTTGGGGGAGGGAAACGACGGCAAAACGGCAACCCGTCGGGCGGCCGAAGGCGAGCCGATATCTGGTGGGGGAGGGCAGGTGCGGCGCGTTAGCCTTAACGCGCCCGATCAATGCGCCATTTTTGGTGAGCCCGGGTGGCGGCGGCGGATTTCGGATAATCCGTCCGGCCTTCGCGTCGTGCTTGGCGATTGCCTCTTGCCACGCCCACGCGCGCACCGGCATTTTCGGATTTCGTCTCGCCCGTGGAAACCTACCCCGATCCTGTTGTGCGTTCCGAACCCACGCGCGTGCGCCATGGCGTCGTCGCGCTGATGGTTTCGCTGGCGATGGTCACGTACCTTGACCGCGCGTGCATCGGAACTTTGGCGCCGCAGATCATGGCT
Organism: uncultured Opitutia bacterium; assembly: GCA_903919985.1. Classification (GTDB taxonomy): domain Bacteria; phylum Verrucomicrobiota; class Verrucomicrobiia; order Opitutales; family Opitutaceae; genus Tous-C4FEB. Next base: position 8,998 of record CAIXKG010000082.1, on the reverse strand, counting down.
GATCTCAAGCTGAGCAAAGAGCAGATGAGCTGGGTCTATAGTGCCTTTGCGCTGGCGTACGCGATTTTCGAAATCCCGACGGCGTGGTGGGCCGACCGGCTGGGTACGCGGCGCGTGCTTGCGCGCATCGTGCTGTGGTGGTCGGCGTTCACGATGGCGACTGCGGCGGCGGGTGGATACGCGTCGCTGCTGGTGACGCGGTTTTTGTTCGGGGCGGGCGAGGCGGGTGCCTGGCCATGCGTGGCGCGCACGTTTTCGCGGTGGATACCGCTGGCGCAACGCGGACGCGTGCAGGGAATTTTTTTCGGCGGGGCGCATTTCGCGGCGGGCCTGACGCCCATGATCGCCCTGGCCTTGAGCGGTATGTTCGGCTGGCGCGTGGTGTTTATTGCGTTTGGCTGCGTCGGCGTGGTGTGGGCGCTCGTGTGGCACCGGCTGTTTCGCGATGATCCGTCGTTGCATCCCGGGGTAAACGCAGCGGAGGCGGCTCTGATCGCGGCGGGTCGTACGACCGGCGAAGCGGCGCACGAAGGCTGGCCGTACTGGCGGCGGCTGCTTGGACATCGCAACACCCTCCCGCTTTGCCTCGGGTATATTCCCAATAGCTGCGCATTTTATTTCTGTATCACCTGGCTGCCGACTTATCTGAAGGAGAAACACGGCTTCGCGTCGCTCTCGCTCGGGTTTTTCACCGGGCTGCCGTTGATCGTCGCGGTCGCGGGCGATTTGCTCGGCGGGGCGGCGACGGATTGGGCCGCGCGGCGTTTTGGGCTGCGCTTCGGGCGGGCGGGGATGGCGGGGCTGGGCAATTTGTTCGCCGGGCTCGCGATGATCGCGGCGACGTTCGCGCATAATCCTTACGTCGCCATCGGGCTCATCTCGCTCTCCGTCGGTGCGACGATGTTCACGCTCGGTGCGACGTGGGGCACGTGTCTCGATATCGGCGGCCGCCATGTGGGTGTGGTGAGTGCGGCGATGAACACGGCCGGGCAGGTGGGCGGGTTTGTTTCCCCGCTGATTGTGACGTGGCTTTTGCGGGAGTACGGCGATTGGAACGCGCCGGTGCTCGCGATCGGCGGATTGTTTATCGTGGGCGCGCTGTGCTGGTGTTTTATTGATCCACGCGAACGGGTGTTTGAATGAGCGAGAGCGGTTTAACCAAAAGCGTAGCCGGCTAGCGACGTAGCGGCAGGCGCCCCTGCCAGACGCAACGAACACGCCGGCCGCGACAAAATACGGCCACGGAGAAACCTAAACCGCGGTAAAACTTCCTGAGTTCGGAGTCTCGGGGATCAGATTCGGAACGCGGTGATAGAATTTCCTTTCCGTTTTTGTGCGCGGAGATTGCATTGGGACTATGGCGCGCCCCACTCCTGCCCCGATTTCACCAGACGAACTCGTTGCGCTCGCGATGGCCGTCATGAAGTCCGCGAAATTCCCTGTGCTGGCGACGATCGATGGCGACCAGCCGCGTGCGCGTCCGGTGTCACCCGTGCGGACCGACGGATTTGTGGTCTACGTCGCGAATCTCCGGATGTATCACAAGACCGCGGAAATCGCGGCCAACGCCCGCGTCGAGCTCTGTTACCTCGACGATAAACACGACCAACTGCGCATTACGGGCGTGGCCGCGGTGCTCACTGATCGCGCGATTTTGCAGTCGATCTGGGATGGGAATCCGCTCCTGCGGCAGTATCTCGGGACGATCGAGAATCCCGCTCTGATTGTGTACCGGATCGAGCCGGTGCGGGTGCGCTACATGAAAGAATGGGCGCTGGAATATCACGAAGTGCCGGTGGTGGCTCGGGTCGGTGGAGCAGCGTTGCCGGCGAATGGGAGCTGATCCGCCCATGAAGCCTTTTCGCGCCCTTTTTATTTTTATCGCGGGTGGAGTTTTGGCTTCGGCCCAAGGCCGGTCATCGGCGATCACTCCGGTGGCGAGCGCCGTCCCGGAGACGCATCACTCCAATTTTGTTTTTTCGCTGCTGCCAAAATCATTTCAAAAAAAGCCCCGCCTCGAGTTCAACGTCATCACGGAGATGACCCCCGAGGGGCGCAAAGTGGCTCCGCCGTCGCCCGGGCAGCCGATCTATTATGTGGCGCAGGCCGGAAAATTTATTCGGACCGGTTCGGCGCTGACGGATAACGAGCATGCTCCACCTCGCGCCGATCTGGAGCAGGCGATGCAACGCGCGCTGGCCGCGAATGGTTTTGTGGTGGGCGAACTGCCGGCGCACCGGCCGGGCTTGGTGGTCGTTTTCAATTATGGATCGCACAGCATGGATCCGCCGTTGCCGCCGGAACTCGCGGACGAAGTGGTGACGCCGCCGCAAACCGCTGAGGAATTGCTGCCGATCATCGCGCACGATGTGAACTTGCAGGCGGATTTGATCGAGCGGGCGGCGTTGATCGGCGGAAACGCCTTCGCGCTGCGCTTAAAGAAGGCTCTGGTTGAAGAGGTGGCGAACATGACGACCAACTACGACATGCAGCCCAATGGCCAGCTGCCGGTGAGCCCGAATCCAACGAGTCCATTCCAGCTTTTTTTGTCGGGCAAGGACAGCGACCTGGTTGGGCACTTGGTGGAGGATGCCTTTCACAGCTGCTATTTTGTCGTGGCGTCGGCCTACGATTACGACGCGATGAGCCACGGGCAGAAGCGTCTGCTTTGGCGCACGAAAATGACGGTCGACGCGTCCGGAGTTAACATGACTGAGACGCTCGCGCCGTTGATCGCGAGTGCGGGGCCGTACTTTGGCCGGGATATGGCGGAAGCGTCGATCGTGGAGAAACGCATTTCCCGCGAAGGCAAAGTCGAAATCGGTACCGCGACGGTGGTTGAGGACAAGCGGTCAGAGATCCCGCCGCCTGTGAAACCCTGATGGGGAGCTAAAAAAGCCGTGCCCGTTATGCCGAATGTTGGGTTCGATCTCGCTTGCTCGCTGAGGCGAGTCGCAGCGGAGGGTTCGGCCTCAGCTAGTCGGTAACGACCCGCTTAAGAGTCCGTGGCGGCTTGGTTTCGCGTCTCGTCGAAGTCGGCGACTTAAAAATCAAACAGCTGCGCGCGTACGCGCCGAAGGACCTTGGCGCGAACATCCCCGAGTGGGTGGGGGCGCGGGGTGCAAAATATATTTTTATCGTTTAGGGACGCGGCCGATCTGTTTGGGTGAAGCGGGAAATTTCCAGAATCCCGCCGACGAGGGTGAAGGATGGACGTGGCCTAAAGCAGTCGCCGCCGCAGTCGCGGTTGAAAAACGGCGTGGAATATTAGCGTCCCAGCAGAGGATCCGGCCGCCGGGCGAACTGGGGGTGCGTTTCGATCTTTTGCGCGAAGAGAGGTTTGGCCTCTTCGCTGAGATCGGCGGGGAATTTCGACGTGCTGCGCCGCCAGCGGACGAGCCATCCATCGGCGAGCAGCGGGGGTTTGAGCGGGTGGGCGAAGGCGCGCTCGTGATGGGTGAAGGCCGCGGTCGTGGCTTCGCGCGGACCCGAGCCCACGCCTTCCGCGACGAAAAAACCGGCGGCGAGCAGCGCCACGCGCACCGCGGTTGCCGATGAATAGGTGTACAGCTCAGCCGGCTTTGGTGCGCTGTGTTTAAAAAGTCGGGTAAAGACTTCCGCCGTCCAGAGGGCCGTGTCGGTTTTCGCGGAAAACGGATCGTAGAAAACCAGATCGGGCGGAGCGGCGCGCTCGAGGAAGTCGAGAAAGTTGCCGTGAAACAATTCCCAATGGAGCCGGCCCGAGGCGTGCCGCCAGCGGCCGTCTTTCAGCAACGCGTGCGGCGCGCCGTGACGGAGGTGGGTGAAGTGCCCACCGTGCTTCGCGGCGAGCGTGAGTGGATCGAGGTCGCACTCGAAACTCACGAGCCGGACGGTGCGGGTTTTTTCGGGGCCATGGGCGGCGAGCGTTTGCTCAAAACATTGCAGCGCGGCCATGGCGTTGGAGGCGGCGCCGAGGCCGACGTCCCAAATCACGAGTTCGGTATCGGGCGCGGCCGGTTCAAGCAGGCGCGCCGCGAGTTGCGACTGGTCGACATAAAGTTTCTGCGCCTCTTCGCCGGGCGCGTTAACCGAATGCATGATTTCGCCGGAGCTAATCTGGCGGATGCTGGCGAAACCCTGCGGGCTTTTGTGGATCTCGTAGTCGCCGAGTCGGGGAAATTGGTAGGCCTTGGCTGGTTTCGGTCGCACGCTCGGATTGGCCTCGTCGGTGCGGACCAGTTCGATTCGCTTCCGTTCGTACAGGGCGGCGAACGTGTCGTCCAGGATGCTGGCTCGGAGCTCGCGCATCAGTTGATGATAAAATGAGAGATTGTGCGTCGTGAGCAGATGCCAGCCGAGAATCTCGTCGGACTTTACCAGGTGGTGCAGATATGCGCGGGAGTAGTTTTTGCAGGTATAGCAGGCGCACTGGTCATCGAGCGGAGCCTCGGAAAATTTGTGGGCGGCGCGGCGGCATTGCAGTTTTCCGTGGGAAGTAAACACGGTGCCGCGCTGGGCGAGTTGCGAGGGGATGATGCAGTCGAACATGTCCACCCCGCGGTGCACCGCTTCGAGAATATCGATCGGTGTGCCTACGCCCATGAGGTAGCGCGGCAGGCTCTTGGGTAGATGGTCCGTCACGAGGCCGGTGAATTCATAGCGCTCGGCGTGCGTTTCGCCGACGGCGAGGCCGCCGATCGCAAGACCGTCGAAGGGTAATTCGCGTAAAAACGCCGCGCTCTTTTTCCGCAGGTCGTGGTGACACGCGCCCTGCACGATGCCGAAAAGCGCCTGCGGTGAATCGCCGCGCGCATCCAGCGAGCGGCGGGCCCAGCGGTGCGTGAGTTCCATGGCGGCCGTCGCCTGGTCATGGGGCGCGGTCGAGGGGATGCACTGGTCGAGCGCCATCATGCTGTCGCTGCCAACGGCTTTTTGCATCCCGATGCTGGTTTCGGGCGAAAGCAGGTAGATGTCGCCGTCGACGTAGCTGCGGAAGCGCGCGCCCTCCTCGTTCATGGCGCGTTCGCTTGGTAGGGAAAAAATCTGGAAGCCACCCGAGTCGGTCAGCACCGGGCCGTCCCAATTCATGAAGCGATGGATGCCACCGAACTGGCGGAAAACATCCGGGCCCGGCCGCAGCAGCAAGTGATAGGTGTTCGCGAGCAGCACGCGGGCGCCGGCGGCTTTCAAGCTTTCGACCGTCTGGCCTTTAACGGTGGCTTGGGTGCCGACCGGCATGAAGACCGGCGTCTGGACTTCGCCGTGGAGGGTTTGAAACGTGGCAGCGCGTGCCTTGGATCCGTTGGCTTCTTTTTGGAGACGAAAATTGAGTCGGGACATGGCGGGCTTTGTGCGAAGCCGACCAATAAGCGTGACGTTGCCCTCGCAGGCGAGAGGAAGCTGAGGGGGATGTAGGCCCGCCCGAACCGCCCCAAAGATAACCGATGCAGGCCCGCGCGCCTGGCCGCACCCCGGGTTCCGAGTGCGCGGAGGCGCGCTGACCCACCGGCTGGGTAATGGTCGGCTTTTGACCACGTGAGCCCGCGAACCAGGCGCCACAAAATCACCTCGCTGCGTTGGAGAACGGGCGGAATAGCGCTACTCTGATTTCGGCCCCATCGCCGCGCTGTCCTGAAAAAGATGGCACATTGCCGCTTTTTTGAAGGTCGGAATCGATTCCCATTCCATGACCATGAAAACGCATCTCAACCTCGTTTTGGTGTTCGGACCGTTGTTCGTGATTTCGAGCGCCTCCGCGCAAAACACGGTGTCCGCCGAAGTTCCGGCTCCGGCTCTCGTTGCGACCGCTCCTGCGCTCGTTCCCAGCCAAGTGATTTATTCGCCTCGTTTACCGACTCCCGTGGAATTGACCAACGCGGCGGCGGCTCAGGGTGTGGCCATCAATCGCATCGAGCAAACAGCCACACAAGTGACGGTGGCTTACAAGTTCAGCGACGGGCAGACCAAGACCGTCGCGTACCTTTTGCTGCCATCGCCCGGCGCGGCTCCGGCGCCGGTTCCGGTGGTCGTTCCGGCGAGCACGCCCGCCACGACTACGACCGTCTACTATGATTCCTCTCCGCGGGTCATTTACTACGAGCCGTCCTATTATCCTTATTCCTATGCGCGCGATTGGTATCCGCCCGTATCGCTTAGCTTTGGTTTGGGCTTCGGCTTTCACGGTGGCGGCGGATATTACCGCGGCGGATTTCACGGACGCCGGTAGGTCGACCCGCAAAAATTAAAATCGGAGATCATGGCGATGAATAAAAACTATCTGATTGTTCCCGCGCTGGCGGTGTCCTCGTTTTTTTCCAGCGGTTGCGTTGGCACCGGCCCCAACACCCAGCAAGGTGCCGTGACCGGTGGTGCTCTCGGGGCGCTGGCCGGTGCCGTCATCGGTAATAACAGCGGTGGTAATTCGCTTGGAGGAGCCGCCATTGGCGCGGCGCTCGGTGCGATCGCGGGCGGCACTATGGGCAACAGCGTCGACCACGAGCGCGACACGCTTTATGGCCAAAGCCCGGCACCGCGGTACCGGTATCGCACCGCTTCGCGCCCACCAACGCCGCCGCCGCCACCCGTCACGCCGGAGCCGTTTTCGGCTCCACCAGCGTCGAATGCCCTCTGGATTCCCGGCTACTGGTCCTACGATGGTCAGAGTTACGCGTGGGCGGCGGGCCACTGGGAAATTCCTCCGCCCAATGTTCACGCGTATGTTACGGCGCATTGGGAGGGGCGCGGCGCCGGTTATGTATTTGTCCCGAGTTACTGGCGCTAACATCGACAAGTTCGAAGGCTCCGGGGCCGTTGTTTTCCAATCGGTGACGTGTGCGCTGGAAAAAAATCCCGCGAGTGCATAGGGTGAGGGATGGTTCCGTTCTCGATTCTCGATTTATGTCCGATCGTGCAGGGCGGCACTGCGGGTGATGCGTTTGATCGTACGCTCGATCTGGCGCGTCATGCCGAGGGTTGGGGCTTCCGGCGTTACTGGCTGGCCGAGCACCACAACATGCCGGGTATTGCGAGCGCCGCGACGGCCGTGGTGATCGCGCACGTGGCGGGCGGCACGTCGACCATTCGGGTTGGCTCCGGCGGCATCATGTTGGCCAATCACGCGCCATTGGTCATCGCCGAACAATTCGGCACGCTCGAATCGCTCTTTCCGGGGCGCATCGATCTCGGCCTCGGGCGTGCGCCAGGAACCGATCAGTTGACGGCCCACGTTTTGCGCCGGGGAGACCCGAATGGGGCGGACACGTTTCCGCAGGACGTCGTTGAACTGCAGGCTTATTTTCACGAGGGGGCTCCGTCGCAGAAAGTCCGCGCAGTTCCGGGCACGGGGCTCGCGGTGCCGATTTGGTTGCTCGGATCTAGTTTGTTCAGCGCACAGCTGGCCGCGGCGTTGGGTCTGCCGTTTGCGTTCGCTTCACACTTTGCGCCGGATCTTCTGATGGAAGCGCTGGCGATTTATCGCGGCGAATTTCAACCGTCCAAGGCGTATCCGGAGCCGTACGCGATGGCGGCGGTGGCCGCCTACGTTGCCGACACGGAAGCCGAGGCCAGCCGTTTGTTTACTTCCCTGCAGCAGAGTTTCGTGCAGCTCCGTCGCGGTCGTCCCGTGCCGCTTCCGCCTCCGGTGGCGAGCATGGACGGCCGATGGAGCGTCGCTGAAAAGGCGGGGGTCGAGCACGCCTTTCGCGAGGCCATCGTGGGATCACCGGGGATCGCCGAGGGAAAAATCAACGCTTTCATCGAGCGCACCGGAGTGGACGAACTGCTTTTGACCTCGGCGATTTTCGACCACACGGCGCGCCTCCGCTCGTTTGAGCTGATTGCGCAGATTCAACGCTCCGGGCGCATTTAAAGGCGCCGTCCGAGGTGCGAGGCGTCAGCTCGTGTTCGTCAGCCCGGACCGCGGGCCGAAACCTCGCGCTATCTAAGAACCTTTATCGCCAGTAACCTTGGACGTAAACGTACGCAGGCCCGCGGCGAACCCAGTGCGGCGTGACGTACGCTCGATGCCGCGGTGGCGGCATGATCCAATAGCCGGGAAACCACACATAGCCGCGGCCCGCGTAGCCCCAGTAGCCATCGATCCAAACCATGCCGGCGCGGGGGCGCGGGGTGATCACCTCGATGCGCGGCGCTGGCGTGGGCGGCGGCTCCTGCACGACGACGTTGGTCGTGGCTTCGGCCTCGGACTGATAAAGCGTACCGCGTTCGTGGTCGGCGTTGTTGCCAAGGGTCCCGCCAGCCACCCCGCCGACCAGTGCGCCAATGAGCGCGCCGCCCGCTCCATTGTGGCCGCCGGAATTGTTGCCGATAATTGCGCCCGCGAGGGCGCCCAGCGCGGCACCCCCGACTGCGCCCTGTTGCGTGTTCGGTCCGGTCCCGACGCAGCCGGATAGCATCGGTAGCAGCGACAGACCGACCAGAAAAAGAGTGTGGTTGGTTTTCATCTCGCGCTTAGATGCACGGCGCGGAAGGGAAGTTCCCCTGGGTTTCCAGGGGAAATCGCGATTTCAGCCCGGAGCCCCGTCACATCGTTGTCCAGGAGGTGAAACTGCAACGTCGTGAGTGGCTCGAGCGCGCGATCCAGCGTCGCTGCACCCATCAGCTTGCGCGCCAGCACCACGGTGCGCGGCGATTGTCCCGTCGTGCGGGCGTCCTTGGTCTCGTTCGTGGCTGCATCGTATCCGATCGGGGCAGGCGGCGCGGCTCTTAATCAGCTGGAGCCCGCGTCCGGTCCCCTGACGGACAGTTCGCCGGTTGCATCTTCCCGCGCGCCGCGTCGTCTTTCTCGCACCCTCATGCAAATCTTCCGCCTCCCTCCGGTCTTGTCGCACGTTCTGCTCGGCTGGCTCGCTTGCGCCGCTTGCACGCTCTCCGCTCTGGCTCAAACCGCTGCGCCGGTTCAACTCATGGTCAACGGGGCCCCGGCTCAGCCCGGTGATTTCAAGCCGGCCGATGTGAAATCGCTGGTGCTTTCCAACGGGCTGCTCTCGCTCTCTTT
>CAIXKG010000081.1 GCA_903919985.1 uncultured Opitutia bacterium | reverse complement strand
GAATAATTTCCGCCAGTTTCTCACAGAGATTGCGGCCTTTCGACTCGGCTTTCGCGCGGTGCACGATGCAAGCAAACGCGTCCACCGGATCGCCGTTGATCATGATGTCCATTTTAACGAGATCGGACGCCATGTAGTCACCGAGTTCGTAGTCCATCGAGCCGTAGCCATGCGTGAGGCTCTTCAGCCGATCGTTGAAATCGACGAGGATTTCATTCAGCGGCATCACGCAGCGCAACATCACGCGGTTCATGTCGAGCGTGTCGGTGTGCTCGCAGACGCCGCGTTTTTCCATGATGAGCGACAGCATGTCGCCCATGGAATCGTTGGGAATAATGATCGACGCACGAATGGTCGGCTCCTGGATTTCCAGGATCGTGCCGGGGTCCGGCATGTTGACGGGATTATCGACGTCGATCTCCTCGCCGCCCTGTTTCACGATGTGATAAATTACGCTCGGGTACGTCGAGATGATCTCCACGTCGTGTTCGCGCCGGACGCGCTCCTGGATGATTTCCATGTGGAGCAGGCCGAGAAAACCGCAGCGAAACCCGAAGCCGAGCGCCAGCGAACTCTCCGAGGAATACACGAAAGCCGCGTCGTTGAGCTGCAGGCGCGCCAAGCCGGCTTTTAGTTTTTCGTAGTCGTCGCTTTCCAGCGGATAGAGTCCGCAAAACACCATCGGGCGAACTTCCTTGTAGCCGGGGAGCATCTCCGTCGCGGGTTTACTCGCGATCGTGATGGTGTCGCCGGTTTTCACATCGGCGGGAGTCTTGATGCTAGAAACGATGTAGCCGACGTCGCCCGCTTCGAGCACCGCGCATTTTTCCATTTTCGGCGTAAAGATGCCGACTTCCTTTACCTCGGCCTTTTGGCCGGTGCTCATCAGCATCATCATGTCGTTGGCCTTGATCGAGCCGGAGAACACGCGCACGTAAGCGATACAGCCGCGGTAGGCATCGTACAACGAATCGAACACCAGGATGCGCGTCTGCGGATAATCCGCCCAACGCGGCGGAGGCACGCGATCGACGACCGCCTCGAGAATATCTACGATGCCGATGCCAGATTTGCCGCTCGCGAGAATCGCTTCCTCGCCTGGGATCGTGAGGATGTCCTCCAGCTGGCGCGTGCAGAGCTCGAGATTTGCGCTCGGCAGGTCGATCTTGTTGATAACCGGGATGACCTTGAGCTTCTGGCCGAACGCCAGGTGGGCGTTGGCCACGGTTTGAGCCTCAACGCCCTGCGCCGCGTCGATGAGCAACACGGCGCCCTCGCAGGCGGCGAGACTCCGCGAAACCTCGTAGGAAAAATCCACATGGCCCGGCGTGTCCATGAGGTTGAGCTTGTAGTCTTTTCCGTTGCGCGCGCGGTACGTCATCGTGACCGGATGCGATTTGATCGTGATACCACGCTCCCTTTCCAAATCCATCGAGTCGAGATGCTGCGCCGTCATGCTGCGCATCGCGACGGTGTTCGTATGCTCAAGCAGCCGATCCGAAAGCGTGGTCTTGCCGTGGTCGACGTGGGCGATGATGCAGAAATTGCGGGTGTTTTCGGCGGACATTTTCAGGCGGTCAGATCAGTAAACTCGGAAAAACTTTTCACATTCCAGGCCTTGTCGGTGCGTCGCGCCAAACCGGCCAGGACTCCGCCCGGTCCAAGTTCCCAGAACTCCGTGGCCCCAGCCGCGACGGCGGCGCGCGTACAATCTTCCCAGAGTACGGGCGACACCACTTGCTTCACCAGCGCGGCCTTGATCGCGGCGGGATCGCGCACGATCTGCCCGGTGGTGTTGGTCAGCACGGTGAAGTGCGGCGCAGAAAAAGTGATACCGTCCAAAAACGCCGCGAAGGCCACGCGCGCCGGCTCCATCAGCCGCGAATGATAGGCGCCGGCGACGTTCAGCGGGATCGCCTTTTTAATACCACGCTCCTTGGCGGCGGCCACCGCCGACTCCACCTTCGATTTTTCACCGGAGACGATGATTTGTCCCGGCGCGTTGAAATTGGCCGCCTCGATATCGAACTCGCGGCACAACTCGGCGACTTTCGCGCGTTCCTCGCCGATGATCGCCGCCATCCCGCCGACAGTTCGCTCGCAGGCCTGCTGCATGAGTCGTCCGCGTTCGGCGACCACCTTCAATCCGGTCGCAAAATCGAAAACTCCCGCGGCGGTATACGCCGTGACTTCACCGAGACTCAGACCCAGCGCAAAATCGATCATCTGCGCCTTGCCCTGTTCGCGCAAAGCGGCGAGGACGGCTAGACCGTGCACAAAAAGCGCCGGCTGGCAGACCTTCGTCGGCGTGAGATCGGCTTCAGGACCAGCGAAGCTGATGGCGGCGAGATCCCAGCCCAAAACACGATTAGCCTCGGCGTAAACCGCCCGGGCGGCCGGGGAACCGTCGTGGAGCGATTTTCCCATGCCCACCTTCTGGGCGCCTTGTCCTGCAAATAAAAGTGCCAGTCCCATGTTTGAAACCGGTTAGACAATCGCCCGCCCAGATGAAAACCAAGCCCTAAAAACGCTTCAATTGTGGGAAATATTTTCGCGCGGCCACCGGCCAGGAAGTGAACTCGGCTAGATCGCGGAAAGCGTCGGCGAAATCGGATTCCTCCGCGGAAAACGTCCAATATTTCCGGCCTCGTAAGCAAAGTCGATTTGCCCCTCGTCTGCTCATTTTTTAAAGCCCGCAGTCCATGTTCAAGCGGGCTGGAGGGCGAAAGTAACCCGACTTGTCCGATTTGCTCACGCTCTGGCTGGCCCCAGGGTCCGCCACGAGCTTGAACCGGTCGTGGAAAATTTCAGCGATCAGGGTGATGTCGGCCCTAGGCAAAAAAGCGTTGCGGAATCTTTAAATCGCCCTGCTTTCATCGGCGAGGCACCAATCCTCGCCTTCGCAAAACTCTCATGAAACTTCGTCCGCTTACCGGTGCGATCACCGCCCTCGTCACCCCCTTTCGCCAAGGTCAGGTTGCCTATGACGATTTGAAAAAGCTGGTGGAATACCAGATCAAGGGCGGGATCGATGGCTTGGTCCCGGTCGGCACCACCGGAGAGTCACCGACGCTCAATCACGAAGAGCACATCGAGGTGATTCGCGCCACCGTCGTGGCCGCGCGAGGTCGGGTGCCCGTCATCGCTGGCACCGGCTCGAACTCGACGCAAGAGGCGGTCGATCTCACCCAGCAAGCGCACGCCGCGGGGGCGGACGCGATGCTCGTCGTCGCGCCTTACTACAACAAGCCCGGGGCCGAAGGCCTGTTTCGCCATTTCAGCGCCGTCGCCGAGGCAACCGACCGGCCGATCATTCTCTACTCCATTCCCGGTCGTTGCGGTATCGAGATCGGCGTGCCCGTGGTCGAGCGGCTGCGCGCGAAATACAATCACGTGCGCTGGATCAAAGAAGCCGGCGGCAGCGTCGATCGCGTCGATCAACTCAAGCAGGCGCTCGGTCGCGACATCACGGTGTTGAGTGGCGACGACTCCCTCACCCTGCCCTTCATGGCCTTGGGCGCGGAAGGTGTGATCAGCGTGGCGTCAAACATGTACGTGCGCGAGGTCAGCAAACTTGTGCGCCTCGCTCTCGCCGGTGACTTTGCGAAGGCCGTGACGTTGCACCGCCGGCTCTACCCGATGTTCAAGGCGATCTTTGTCGAGTCGAACCCCTCTCCAATCAAACTCGCATTGGCCGACGCTGGGGTCATCGGTTCGCCGGAGGTGCGACTACCGCTGAGCGAAATGACAGCGGCCAATATCCCAGCGCTCCGCCACGTGCTCGCCAGTCTGGCGCGCTGAATTGTTCCTCCGCGTCATGGCAATTAACGTACTTCTAAATGGCGCCAAGGGCCGCATGGGCCAGGCCATCGCGGCGGCCGCGCCGCTGCTTGGAATCACCATCTCCGCAGCGATCGACGCCGGAGACGATCTCGCCACGCACCTCGACACGTGCGACGTGGTGATCGATTTCAGCTCGCATCGCGCCACGCGAAATTTGCTGGAACTCGCGGTTGCGCGGCACAAGGCAGTCGTGATTGGCACCACCGGACACAGCGCCGAAGAGAAAACAAAGTTGCTCGAACTTGCTGCCAACGTGCCATGCGTGTGGGCAGGAAATTTTTCCGTCGGCGTGAATCTTCTTTTTGCCCTCACCCGCCGCGCCGCCAGCGTGCTCGGCGCCGACTACGACGCCGAGGTGATTGAGATGCATCATCGGTTCAAGAAAGACGCCCCCAGCGGCACGGCCGCGCGACTGCTCGAGATCATACTCGAGGAACGCAAGCTGACATCCTCCGCACTGCGTCACGGACGCGAGGGCATCGTTGGCGAACGAACCTCAACCGAAGTTGGAATTCACGCACTGCGCGGTGGCGATGTCGTGGGCGATCACACCGTGATGTTCGCTGCCCTTGGAGAGCGCATTGAACTCACGCACCGCGCCAGCGACCGCGGCATCTTCGCGTCAGGGGCATTGCGCGCTGCACAATGGGTCGTCGGACAGACGCCCGGAGTTTACGACATGCAGGACGTGCTCGGACTGAAGTAATGATAACTTCGATTCAGGGCCTGCTTACCGCGGCCACCGCGCTTCACGCCACCATTGAACTCAATGGCTTCGGCTATGAGGTGAACGTTCCGTTAACGACGGCGGAAAAAATGCCCGCCGTGGGTTCGACCGTCAAATTGCACACGCATGTGATTTATCGGGAGGACGCCCAGACGCTGTACGGTTTTGCGACACCGGCGGATCGCGATTTTTTCCGGTTGATGATCGAACACGTGACCGGCGTGGGCCCCAAGGGAGCGATCGGGATCATGAGCCGGCTTTCGGTGCCTCTGCTTGAAAGTGCAATCCGAAGCGGCGACATCGCCACGCTCGCGAAATGTCCCGGGATCGGAAAAAAAACCGCCGAGCGCCTCGTCGTGGAACTCAAATCCAAAGTCGGCGCCAGTACTAACAATGAAACGGCCCTGGCGCCGAATTCAGCCGAACCTCGTGCAGCCAGCAATGCGCATCAGGACGCGGTAGCCGCATTGGTTGCACTCGGCTACAAGGCGAGCGACGCCGATGCTGCTGTCCGTCAGGCGGCCCTCGTCCTCGGCCTGAAAGCGACGACCGAGGCGCTCATCAAAAGAGCGCTGAGCTGAAGCGCCCGACGATTTTTGAATCAGCGTTGGAACTGATAAGCCGTCCACTCAACTTGGCCCTCATTTAAACGCTGGCTCGTGATGGTACGAGTTGCAGAAGGCCGCACCGGCTTTGCCTCGAAAACCAGCTCATCCGCCGGAACAAGACGCAGCGACGAAACCTGGACCCGGTTCATCCATTCAAAGCGGCTGTCGCTAACGGGCAAAAGATCCGCCGTTTGCGCGGTGTCGCGCGAGAGGGCCAAGGCCTGCGAAACAAGTACGGATTTTAGTTCGACCGTGCGCGGCATCACAGAAACCGTCCGGGCTATGGATCGCGCGGGCCAACCCTCCGGCTGGGCTTGCGCAACCGCCGCGGCCAGCGCGGGCGAGGAAACGGCGATCGCAGCTGGCATTTGAGTCGGCTCGCTGATCGGAACAGTCCGGTTACGCACCACGAACACGAGCGCTATACAGGCGGCTGCCGCACCCAAACTGAGCGCGTAGGTGCCCAACCCCCACCGTAGACCGGGCTCAAACGCCACCACCCGTTGCGGGGCTGAAACCGCCGCATCCTCGGATTGCTGCGCGAGCACGACGCACGCTTTCTGCATGCGGCAATACTCGTGGTAAATGTTCCGCCGGTGCGGATGCTTTTGGACTTCAGCCTCAAGCCGCGCCGCATCGGCTGCGCCGATCTCATGGTCGAGGTAGAGATTAAGGAGTTCGATGAATTCGGAGTCTTTCATTTAAAATCTTCGCCCAGTTTGGCTTTTAGGCTGTCGCGGGCCCGCGCAATCCGACTCTTAACGGTCCCCACGGAGATGTGCAGGATTTCGGCAATCTCCTCGTAGGACAAGTTTTTCACATTTCGGAGGGTTAAAATTTCACGATGTTTGGCGCTGAGGCGCTCCATACCCCGCGCAATCCGGGCGACGAACTCGGACGTGACAGCAATATCGTCGGGGCTTTCCACCTCCGCAGGGATGATGTCGGCCAGGGTCGTGTCGTTGTCCATGCTCACGGGGGCGTCGAAGGAAATGGATTTATCCCGTTTTCGCCGCCACCAATACCAGTAGCGGTTGCGCGCAAGATTCGTTGCGATCTGATAGAGCCAAGTCGAGAAAGCGGATTCCCCGCGAAAATTCGCCAACCCACGGTGCGCACGAATAAACGCATCCTGCGTAACTTCTTCGGCATCCTGTTGATTGCGGAGCAACTGGTGCACCATCGAATAGATGCGATCCCAGTAACGGCTCACCATCTCGTCAAACGCCGCTTGATCTCCACCCTTGAAACGGTGAACGAGCGCGTGATCGAGGGCCACTTCGTGAGCTTTGGTTGACATACGGTCAGCCTCGCTCTGATCGGCGTATTTTTGAATTGTTCCCACGAGATTTTCGAAACTGCGCGGTGAATTAGGGCCGCCAACCTCGCGGGTCAATCGCCGCGCGACAAGCTTCCGAGAAATTTCTTGCCATGCGCGCCGCGCGAAATGCATTTTTGACCCTTCCACGGGTTCGGGTTGGTAGCTCAATGGTAGAGCAGCATCCTTTTAAGTTGTTGGTTCCGGGTTCGAGTCCCGGCCAACCCACCACCCTTGGAGTCGCTGCCGCCAGCAAAACAAAGCGGATTTACGTTCTAACGTGAAGCGACCCGGCGTCACCGAAGAGGAGACCGCCAGCTGCGAAATGCGCGCGGAAATCGTCCGCCTCGAACCCAGTTACGAACTTATCCACGAAGCCGGAGACGGCCAGCCCGCCGTCCTGCTGATCCTCGACGAGAACCCTGATGTCCTGGTTCTCGATCCCAAAATGCCCTCTCCCAACGGCGTCGACCTGCATAGGCGCGTCCCAAAGAAAGTTCCCTTCGTACCGCGTACTGGTCTGCTCAGGGCGCGAAAATCCGGTCCTCCTCCGAGAAACGTTTGAAGCCGATGCACACGGCTTCCTGGAAAAACCGCCAGACTCTTTGAGGCCAAGCAAGGGCTCGAGACCGGCGCGAACGGCGGCACGTCCCTCGGCCCGGCCGGCGCCGGACTGCTCCGCAACACCATCGCGAATCCGATGGCCAGCAGCACTCCGGATTTCAGCACCGAGAGCGAGCGGGAGGTTCTCCGACTTGTGGCCGAGAGGCAAAATACGTGCGGAATTCCCGAGAAACTTCTTTTCAGCGTGAAACTGGTCGATGACCACCGCCTGAATCTCACGCGGAAACCGGATTTACACGATGCTGGCAGCCATACGCGCAACGCGCGTGAAGTCGGCATCATCACACCGAAAAAGACGGACTGAAACAAAACCCTTGCCGCCCCAAAAAGCTTGGCCCAAAGGTTTCCTTCACGTCTTACTAATTGATCCTCCATGAAACTCGTCCCGAAGTCTTTTTTCCTCATCGCCCTCAGCGCCGCGGCACTTTTCACGGGCTGTACTAAGAAACCCGTTCGCCCCGATCCGAGCTCGACGCTCATCGGTCCGAATACCGGCGGAAATATTAACCCCACTGACGTCTCCAGTGCGCCCGACGCGTCGCTGGGTCTCGAAAATCGTCTGCCCGACGGAGCGATCGATGATGGCCACACCATTCGCGGTCTTCTGCAGCCCGTATATTTCGAGTTCGACAAGTCGAGCATCTCTCCCGCTGAACGCGCGAAACTCGACGCGGCCAAGGAATATCTCGCGAAAAATCCGACGCAGCGCCTGCTCCTCGAAGGTCACGCCGACTGGCGCGGGACATCAGAATATAATCTCGGCCTCGGTGATCGCCGCGCCAATGCAGCGAAAAAATACCTCACTACGGTCATGGTCGCGGCAGACAAACTCGAAACCCTTTCCAAAGGCAGCGAAGAATCCAAGAAGAGCGGCACGGACGACGAGATGAAAAAAGATCGCCGCGTCGAACTCGTGATCATCAAAGCCCAGAAGTAATTTTGCGCGCCGCGTTGCGCGAACCACCAAGCCCCGGTCGCAAGACCGGGGCTTTTTATTTCCTAAGTGGCGCGCTGCTTCTACCCGCTTTTTTAGATTTCCGGAGCGCGTACCGGGCCGGTTTAACCCAAAGCGCTCTAAAGCGTCGCGCTGTTCCGACAGTCGCGCGCCTACTTCCCCGCCGCCAACGCCGCTAACATACACTGGGTGGTCTCGATCCCTTTCTGCATGACATCGAGATTAAAGCTTTCGTTCGGCGCATGCAGGTTATCTTCCGGCAAAAACAGACCGAACATGACCGAATCGAGTCCCGTGACACGCTTGATATCCGCGATGATCGGCACGCTTCCGCCTTCGCGCAGATACAGCGGGGGCCGCCCCCAAATCTTTGTTACGGCTGCATCGGCCGCACGAAAAGCCCGCGCCAATACCGGCGATTGATCCGGCGGCGTATTCGAGCGCCCCGGCGGCACCACGACGTAAGGATCGCCTTTATGCTGGTCGACGAACTCCAATTTCACCCCTTTCGGCGTCCGCGCCCGGATCGCATCCATCACCAACTTCTTGATCTTGTCCGGCTGCTGATTCGGCACGAGGCGGCAGCTGATCTTGGCGAAGGCCTTGCTCGGGATCACGGTTTTCGTGCCCTCGCCCTGATAGCCGCCACCGATGCCGTTAAACTCCAGCGTGGGCATGAATCGCACCGCCTCGAAAGGCGAGTAACCGGGCATCGTGTAAAACGAATCGATGCCCAAAAACTCTGCATAATTTTTTTCGTCAGCCCCGAGTTTCTTCAATTCCTCGCGTTCCCAAGGATGCACGTCGAGGACGTCATCATAAAAACCCGGGACGTTGACCCGTCCATCGGGGGAGTGCAGCGTCGCGATGATTTCCGCCAGGGCCTGAATTGGATTAAGCAGGACACCGCCGTGCAGCCCGGAATGCAGATCGCCCTTCGCCCCGGTGATCTGCACATCGAATAGCGCGAGTCCGCGCAACCCGCAGGTCAGCACGACCTGTTGTTCATTGGGCAGCGCCGTATCGGATAGGTAAACAAAATCCGCCGCGCTGAGCTGCGCTCGACGCGCCTCAAGAAATTTCGGGAAACTCGGACTGCCCATCTCCTCCTCGCCTTCGACGAGAAAGGTGATCCGCAGCGGCAGCGCTGGATTCGCTTCCAACAGACGCGCGACGGCGGTGATGTTCGTCATTAGCGGCCCTTTGTTGTCCGCCGCACCACGACCAAAGATGCGGTTGCCACGAATCGTCGGCTCAAACGGTGGCGTCGTCCAAAGGCTCAGAGGATCGGCCGGCTGCACGTCGTAGTGGCCGTAAATCACGACATGCGGCCAGCTCGCATCGCCCCCGCGGGTCGCGAGAATGATCGGATGCAAATCCGTCTTCACCACTTCGACGGCGAAGCCCATGCCACCGAGCAGATTGGCCACAAATTCCTGGGCCCCGCGCATGCCTTCGCGAAATTTCGAGTCGGCGGAGACCGACGGACAGCGAATGAATTCCTTAAGTTTTTCGACGGGATCGAACATTTCCCAACGTACTCAAATCGCCGGCGTGCGCCAATCGGAAAAGCGCCCCATGAAACAATCTTACCGCGAACTTATCGCCGCATGAGCGAACGCCGTTATTCGTGCATCCCCGGCCTTCCTAATTTCCCAAGCCAAGGGTTTTCAGGAACGGCAGATTGGACTGTTTCCGGCCGAGGAATTTCTCGATCGATTCGGTCACATCGCGCGCACTGCCCGCGGCATAGACTTCGTCGCGCAGCCGCATGCCCGTCTCCCGGTCAAGATAACCGCCCTTCGATTGCTCAAAGACCGTCGCCATGTCCGCCGCAATGGCATCCGCCCACGCGTAGCCATAGTAGCCGCCGTCGTAGCCCATCAGATGCCCGAAGAACGCCACGAATGCGGTGCGGCTATCCACGGGAAAAAATACATCACTGAGAATTGCATTCGTTTCCGTCTGCGCATCGACGCGCGCCCCGGTCGCACGCGGTCCGTGCAGCGCGAGATCGAGCAACCCGAACGAAAACTGCCGGCGGTAGGTCGTGCCGATCGTCGCGACTCGCGCCTCTTTCAATTTCCCGATAATTTCCGCGGGAATCTTTTTCGATGGGTCGCGATAATCCGCGGCGAACGTATCGAGCACCGCCTTATCGAAGGTCCAGTTTTCCAGCATTTGCGAGGGCGCTTCCACGAAGTCGCCCGGCACATTCGTGCCCGAGAAGCGGCCACGATTGGCGCGAGTAAGGATGGAGTGCATGCAATGTCCGAACTCATGGAAAAGCGTCTCCACCTCACGGTGATCTAGCAGCGATGGCGCGCCGTTCGCGGGCGGCGGAAAGTTGCAAAGCAGAGCGACCGTCGGCCGCAAATAGCTGCCATCCGCCAAGCGAGTTCCCGGCTGGATGCTGAATTGCGCGAAGTGGTTGTATTTTCCT
The DNA here is from genome assembly GCA_903919985.1 of uncultured Opitutia bacterium. Classification (GTDB taxonomy): domain Bacteria; phylum Verrucomicrobiota; class Verrucomicrobiia; order Opitutales; family Opitutaceae; genus Tous-C4FEB. The sequence continues at coordinate 18,152 of CAIXKG010000081.1, read as the reverse complement.
TCGCGGGGAAACATGTCGAGATAGAACAGGCCCATCGGTTCATTCGTGCGCGCGTCGCTTACCGCCCAGAGCGTGACGCCATCGAACCAAGAATACGGCGCCTGGAGCTGCTCGAATTTCAGACCAAAGATTGACTGGTAGATGGAGAACATACCCTGCAGCACGCGCTCGTAGGGGAAGTACACCCGCAACGCCTCGGTATCGATCGAGTAGTTTTTTCGCATCAGTTGATTTTGATAATAGCGCCAATCCGCCAGTTCGATCTTCGCGCCGGGATCGTGTGTTTCGCTGGCTTTCAGCTGCTGCATCGTCGCGATCTCCGCCTCGAACTTCGGCTGAATGTCATGGACCAGACTCTGGATGAACGCCTTCGCCGTCGCCCCGTTTTTCGCCATTTTCTCCTCGATTTGATAATCGTCCCAGGAAGCGTAGCCCAGCTTGCGGGCGATGTCCGCCCGCAGCTCGACGATCTTATTCAAAAGCGGGACGTTGGTCTTTTGGGCCAGGCCGTACTCGGCGGCCGTCACGCGTTGGCGCGTCGCTGCCACGGAACAATTGGTCTCCACCATCAACCGCTGCGGCGTGACGTTGATGAGAATCGTGTACGCGTCGGCGCCGGTTTTTAACGCCAGGCGAATTGAGAAAATCGTCAGGCACGCCGGCGAGTTCCGCCTTGGTGAATACCATCGGCAGCTTCGTCTTCACGATGTTTGAACTGAAATCGGTCTCGAGCCCGGAGAGCTGCTTACGCAGAGCTTCGACCCGTTTGCGCTCGGCGCCGGGCAAATCGAGGCCCGCGCGGCGGTAGTCGAGCATCGTCTCGTCAACCAGGCGGCGATCTTCACCAGTCAACTCCGGCTTGGTCGCGGCGAAAGCCTTCAGCGCCGCGTAAACGTCGCTCCGGTAAAGAACCCCGATCGTCCATGCTTGCAGCGCCTTCGAGGCATTCTCCGCCGCGTCCCGCACGGCGCGCGTGGGGTTAGTCTGCTGCACGAAGTCGATCACGCCTGCCGCGCGGTTCACGTTGTAGTACAGATTATCCAGTGCACCGAACGTGCTTTCGAGAGTGAGCTTCTTCGGATCCTGACGTGCGATCTGATCGAGAGCCGCATTACCGGCGCGAATCGCGGCCGTCTTGTCGGCCTCGATTTGTTTAGGCGTGGTGGGAAACGTCGGCACACGAATTTCCGCATGAAACGGCGCGGCCGTTTTTTGAAATTCCTCCAAGGTCTTGAGCGGCGCCGCGACAAGCAGGGCCGGAATCATCAATGAACCGAAAAAAACCAGCCAAGTTTTCATATGGTTAGTAACTAGAAGCCTTCGCACCCAAACCACAAACGATATGCGAACGGGCCGACGCCTACCCGCAGACGTACTCAGTGCTTAAAGTGCCGGGAACCCGTGAACACCATCGCCATCCCACGCGCGTCGGCCGCCGCAATCACTTCCGCATCGCGCACCGATCCACCGGGCTGAATGGCGGACGTCGCTCCGGCGTCGGCCGCAGCGATCAGGCCATCGGCGAAAGGAAACAGGGCCTCGCTGGCCACGACGGATCCGCGTAAATCAAGTTTGGCTTCGCCGGCCTTCCAGACCGCGATGCGGGAGCTGTCGACGCGGGCCATTTGCCCCGCTCCCACCCCGAGCGTCTGCTCGCCCCGGACATAAACAATCGAGTTCGACTTCACGTGCTTCCCGACTTTCCAGCCGAACATCATAGCCGCCCATTCATCCGGCGTCGGTTCACGCTTCGTCACGACCTTGAATTCGCGGACGTTGCCAAGCGTGCGGTCGCGATCTTGGACGAGCACGCCGCCTACCACCGAGCGAATCTCCTGCAACGCATCGGCGCCGATGCCGCCTTTAGCGATCATGAGCCGCAGGTTTTTCTTTTTGCCGAAGATGGTGAGCGCTTCGTCGCTGAAGCGCGGGGCGATGATGACCTCCGTGAAAATCTCCGCGATCGCCGCCGCTAGGGCACCGTCGAGCGTTTGATTCACGATGATGATGCCGCCAAACGGCGCCTGCTTGTCGGTCGCGTAGGCTTTGTCCCACGCCTCGATCAAGGTCTCGGCACTCGCCACGCCGCACGGATTCGTGTGCTTCAAAATTGCCACCGTCGGCCGTTCAAATTCACCGATCAGGTACGTCGCCGCCGTGATATCCAAAATATTATTATAGCTCAGTTCCTTGCCCTGGAGTTGCTCGAAGTGTTCGTGGAACGTCCCGTACAGAGCGGCCTGCTGGTGTGGATTTTCCCCGTAGCGCAGGCTCTGCGCCTTCTTCCACGAGAGCGAAAGCGCGGCGGGAAATCCGCTGAGCGTTTCCAAATCCGGCTCGGTCGCCTGCGCCTCGAGATATTTAGCGATCGCTCCGTCGTATCTGGCCGTGCGCTGAAACACTTTCAACGCGAGCTTCCGTCGCAACGCGAGCAACGCCTCGCTCCCCTCGCCGGCCGCCAGCGCCGTGAGCACCGCCGGGTAATCGGCAGGATCGCAAACCACCGTCACGCTCTCGTGATTCTTAGCCGCGCTGCGCAACATGGAAGGACCGCCGATATCGATGTTCTCGATCGCCTCCTCGAATTCCACGTGCGGCTTCGCGACGGTTTGCTCGAACGGATAGAGGTTCACCACGACCAGATCAATCAGCGCGATGTCGTTCTTCGCCGCCTGGGCGAGATGCTCGGGTTTATCGCGGCGGCAGAGGAGGCCACCGTGGATCTTGGGGTGCAGCGTCTTCACGCGACCCTCCATGATTTCAGGAAAGCCCGTGTGCTGCCCAACCTCGGTGACGGGGAGGCCTTTTTCGGCGAGCAGTTTCGCCGTGCCACCCGTGGAGAGCAGCGTGTACCCGTGGTTGCGCACCAAGGCGGCGGCGAATTCGACGAGACCTTGTTTGTCGCTAACAGAAAGCAAAGCCAGTTTAGCCATGGAAACGCGTTTGTGCGCAGCCGTCCGGCGCGCAGCAAGCCCGAAGCGTTTTCTGGCGCGCTGCACGCCGCGCTTGCCCGAAAGCCGTTCCCAGTTCTCTTTGCGAGCATGTCCTGTTCTTCGCATGCGCTTCCCGGCCTGACTGCCCGCTTGGACAAACTCGCGTACCATCACGCCGGGGTGAGTCTGCCCGTCGACAAACCGCACGCTTTCGTTTATTTCGTCACGATTCGCAACGGGGCGGACCACGCCGTCACGCTGCTCGGCCGTAAATGGGTCGTAGAGCATGCGGACGGTTCTCGGCTCGTGATCGAAGGCGACAAGATTGTGGGCGAGACGCCGCGCCTCGCGGTCGGCGAAGAATTTTCCTACAACAGCTACCATGTGACGGGCTGCGATGCCGTCGCGCACGGCAGCTTTCACGGCATTGACGAGCTCGGCCGCAAGATTCACGTCCTGGTACCTTCGTTCGAAATGCGCGTGCCGCCTCCGCCGCACGGCTAATTTCGCAGGAAAAAATTGGTTCTCGTTCTCGACCGTCTTCTCGTTCTCTCTGGACCGTTCATGAAGCTAACAGACCTCAACCGCGACGGCGGGATCGGTGCCAACTCCCTATTTATTCAGCTCGGAGATCTCCGGATTCTAATCGATTGCGGCTTGAATCCAAAAAAAATTGGCCGCGGCGCCTCGCCCGACCTGAGCCCTTTGCGCGGCCAAAATTTGGATCTGATCATCATCACGCACTGCCATCTCGACCATATCGGTAGCTTACCGGTCGTCATGCGCGAGCATCCCAACACGCCGGTCGTGATGACCACTTCCAGCCGCATGCTGATCGAACGGATGCTGCACAATTCCGCGAACGTGATGATACGGCAGCGCGAGGAGAACAACATTCCCGATTACCCGCTTTTTACGCACGAAGAAATCGACCGCTGCGGCAAACGCATGGTCGGGTTGAATTTCAACCACGCGAAAAAGTTCAGCGGCGGCAAAGACGAAATCGAACTTATCTTCCATCCCGCCGGCCACGTTGCTGGGGCGGCAGGCGTCGAGATTCACCACAAGCACCGCAGCATCTTTTTCACGGGTGATGTGCTCTTCACCGACCAACGCACGCTACCCGGCGCCCGTTTTCCCGCCGGTCACTTCGATACGGTCGTCACCGAGACCACCCGCGGCACGACGGAGCGTGCGCCCGGGAAAAGCCGGTCAGAAGAGATGATCCGGCTCGTCACCAGCATCAACGACACGATCCAGCGCGGGGGTTCTTTTCTGATCCCGGTGTTTGCGCTCGGCCGCATGCAGGAAGTGCTCGCGATCATCCACGACGCCCGGAAATTCGGGAAGCTGGTCGATTGCCCCATCTTCGCCTCGGGCCTCGGCATGGATCTCGCGGACTACCTCGATGAGATCAGCCGCAAGACGAAGCATGTAAATTTTAACCGCGGCATCATCAAAGAACTCAAGATCAAGCCGACTCCGCGGAAACTGAATCCCGGTGAGGACCCCGGTCAAAACGCACTTTATATCATTAGCTCGGGTATGCTCGTGGAACGCACGCCGAGTTACACGCTCGCTTCAGGTCTGCTCGGCAATGCCCGCAACACGATCGGATTTGTCGGCTATTGCGATCCCGAGACGCCGGGCGGCGAACTGCTCGCATGCGCACCGGGCGACACCTTTCTTTTCAAGACCGCCAACGTAAAAACGAAGATCAAGGCTCGCGTCGAACGCTTCGAGCTCAGCGGCCACGCGGATCGCGATGAACTTGTTCAATTTTCCGTTCAGACCCAAGCGCGCAGCGTGATTTTGACCCACGGCGATCCGGCCGCGAGGGCTTGGTTCATGGAGCAACTCACCGCGCAGATGCCGAACTCGAAGATCCTTGATCCGGTTCCGTTGCAGACGTACCAAGTTTGACCAAGCCGGCCTAATCGCCCGACGTCCAGTCTCCCGCGTCGCGGAACGCGTAAGCATTTCGGCGGGAAATCGTCTGGTAGTTTGACCGCATTCGGTACGGCCAACGGCAGCTATTTCTCAAGGCCTCCGTTACGCTGGAAACGTCCACCCGCGGCCGATTTTGCGGCGCTCCACGCCAGAAAATCCGGATCAGCTTTTCGACGGGAACGCGACGAGTTCCGCCAGCCGCGCGAGTGCAAGCGGGCCTCCGGCGATGTAGACGATCCGGCCCATTTTCAAATCGAAAGTCCGCATCGGCAGTTGTTCGCCGTTGAGAAACCGAATCTCGCCGCCCGCGCCGCGCAGGAGGGCGATCGCCGCGGCGAGGTCCCATATTTTGACGTTAAAGTCTACGCAGCCGTCGAACAGCCCGACCGCGGTGTAAGCCAGGTGCAGCGTGGCACTGCCCAAGCCGCGGATCTTGAACTGACCGAGCACCGCATTGCAGGCGGGCAATAGCGCAGGGTCGAACGGACGGTGAAAGCCCACGATGCTCTCCGCGTGCGGCGCAATGTTCAGAACGCTGACGCGCCGCTCGCCGTCGAACGTCCCGAATTCAGGCCCGCCGTGCATCAGGGTGCGGCGGCTCAAATCGTACACCACGCCATAGACCGGCGTGCCGTTTTCACACAGGCCAAGCGAGATCGCGCAATGGGGAATGCCCAGGGCGAAGTTATTCGTGCCGTCGATCGGATCGAGCACCCATGAAAACCGTGATATCACCGGAATCGCCGCATCGGTGTTCGCTAGTTCCTCGCTGAAAAATTGATCCGCCGGAAACAGCGCCGCGAGCTCGTTAAAAATATTTTCCGAGATCGCGATATCGATGGCTGTCACCCGCGTACCGTCGCTCTTCCATTTGCTCTCCGCTCGGCCAAACTCGCGGTGGAGGAGTTCGGTTTGCGCCGAGACGGCGCGCTTCGCGGCTTCGATTCGATTCAGGAGGTCGGGCGATGGCATCGGCATGAATGCGCGGCAATCCGCGTTCTGCCTCAATCTAATTTATAAATCCACTGCCTGAGGTGGGACGCGACGCGAGGGCTTCACTCGTAGTCGTAAAGTTTCGGGTCCCGCGTCGGCGTGCGGCGCCGCGCCTTCCATCGTGCGCGGGCTTCTTTTTGCGTTGGCGGCGGCGGGGCACCGGCTCCGGCATCAGGATCTTCCAAGGGGGAAGTCGCGTCACCGCCGAGCTGTTCCTCCAGCGAATCTGGATCAGTTCCCTCCTCAAGTTTGCGCACGACCGCCTCCATCTCGCCGTCGATTTTTTCTCCAGATAATTCCGCCATGCGCCGCATCATGCGCCCCATCGCTCGCGGATCGTTTTCATCGAGTGAGGAAAATTCCCGCTCCATCGCGCCCAGCGCCCCCTCCATCCGCGCGTCTTCCGCTGAATCACCACTGGCTGCGGCTGGCGACGGCGGAGGCTCGTCACCCTTTTTTCCGCCCGATGTGACGGCAAATGCCGACACCATTTTTTCCATGCGGTACTTCGGATTGTCCGGGCATTTCGGTACCGTGCGGCCCTGCGCCAGCGTCTTCGCATAAAACTGATAAACCGTGTGGTTGTCCTGGCAGTAGTACTCGTAGATCGGCATGCGCCTAACGGGTTAGTCCGCTACCGCCGCGTCGCAAGCTCACGCCGGCTCAGGATGGCTCTTCTGCCCCCCAAGCTGATGGCCGTGCAGGACCCGCGGCTTTTTCTCTCCGGCATTCATCCGGTCCAACACGGCCGCCAGCTTTCGCCGTTTCTCGTCGGACTGGTTGAACATTTCTAACTGCTCAGCCCCGTGCTCGACTCCCGAAAATCTTACGCTCACCAGCCGTAGCTTGCGGCGCTGGGTCCACGCCTCCCTCAGCAGCGTTTCCACGAGGGGATAAAACCGCACTTCCAAATCTGACGCAGTTGCCAGACTCCGGCCGTGCGCCATTTGGGTGAAGTCGCCGTAGCGCACTTTCACCGTGATCGTCTTCACCCGCTTGCCATCGGCTCTCACCAGAGCGAGGAGCTCGTCAACCATGCGCTTGGCAATGCGCGCCACGGCCGCGAAATCGCCGAGGTCCTCGTGAAACGTTTCCTGTTGTGAGTAGCTCTTCGCATCTTCGTCGGTCATTTCAACCGGGCGGGTATCCTGGCCCCGGGCCATCGCAACGACTTCACGCCATCCGTCACCAAACGCCCGGGCCAGATCACCTTCGTTCCGGGTCAAAATATCGCCCACGAGCCGAAACCCTTGGGCGTCCAGTCCGGCCTCCGCTTTCGCCCCGATGCCCGGGAGCTTGCCGATGCCCAGCGGCGCGAGAAATTCCTCCTCCTCGCCCACCGGCACCACGACAAACCCGCGAGGCTTGCTCAATTTGCTCGCGATCTGGGCCACCAGTTTATTCGCCGCTATGCCCATCGAAACGGTAATTTTTAGGTCAGCCCAGATCTTCTCCTGCAACCCGCGGACGGCCATTTCCACCGCTTGCAAATCCCGCAGACCGCACGGTCCTAAATCAAGATAGCCCTCGTCGATCGAGTTGCGCTGCACAACGGGCGTCAGGCTTTCGCACCGGTCAAACATCTGCCGTGACACGGTGCCGTAGAGCCCACCGGTGTGGGGAATCATAATCAGGTCCGGGCATATTTTCCGCGCGGACACCGTGGGCATCGGCGTGTAAACGCCGCAGGCTCGAGCCTCATAGCTGGCCGACGAAATGATCCCACGCTGGGTGCCGCCAACGGCGCATTTAGTCCCGCGCAACTCGGGCCGAAGCGCCTGTTCGCAGGCGACAAAAAATGCGTCCGCATCGAGGTGCACGATGAGCGGAAGGGCCGGAGACATGGAGGGTCATGATGACGAAAACTTACGCCCGGGCGCCAAGTATTTTCCCTGCGGCCGAAGCGGAGTGCGCCCCAAAGCGCCTTTCCGATTGATAATTCCTGCGCGTGATTTGGGCTCAGCGGCGTGCTGCTCCTGCTTCTCGTTTCCGTCATCTGGGCATTTTCGTTCGGGCTCGTCCCACGACTCACGGGACTCGATGGAGCCTTCATCGCCGCGGCCCGGCTCGCCGTAGCCCTGCTCGTCTTTTTGCCATTTCTCCGTCTCCGCGGCATCAACACGCGCACGAGGTTCACCCTCGCCGGCATCGGCGCGGTGCAATTTGGGCTCATGTACCTCGCTTACAACGAGAGCTTCCGGTTTCTGAAAAGCTACGAAATCGCCGTTTTCACGCTCACCACGCCGATCCTGGTGACGCTGCTGGCCGATGCGTTCGATCGCACCTTAAGGGCGTCGGCGCTCTTCGCCGCCTTGCTCGCCGTGCTGGGTGGCGCCGTGATTGTTGTCAAAGCAACGCCCGCGCCCGGAGCCTTGGTTGGAGTCACGCTCGTACAGCTGTCCAATCTCGCCTTCGCGCTCGGTCAAGTACTCTACCGTCGGTGGCGCACCGCGACCGCAGTCGCAACAATCCGAGATCGCGATGTGTTCGGTTTGCTCTACGCCGGCGCCTTTGCCGTCACGCTTCCGTTCAGTTTGCTGCGCACCCATTTCACGGCGCTGACCCTGACTCTGCCCAACGTGGCGATATTGCTCTATCTGGGCGTCGCCGCATCAGGGGTTGGATTTTTCCTGTGGAATCGCGGGGCAACACAGGTAAGCGCCGGTACGCTCGCGGCGATGAACAATGCAAAGATCCCTCTCGCTGTTGCCTGCTCTCTCGTGGTCTTTGGCGAACAGGCCGAACTGACCCGCCTTTTCTGCGGCGGTGCGCTCATGGCCGGCGCCGTTTGGCTGGCGCGGAGGCAAGCGGGTTAATTTTGGTCGCGGCCGCGGCCCGAGGCTTTTTCGTCCTGAGGCGGCGAGGACGCAGCCGGCTGTGCAGGCGGCACCGGTTGCGGTGGCGCGGCCGGCGGACGACGATCCTGACGTGAGGCCGCGGGCGCTGGCTGCGGACTACTCATGTTGGGTTGAACCGGCGGACGGATTAGTCCGCCCGCGGCCGGAGCGTTCGGGGGCGTATTATTCGAGGGATTGATCCTCGGACGATCCTCGGGCGCCACACGCACGCCACGATTGTACCCGGGCGCCGACGCCTGGGACTGAGGCTGCCCCGGTACGGCCGGCGGAGGCGAAACAAGCTCCGGCCGGCGCGGCGGAAGCCGCGCCCGATCAGGCGAGGGAATTTGCTCGCGAGGTGGAAACGGCGCTTGATCGCGCCCGACGGGCCCATGCTCGAAAAGGACAGAGCCAGGTCCGCGCGGGCCATCGAGTGATCGGCGATCACGATCGAGGGAATAGGGAGACGGCCTGACGATGTCGGGCCTCGGACGATTTCCCAAGGGGACAGTGGGATGAAAACGAGCGGGATTCGGCACCCAGGGCGTGTGCATACGATCAACGGAGATTCCCGCGGGACCGGGAAAATTTGGGCGATGCAGCTCGCGACGATCACGCCAATACCGCTCCCGCTCGCGTTCATTAATCATCCAGAAGCGACGACGCTCCCAGTCGAAATCGTAGCCGAGCCAAACTCCGGTGGCATAGCCCACGCCAAAGGTTAGGAATGGACCCGCATAGAAACTCTGCCGGGCAAGATACACGACGTCCGCATCGTACACTGGAACGTAGATCACATTGGGCTGGGCTGGTACGATGATGATATTGCCGCCGACCTCCTCGAGTTGCTGCTGCGGCGTATCCACCAAGGTGCCCGCCGCACGGGCTTCGGCGCGGAGATATTGGATGGTTTTCATAACCTCGGCCGGCTGATTGATGAACGCCTCGCCTAACTGAAGGGACCACGCCAAATTTTCATCCATCCAGATGATCACGTTCTGGTAGTGCGCCAGACCTTTCACGCTGTCGTCCCAGGGCTGCTCGTCGACCCGCGCCGGGTCACCGTTCTGATTGAAATAACGGGCCGCCAAAACAACGTCGAGCGGCACGGTTGACGCGGGGAGCATCAACGCGATCAACGGATCGGGATAAAGCGCGATCGGGCCGAGGAGTTTTGCCAATTGGTCCGGTGCCAACGACGGCGCGGAAATCGCGGCCGACGGCACTGACGCAGAGGCCGCGGCGAAAACCGAAGCCGCCAGAAAAAGGGCCAGAACGATGAATCGAGCGGGGCGGAATTTCATGGGGAGCCCTTGAGGACAACGTGTACGGACTACCAAGGACACCGAAAGTGCCTCGAAAGCTCGTTGTAAAAGCACATCCGCCGGCGGCGACTAGGGTCGCCGAAAGGGTGGCATGGAACCGGCGCGTTAGGGATAACACACCCTGCCCGCCCTACCCTTCCGCGCGTTTCTTGGCGTCCGCTTCGATCCATTTAATCAGGCCATCAAGCGTCGCCCGCACACGCGCCTTGACGGCAGGAAGCTCCGCCGCGCTGCCGACGTTCGCGTTCGCGAAGAGATAGAATTTCATCTTGGGCTCCGTGCCACTCCCGCGCGCCGCGAAGCTGTAGCCGTTGGCCAGCGAAACGAGATAAAGATCCTGTTTCGGTATCATTTCGCCGTCCGCATCGCGGATATCCTCGCGCCCAAAATCCTGAAACTTCGTTACGGCGACGTCGCCAAACGCGCGCGGCGGACTGGCGCGGTAAGTGTCGAGGATACGCTTGATCTTCGCGTTTCCGCTCGCGCCTTCGTAGTAGAGGTTAATCACGCCTTCGAGGTAGAATCCGCAGCGCAAAAAGATTTCGTCTAAATATTCGGGCACGGTGAGCCCGCGGCTCTTCACCCACGCACACACCTCGGCAAACATCAGGCACGCGGCATTACCGTCCTTGTCGCGCACGTAGTCGTTGGGCAGGTAACCGTAGCTTTCCTCACAACCAAACGCGTAAAACGTGCTGTGCTTCATCAGCAATTGGGCGCGCTCCGCAAAGGGCGTCGCGTCGTAGTCAAACCCGGGGCCCATCGCGCGACCGAGTTTTCCCTCATAGCCGCGCATCTTGGCGGCGATCCACTTGAAGCCCGTGAGCGTATTGACGACCTTTACGCCGTGTGCCCGGCCGATCGCGTCCTGCAGCTGGGTCGTCACGTAGGTCTTGATGATCGCCGCCCGTTCGGAGCCTTCGCGCGGAATCCAACCGAGCTCCTTGTACTTCATCAGACGATAGTCGGCGAGCAGCGCGCCAATCTGATTGCCGGTCAATAGCTCCATTTTGCCCGCGCGGCTGCGCACGGCACAGCCCATCCGGTCGCAGTCGGGATCCGTCGCCAGCACGACGTCACATTGATCGCGCTCCGCGAGCGCCACGGCCATCGCCAGCGCGTCGGCATTCTCAGGGTTCGGCGATTTCACAGTGGGAAACCGGGCGTCAAAATTCAGCTGCTCCTTCACGGGATGCACGTCGCAGCCCGCCTGGATCAAAAGCGGGATCGAATGGATCGCGCCCGTCGCATGAATGTTCGTGAACGCGATTTTCAGCTTCGTCTTTTTAAGGACGGCATGATCGATCGCAGCTTCGCTCGCCACGGTAAGATAAGCATAGTCCGCGTCGCGACCGAGCGTGGTCACCCCCGCCAAATTGGGGACGAGAAAATCGGCCAGCTCGGACAGCGGCACGGCGTTGACCTCGGCGACGATGCCTTTGTCGTGGGGCGGGACGACCTGCCCACCGTCGTCGAAGTAGGCTTTAAAGCCGTTGTCGTGGGGCGGATTGTGGCTCGCCGTAATGACGACACCGGCGTGCGCCTTCAACCAGCGCACACTGAAACTAAGTTGCGGCGTGGGCCGGGGGCCGTCGAAGATAAACGCCTCGCCACCGAGCTTGGTCCACGCCGAGGCCGCGAGTTCGCAGAAGTGACGCGAAAAATGGCGGACGTCGTGTGCGATTACAAAACGAGGTTTCGTCGTGATGCCCTGCTCGCGCAGATATTTTTGGGTGTAGCGAAACAGGCCCACCGTCGCCCGCACGAGGGTGAAGTCATTCAACAAATTACTCCCGATCGCCGCGTGCACGGGCGAACCAGTCGGACTGAGTGTACCGGTTTCGGCGGCGGCCGTAACGACCCCGATGGTGCGGCCACGCATGCCCCCGGTGCCAAATTCCAGGTAGCGATAGAAACGATCGTTAAGTTCCGACCACGCACCCCGCGCGACCAGCTCCTCGATGCTCTCGAGCGCCCACGCGGGCAGCCGGGCGCCAAGAAATGCCGCGAGATTTTCGCCGCTGCCGGGCATGAGCTGGCCCGCGCTGACGGCGGACTGAATTCGTTGAAGCGTGGTCATGGAGCAAAAGGAGAAGAAAGAAGAGCTACGTTTAAAATTCAGGTCAGATAATAACCATCGACGATCGCGGGCTTGACCGCGCACGCCGCCCAGCTGGCGGCGAACGAATCTTCGTCGTAGCCAAACCACGGCGAAACTTCGCCCGTGATGGCCGGCAGGCCGGTCGCATCGGTCGGAAGCGAAACGCCGTTAGCCACCAGCCAGCGCGCAAATTGCCGCAGCTGATCCTCGCGGCAGGTTTTCGGCGAATCGAGGCCATCGGCATTTTTCACCGGCGAAAAATCGTCCGCCCGGCGCGCTTCAATCACGAGCGGATTTGTGGCGAATGGCAGCGCATCAAAAACGAACATCTCAAATTTCACGCCGTTGGCCTTTTCCGGTTTCACCGCCGCGCCCGTCGCATCGACCGTCGGGATTTTTTTATCGGCGCGATGAAACGGCAATGCGACGCCGGCATCGCCGGCCGACTGGCCCATGCGCCGGATGAAATCGCGGTCGAGCATATGGATCGCGACGCTGCCCGCGAGGTACCGCAGTTTGCCCGCGGCGTCCGTCTCGCGCTGAATCGCCATCGGCAAATCCGAATACTCGACCACGATCAACTTGCCGCGCTGGGTGCAAAAATGGCCGACCTTTTCCTCGGCGTAGGCTTTCGGCACCATCTTGCTCGTCAGCTCAGAACGCTTGATGAGATGCCAGCCAATGAACGCGGGGTCGATCGCGCGGACGAGGGGGTTGTCCACTTGGAAATAGCTGAGCGTGTCGATGCCCGCCCGCTCCATCACATCGAGTGCGCCGCTGCGCGCGAGCGCACGCAGGGAACCGCCGTGGCCGTCGGGCGACAGCGCCAGCGAGCTTTTGGTCTCAAGCAAAATTTTGCCCTCGAAACTTACCGCCGGCATGCGCCCCTGCCGAAAAAAATGCACCCGCGCGCGATCGAGTCCGAAATGATTGTGCTCCCCAAAAAACGCCTCCGTCGCCACGTGATTTTGGTGGCTGGTCATAATAAACCAATGCAGCGGCTGGCCGTAGCGATTTCCGGCCGCCAGAATTTTTTCGGCGAAAATCTGGAAGAGAGATTTCTGTTTCACGGGCGTCACCCGGAACGTGCCCTTCGGACCGTCGTAGCCGAGGCGCGTACCTTGACCGCCGGCCACCGTAAAAGCCGCGACCCGACCCGCCCGGAGCGCCGCTTCGCCGGTCTGTTTCGCCGCGGCCCAGGCCGCGGCGTCGCCGCCGTTGGCCGGCAGCAGCTCGTAGGGCGCGGGCGCGAGGCCCTCGAGATCTACGCCGACCGCGCCGGCAGTTTTCGCGACGAGGGTGCGATTCAGCTGTTCCACTTCCGCGAGATCGATTTCGCCGGCTTCGCTGAGCAGGTTCTGTTGTTCCGCCGGCGTGAGCTGGTCAAAAAAGGCGAAGACTTGCCCCTGCCCAGCGCGTTGGAAGCGATCGATAAGTTGAGCCGTGGCAGCCATGGAAAAAGTTGAAATGTTGGGCAAAAGACCGGATCCGAGTCGCGCGACCCGGATCAATTATTCTCAAAACGATAAATATATTCCTCGGGCTTCGCGTAGCCGAGTTTTTGCCGGATCACCTGGTCGACGTAGACCGGATCATGGCGCATGCGTTCGAGGATTTTCTCCTGCAGTTTCAGGCGCGCCTGCGCTTCATCAACGCGGCGGCGGTTCTCGACCTCAATCCGCCGCAGCCGGGCGTACTCGGCCTGGCTTTCGTGAAAATAGAGCCCGGCCGCCAGCGCCAACCCCAAGATGAACAGGAGATAGAGGCTGAGAATGAAGCGATTCAGATTCACGCAAGTAGGCAGTCATGAAACGCGGGGGCGATCCGGTGAGTAAAGGAGATTTCAAATCGCGCGGTTCGCGGAAATCGCACGATTTGAGCGTGCGTTTTGGACCGGGACAGGCTGCTCGAAATCGATCGAGCAGAGCTACGACGGTTTAAAAGAGATGCACTTCAACATCACTGCCCGTTTTCTGTTTTCTGTATCTTATTAAAATTCACACGTATACGCTGCAGCTTCTTAACTTCGCGGTGCAGGAAAAAAAGGAATTAATCGCGATCTTCGGCGAGGTCGGTTGCGGCAAAACGGCACCCTGCTGCCGCTTCCGCAATGAGCACGACCCCGCTCGTCCCGGCGACCGGCAACCCGCGGCCTCCCACCTGTTGCACGGGCTACAAACGCGAAGTTGTTCTATCTAGGTTTGCGATCGCCCCCGCTGCTTGAACCACTGCTCAACCTCCAGGCGTGTACGGGTATTCAAGATCTGCTCACGCGTAAGCCAGCCTTTCCGCGCCACGTTGATGCCCGCACGCACATGCGTGAGCCCTTCCGTTTCGTGCGCGTCCGGATTGATGGCGCACATCAACCCACGCTCCGCCGCCAGCCGCCAGTAACGCCAATCCAGATCGAGCCGCCACGGGCTCGCGTTCAATTCGATCACGACGCGATGCGCGATCGCGGCGTCGATGATCTTACCGACGTTGACCCGATACGGTTCGCGCCTGAGTAACAACCGACCCGAAAGGTGGCCCAGCATCGTCGCGCTCGGGTGCTCGATGGCGCGGATAATACGCGCGGTCATGGTCTCCTCGTCCTGTGCAAACGCACTATGCACCGAAACTACGACGTAATCCAATTCGCCCAGTAGTCCGTCATCGAAGTCGAGCTGACCGTCGGGGAGAATATCGCATTCCGTGCCCGCGAAAACGTGGGTCTTGAATTTGCCGGAGCGATTGAGCGCACGAATTTCCTCTAACTGCGCCCGCAACCGCCCCTCCGTCAGTCCCCGAGCCTGCACACTCGACTTCGAATGGTCCGCGATACCGAGGTAATCCCAGCCGAGGTCTTCCGCTGCGGCGGTCATTTCGGCCAGCGTGTTTCTCCCGTCCGATTCCGTCGTGTGATTATGAAACGCGCCGCGCAAATCCTCCGCTTCCACGAGCCGGGGCAGCGGCCCGCGTTCAGCAGCCTCGATTTCGCCCACGCCTTCGCGCAATTCGGGCGGAATGAAGCCCAGGCCAAGCGCCGAAAAAATTTCCGTCTCGGTCTCCGCATTCCGGCGCAACCCGGGGTTCTCGGCCTTTTCCTTGGCGGTGCCTTCGCCCTCCGCCGGTACTAGCCCCCACTCGCTCAAACTGAGGCCGCGGCTCAGCGCGCGCTGGCGCAGTTGCACGTTGTGATCTTTCGAGCCCGTAAAGTGGTGCAGAGCGAACGCGAACTGCTCCGCCGGCACGATCCGCAAATCCGCCTGCAGGCCACTCTCAAAACGCACGCTCGCTTTCGTCTCCCCCTGCGCCGTCACCTCTTTCACGCCGGGCAGCGCGGTGAACCACGTCATGACGGGTGCGATGTCCTTCGCCGCCACGATAAAATCGAGATCGCCCACCGTCTCCAATCCGCGACGCAAACTGCCCGCCGCTTCCGCGCGCTCCACTTGCGCTAAGGCTCTCAACCCAGCCACGATCGGGCCCGCGATCGCCGCCGCGTCCCACCAGAGGTGGCGGCGCCCATAAGCCTCGCGATTTTTAACGCCCTCGATAATTTTCGCCTGCGTCTTCGCGCCGAAGCCCGCTAGTTCCGCCACCCGGCCGTCGGTACACGCCGCCACCAACGTCGCGATATCGCTCACCCCGAGCTTATCGTTGAGCACCTTGATTTTCTTCGGACCGAGTCCGGGAATCTGCAGCAACTCCACCAATCCCGGAGCCACGGAACTTTTCAGTGTTTCAAAATATTCCAGCCGCCCGGTTGCGTGCAGTTCCGTGATTTTTTGCACGAGTGCCTCACCGATCCCTTTCACCGAATTCAATTCGGCGGCATCGACCAAACGCCCCAGCTCCGCCTCTTCGAGGGCCTCGAGCACGCGGGCGCCATTTTGATAGGCGCGAACCTTGAACGGATTCTCGCCCTTCAACTCCAGCAACACCCCAATCTCGTTCAGCACGTCGGCGATTTCGTTCTTGGTCATGCTCCGCACAGAACCACGAACCACGGGAAAGACACGAAAAACTTCGTCGGTCTGGCGTCGTTCACTGGCCCGGTAATTCCGTGAGCCGCTTCTTGAGCTCTTTTTCAAACGGACTGCGCGGTTGGCCATTCAACGTCCGCTGCGCGCGTTGTGCCGGAAGCAACGCCGGGTTTTTTGGCCGCGATCCAGGTCGGGCACATACGCACGCGAGATTGGGCGATGAACGTCGCCCGGGGGTACGTTCATCGTCCTGTCCGCGGCACGGTCAATTTTCCCTGATCGTACGCCCGCTGCGCCGGCCGGGTACAGCCGCGGCACGACCGCGTGCCATGCGGCGATTGAGCCAACGCCCGAGCGCCAGACCGCAGTGGGTGGTTGGCGGCAACGCCTCGGCGACGAGGATGCCGGAGGGGGTGCGCACCATGCGGAAAGCAAAAACCCCGGACACCTTGATCGCGGTGGCCGGGGTTTTTTTGCGACGGCCTAGGCCGTCCTGGTTTAGGGCGCCACGCCAGTGGTGGCGGGCGGTGTCTTCTGTTTGAACGTTAATTTATCACCGTCGCGTTCCACCATAACGGCTTCGCCTTCCTTCACCTCGCCGCGGAGCAGCGCTTCGGCGAGAGGATCCTCCACGTAGTGCTCAACCGCGCGCCGGAGCGGACGGGCGCCGTACTTTTCATCGTAACCTTTTTCGATGAGCAGCACTTTGGCCTCGGCGGAAAACTCGAGCGTGATTTTGCGGTCGGTGAGACGCTTCGCGAATTTGGCGACCTCGATGTCGACGATCTTCGTCAGATCGTTTTTATCGAGCGGACGGAAGAACACGATGTCCGAGATCCGGTTTAGGAACTCGGGCTTGAAGATGCGCTTGGCTTCCTCGAGCACCTTTTCGCGCATTTTCTCAGCGTCGTTGAAAGTCGTGGACGCGGCCGAGAAGCCCATCGACGTCTGGCGTTGCAGCAACGCGGCGCCGACATTGCTCGTCATGATGATGATCGTGTTGCGGAAATCGACTGTGCGCCCGAGGGAATCCGTGAGCCGGCCATCCTCCAGAATCTGGAGGAGCAGCTGGAGCACGTCCGGGTGCGCCTTCTCGACTTCGTCGAACAGGATCACGGCATAGGGCCGGCGCCGCACCGCCTCGGTGAGCTGCCCGCCTTCCTCGTAGCCCACGTAGCCCGGAGGCGAGCCGACGAGGCGCGAGACGGCGAACTTCTCCATGTACTCGCTCATGTCGATCTGGATGAGCGCGTCTTGGTTGCCGAACATTTGCGCGGCGAGCTGCTTGGCCGTCTCGGTTTTGCCCACCCCGGTCGGGCCGACAAACATGAAAGATCCAATCGGACGTCGCGGGTCTTTCAGATCCGCGCGGGAACGGCGCAACGCGCGCGCAATGGCACTGGCGGCGATTTCCTGACCGACGACACTCTTCTGAATCTCCAGCTCGAGGGTGAGCAACTTTTCGCTCTCCTTCTTTTCCATGCGCGAAAGCGGTATGCCCGTCCAGTCGGCAACAACTTGCATGGTGAGATCCTCGTCGATGGTGACGCGTTTTTCGTCGCGAGATTTCTTCCAATCCTCGGTGACCTGCTCCTGCTTTGCCCGCAGCTGCTTCTCGGTGTCGCGATATTTCGCGGCCTCCTCGAAATGTTGTTCGGCGATCGCTTTTTCTTTTTGCGCGCAAACGGCCTCGATCTCCTTGATCAGATTTTCGATGTCTGGCGGACGCGTGAGGGCAGCGATACGGGCGCGCGAGCCCGCCTCGTCCATGACGTCGATCGCTTTGTCGGGCAGGAAGCGGCCGGTGATGTAACGGTCGGAAAGTTTCGCCGCCGATTCGAGCGATTTGTCCGTGAAGATCGCTTTGTGGTGATCCTCATACTTGCTGCGAATACCCTTAAGGATCGTGATCGTGTCCTCGACGGACGGCGGCTCGACCTTCACGTTTTGGAAACGGCGGTCGAGGGCGGAGTCCTTTTCGATGTATTTGCGATACTCGTTGAGGGTAGTCGCACCGATGCACTGCAACTCGCCGCGGCTGAGGG
>CAIXKG010000080.1 GCA_903919985.1 uncultured Opitutia bacterium | reverse complement strand
CATCAAGCCCGGCGACTACGTGATCATCGAATTCGGCACCAACGATTCGAAGAACAGCGGCCCGCAGAATATTTATCCGAACCAAGATTTTTCGGAGACCTATGCGCCGGCGGCGACGACCTATAAGGAATTACTGCGGCAGTTCGTCGCCGACGCCCGTAAAAAAGGCGCGTTCCCCATCGTCGCTTCGCCGTCCGCCCGGCGCGATGTGGTCGACAAAAATGAAATTCTCGGCACCTACGCCGCCGCCGCGATGGCGGTCGCGCAGGAAGTCGGCGTGCCCGGCATCGACCTGAATTCCATGGGCGTGGAGCTGAACATCGCCCTCGGAGCCGAAGGCACCAAGCAGTTCGGCGACCGCACCCACCACGTCGAATACGGCGCCTATCTTCAGTCGAAGTGCATCGTGCTTGGGATCAAGCAGGCCAATCTGCCGCTGGCGAAATTCATCATGGATGATTTCGGTAATTTCGATCCGAAGCATCCTGAGCCGCTCCCCGCGAATTTCGATCTGCCGCCTGACGTCAGCGGTCGCGGCGGACGTGGTGCGCGTGGCGGCGCCGCTGCAGCTCCGGGTGCACCCGGAGCGCCGGCCGATGCGCCGAAAACACCCTGAGGCGTTTCGGTTTTTTCCCGCTCGTATTTTTTGGGGCGGGGTACCTTCACCCCGCAAATGCTCTCTGGGAGCGCGGGCGCCCGCGGCCGCTTTACGACCATGCGGCCGCGCTTCCAAGCGGGGTGAGGGCACCCCGCCCACCGGGGCAATCCGTGAATTCTGGGCTCGGGCTGATTACGCCGCCCTCACGCCTCCTGGAAATCCTCGCCGGTAAACTGGCGGCTTCCCGCGGTGTATTCCTGGAGCTCAATCAGATTGCCGTCGGGATCTTTGATCCAGGCCTGGTGTGAACGGTCGTTGCCAATCTTGCGACCGGTCACCGTTACGCCGCGCGATTCGATCAGGGCGACGAACGCATTGAGGTCCTCGACCTGAAAACAAAAATGATTGTAGCGCATGAGCCACGCGTCGCGTGGTTCTTCCAGCGGCTCGAGTGGCTGCGGTGAATTGCTCCGCCGGTGCGCGTCGGCGTGGTCGAAAATTTCCAGAAAGGTATTCTGGCCCCACGCGAAATAGGTGCCGATCGGTCGTCCATCCTTCGCGCGATAATGGAACGTCACCGTAGCGCCAAGGGCGTCCCGATAAAATGCCGTCATGGCTTCGAGCCGGCTTGTTTTGAAACACAGATGAGCGATTTGTTTGATCATGGGTGCCGAGGTGGCGCGAGGCTTCAGCTGGCGTCGCGGGTGCTGACCGCGCGCGAAAGCACCGCGCTACTCAAGAAAAAACCTTACTCACGCCGCCGCCGATTCGTTTGCGAATGCCGCCGTCATCGGTCGCTATCTTATCCGCAATGATGTCCACCGGCGCAGCCACCACGAGCAGCGAGGTCTCCGCCGAGACCCGAAAATTTCTGCCGTGGCTCGTCGCGGTTGCGCTCTTCATGGAGAATCTCGACGCGACCATCGTGAACACCGCGGTGCCCACGATGGCCGCGAATCTCGGGGTCCAGCCGCTGAGCCTGAAGGGCGTGCTCACCAGTTACACGCTGGCCCTGGCGGTCTTTATTCCCATCAGCGGCTGGATGGCCGACCGCTTCGGCACGCGCCGCGTGTTCAAACTCGCGGTGATTCTTTTCATGGCGGGATCGTTTTTCTGCGGGCTCGCGCCCAACGTTCCTCTGCTCGTGGCCGCGCGGATCCTCCAAGGCATCGGCGGCGCGATGATGACGCCGGTCGGTCGGCTCGCGTTGTTGCGTGCGTTTCCGCGGTCCGAACTCCTGCGGACGATGAACTACGTCATCATTCCCGCGCTGCTGGGTCCGTTGCTCGGACCGTTCGCCGGCGGGTTGATTGTGCACTGGCTGTCGTGGCGGATGATTTTCTTCGTCAACATTCCACTCGCGCTTGTGGGGCTGTGGATGATCGAGCGCTACATGCCGGACTTTCGTGACGCCGACGTCGCCCCGCTCGATCGCGCCGGCTTCGTGCTCTTCGGCGCTGGGATTGCGTTGCTTTCCTACGTCCTCGAAGTCTTCGGCGAACACTCGCTCGCGCCGGGGCCCATTGTATTCCTCCTCGTGATTTCGCTGCTGTTGCTCGCGGCGTACGGCTGGCACGCGCAACGTGACGATGCGCCGCTGCTCAAGCTTGATCTGCTCAAGGTGCGGACCTTTCGGGTCGCGGTCATCGGCGGCTTCGTGACCCGCCTCGGCTTCGGCGGCATGCCCTTTCTCTTGCCGCTTTTATATCAGATCGGCCTCGGCTATCCGGCTTGGAAAGCCGGTTTGCTGACGATGCCGCAGGCGCTCGCGGCGATGGGCATGAAATTGATCAGCGCGCCGATTCTCAAGCGGCTCGGGCATCGCACGATTTTAATCGGCAACACGGTGCTGCTCGGGCTGACGATGATGGTGTTCACGCAGATCGGCCCCGCCACGCCGGAGTGGGGGATTTTGTGGTTGAGCCTTGCGCAGGGCTTTTTCGCGTCGCTGCAGTTTACGGCCATGAATTCGCTCGTGTACGCCGACGTTTCCGATCGCGACGCGAGCAAAGCCGGCAGTATCGCGAGTACCGCGCAGCAACTCTCGCTGAGTTTCGGCGTGGCGTTTGGCTCGCTCTTCGCCGGCTATTTTCTCGGTCACGTGAATCAATCCGACGCCGCCCAGGCGGTACCGGCCCTGCACAAGGCTTTCTTCGCGCTGGGTACGATTACGATTGTATCGTCGCTCACGTTCTGGGGGCTGCGATCGGGCGACGGCAGCAGCATCAGCAAACATACGGCGCGTGGACGCCGAATCGATGTTGCGATCGAGGGGGATGCTGCGGCGGCGGTGGGGAAGTGATCCGCGCTAAAAGATGCCGGAAAGTTTCGGCAAAGAAGCGCAAAAGTTCGGTGGCGAATATACCACCTCGTCAGCACTTTCCTGCCCGCGGATACATCACCGGAGTGGTGGAAATGCGCGACAGGGCGCTGGCGAGTTCAGTGAAGACGATTTCGGAGCCGTCGTCGGCGTGAGGGCGGAGCAGCGTGACGTCATCGCGCGGGCCGCTGGCTCTCGAACTAAACCACGCCGAATCCAAAACCGGGCAAAGAATCGGGTGGGCGGGTGAATCGTTTTCTGGGTCGGGGGCGATATCCGATGCAACGACCCGCATTGCGGTCTGCGCGCT
>CAIXKG010000079.1 GCA_903919985.1 uncultured Opitutia bacterium | reverse complement strand
TGTCCCGAGCACCATTTTAGACCGGCGGGCATGGCCCGCCCTTGGCTTTCAAGCCCCGTCGGAAACCGCTTGCCTCTTCCCCTGAGGCTCTTGGACTCTGCGTCGCGAGCGCAACCGCGTTCGCCCACCTAGCAACCACCGCGGACCACCATCCGCTTTTTGATTACATGGACGACACTGCTCCCTCGGAGAAAAATCTGCCCGTAGATTTGAACAAAATCGACTTGAGCCAGCTACAGGGCTTCAGCTTCGGCACACAATGGGTTCAGGACAAATCGGCGCCCTCCGACCGGCGCGCCGGCGACGATCGTCCACGTCGCGAAGATCGTCGCGACGGACCGGGCCCCGGTGGCGCCGTTGATCGTCGCGATCGTCGTGCCTTTCGCAAACCCATGCCTGGTCCCGGCGGGGACAACACGGGTGGCGCGGCTCCCTCGGAGCCCGGCGCCGGTAGTGGCGCGGGTGGAATCCCACGTCAGGAATTCTCCGGCGATCAACGGGCACGCCGTGACGGACCGGGCGAATATCGCGGCGGCGGTGGTCTTCGTCGTGAAGGTCCCGGTGGTCCGGGCGGCGATCGCGGCGGGCCGCGCTATGGCGGACGCAACGAGCAGATGGATCGTGGTCCCTACGAGAGCCCGTATTTCATCGCGACGTTTTATCCGGAGGACACGAGTTTCAACACGTTGGTAAAGACCATCCGCGCTTCGTGCCGCACCATTGAGTTGTTCGAGGTGGCGCGCACCGTTGTCGGCAAACCCGACCGGTTTGTCGTCGTGATGAGCCGCAGGCCCAGTGGCGATGGCGCGCCGGGCACGATTCAGGAGGCGGACAAACGGCCATTCTTTATTTCCGTGCCGGACGGTTTGCCGTTTGAAAGCGAAGAGGCCGCGCTCGCGCATGTCCTCTCGAAACACCTCGGGAATTTCTTCGATACGGCCGAGGTCGAGA
Source organism: uncultured Opitutia bacterium (assembly GCA_903919985.1). GTDB lineage: Bacteria > Verrucomicrobiota > Verrucomicrobiia > Opitutales > Opitutaceae > Tous-C4FEB. The sequence goes on along the minus strand of CAIXKG010000079.1, from coordinate 8,887 downwards.
TCGATCCGCCAAAGGGAAATTTCCAGGTCGTCAATCGTTGCGGCGTGACGGGTGAGCTCCTTGGGCCGCCGAATTATCATCGCTATAACCAACTCGTGCAGCAGCACCACGCGGCGAAAGTCGCGCGGATGCCCTTCGAGACGTTCCGCGCCCGCATCGAGTCGGTGCGCGAGCCCGAGGCCATCCAAGCTTGGCTCGACAAGATGAAGAAGACCACGCGGTACACGTGGAAAAATCCGGCAGCCCCGGTGGCGAAATCGCCCGCGGCGCCGGTTGAAAGCACGGCGGAGCCGGTCTCGGCTCCCGCCGCGGAAGCTCCGCCGCCTGCGGCCGATGATTCCGCTTCGACTCCGGCTCCGGCCGCTACTCCGGAAGCCGTGGTCGCGGCTCCGGCCCCCGCGGTGAACTTCGATTCTTTCGACGACGCTCGGGTTTATCTTCTGGCGAACGCGAAGGACAAACTCGTGCGCCCGGTGGAGAATGCGCGTCTGCACGGCAAGAATCTGGAAATTTTGCCGCAAGGTGAAATTTATCGCACGATTGAAGGTGCCCTCGAGCGGCAGCGCCGGTTTCCTCTCGATACGGCCAATGCTCTCCGCGGCCGTCTGCGCCGTGAGCATTTCACGATTTTCAAGAAGGGCTCGAAGGGCGTCAGTTATGTCTGCGCGGTGAAACGCAAATTCCGCGTGCCGGGCCAGATGTTCTCCGAAAGCATTGGCAGCCTGATCTCGTTCATCGAGGAGCACCCCATGATCCGCGCGAGCGAGCTCGCTAAGAAACTTCTGCTCATCGCGGCGCCGGCCGATGCCGCTCCCGGCGTCGAACAGGTGGTCAGCATCGAACAACGCGAGAAACTCGCGCGCATGCAGGGCGACCTCGCTTGGCTGGTGCGCGAAGGCTACGTCACGGAATTCATCGATGGCGCGCTTTACGCCGCGGCGCCAATGGCCGAGTCGCGCAAGCGCGAGGTCGAGGCCTCCGAGCACGATCCGGAAAATTTCCCGGATGCCCGGGTCACGCCGGTAGCTCAGATCGTGGTGCCTCCGGCGGTCGATCCTGCGCCCGTTGCGACCGTGGCCGTCGAAACTCCGACGCCCGCGGCCGAGCCTGTCCTCGCTGAACTCCCGGTCGTCGAGCCTCCGCCGGCGACCGCGTGAGGTGAAGCTGGCGGGCCTTGGTTGAGTTGTTGGATTCATCGCTCCGTGTTCGCTCGCGTGAGCTAAACGGGCCGACGCGTTGCACCTTGGTGCGGGTGGCGGGACGTGCCTGCGCGCCGGTGGCGGGCGATTTACTTACGCAGCCGCGCTTACTTCCCACTTGCCGCCAGCTCACTCCGTCAGGTTAGGTTTTCGTTCCAATGATCATCGATCCCCGCTTCGCCCAGCTGGCCGCCGGCCTTACCGGATTTTCCACCGCCCTTGAAAAAGGGGAGCGGGTGCTGATCGACGCGTTCGACGTGCCTGATGCCATGGTGATTGCGTTGGTGCGTGCGACGCGCGAGCGCGGGGCGTATCCCTACGTGCAACTGCACCGAGCTCGCATCACCCGCGAGCTGATGTTGGGCGCCGAGGATGACCAGTTTGCCCCGCACGCCGAGGTGGAGCTCGGGCGCATGCAGAAAATGGACGCCTACATCGCGCTGCGGGGATCCGATAATATTTTCGAGAGCTCCGACGTGCCATCCGCGCGCGTGCAGCTGGTTTCTCGCCTGATGAAGCCCGTGCTGGATCATCGCGTCGGCAAAACCAAGTGGGTCGTGCTGCGCTGGCCAACGCCCGCGATGGCGCAACAGGCCGGCATGAGCACCGAGGCTTTCGAGGATTTTTACTTCAAGGTCTGCACCCTCGACTATTCGCGCCTGACGCCGGGTATGAAGGCGCTGGCCGATCTCATGACGAAGACCGACCGGGTGCACCTCAAAGGCCCCGGCACCGATCTCACGTTTTCGATCAAAGGCATTGGGGCTCAGCCGTGCGGCGGGCTCCGGAATATTCCCGACGGCGAAGTTTTCTCGTGTCCGGTCAAAGACTCGGTCGAAGGCGTTATCCAGTATAACGCCCCGACGGTTTATCTCGGGGCTTCGTTCGACAATATCCGCCTTGTTTTCCGGCGCGGCAAAATCGTCGAGGCCACCGCGAACAACACGAAACGGCTCAATGAGATTCTCGATAGCGATCCCGGCGCCCGCTACATCGGCGAATTCGCCCTCGGCTTCAACCCGCACATCCTGGAACCGATGCGCGATATTCTCTTCGACGAAAAAATCGCGGGCTCCTTTCACTTTACGCCGGGCCAGGCCTATGAAGGCGTGGGCAATGGTAACAAATCCCAGGTGCACTGGGATATGGTGAGCATTCAGCGGCCCGAGTACGGCGGCGGCGAAGTCTGGTTCGATGGCAAACTGATCCGGAAGGACGGACATTTCGTGCCGAAGTCGCTCCACAAGCTGAACCCGGAATATCTGCTCGGGACGACGAACGCCTGAGCGGGCGTCACCCCGCGAGGGTCTACACACCCGTCGCTGCGCGCTACCCCTCTGCAGGGGAACCAATCCGGCGGCCCCGCTGCAAATGAGGGGCCGATCCGATCTCAGCCAAGTTCCCTCGCGGCGAGGGTTTCGGCCCTCCGTCTGGTCGAACGCGGTGCCCGAGAGCGCGGGGTGGGGGCGCAGGATCGCATTTTTCTTCTGCTCGCTGCAATGCCAGAGTGATGCACGAATTGCTCTGAAAACCGCTATGCGTGCCTTTATCCAATCCCTGCCCAAAACCGAGACCCACCTCCACATCGAGGGCGCCTTGCCGTACGAGTTGCTGCACGCTTGGCAGCCCGAAAAATACCCGCCGTCCCCGGCGTTTCGCGCCCCGGATTACCGTTACCCCAATTTCCCGAAGTTCGATGAGATATTGCTCGGTCACGCGCTGCCTTGGTTCACGTCGGCGGAGCGCTACTACGAGTCGGCGCGGGTGATGTTTGCGAAGCACGTCGTGGACAACGTGCGGTATGTCGAAACGAGTTTTCATCTGCCGGTGACGCAGTTCATCGGCGTGCCGGGAAGGGAAATCATCGCGGCGATTCGCGCCGCGGTGCCTCCGGGCTTGGAGGTGCGAATTTTCGCCGGGATGCTGCGCACCGACTACATGGGACCGATGCAAGCGGTGATCGACGATCTCGTCCATTGGGACGAACTCGCTGGCGTCGATCTCCACGGTTTCGAGCCAGTGCCGACGGAGCCTTGGACGGCGGTGGTCTGGGCGCGTCTCCGGGCGGCCGGAAAAATTACGAAATGCCACGCGGGCGAATTCGACGGCCCTGCCCGGGTCCGCGAAGCGATCGAACAACTCGGCGTGCGGCGCGTGCAGCATGGCATTCGGGCCATCGAAGATCCCGCGGTCGTGGAACTCGCGGTTGAAACCGGCACGACGTTCGACGTCTGCCCGATTAGCAACGTCAAGCTTCAGGTTGTGCCCTCGATCGCGGACCACCCGTTGCGTCGCTTGATGCAAGCGGGCGTGCGTTGCACGATCAGCACGGATGACCCGCTCGTGTTTGGAAACACGGTGAACGATGACTATCTGGCGCTCGCGACCGAAGGCGGATTCTCCCGCGGCGAACTCGCCCGGCTCGCGCGCAATGGCTGGGAAGTGGCGGATGTTCCGGCGGCGGCCCGACAGATGTGGCTCGCCGAGATCGACCGTCTGGCCACAGCTTAGGTCCGACCTCTCCGGGCGGGCGCAGTTCTCACGCCGCAATCTGCCCGGCCGACGGTTTCTTTTTTCATGCTGCAAACTTTCACCATTCCTCCCCATGTGCGGCACTCCCGCGCAGACAAGGCCTTGTCGTTGGCGTTTCCCGAGCACAGCCGCGTCGCGTTTCAACGCTCGTTCGACGACGGCTTGGTGTTGTTCGAGGGCAAGCCGATCGCGCGCGATTACAAAGTGGTGGGCGGCATGACGGTCACGTTTTCATTTCCCGATGTAAAAGCCGCCGAGTTGAAAGCGGTCGCGATCCCGCTCGATGTGATTTACGAGGACAAGCACCTCCTCGCGATCAACAAGGCCGCTGGCATGGTGGTGCATCCCGGCGCGGGTACGGGTGAGGACACGCTGGTGCACGCGCTGCTGGCGCATTGCAAAGGCAGCCTAAGCGGGATTGGCGGTGTCGAGCGTCCGGGCATTGTGCACCGGCTCGATCGCGAAACGTCGGGCATCATCATCGTCGCTAAGAACGACCGGGCGCACCGCGGACTCGCGGAGCAATTTTCCGATCGCACGGTGCAGAAGGAATATCTCGCGCTCGTCTCGGGCGCACCGGAATTACTCAGCGGCAGCATCACGAAGTCGATCGGTCGAAACCAAAAGCACCGTCACAAAATGATGGTGTTTAATGAAGAGGACGACGACGAGGGCGGCCACGCCCGCGACGCGCACACTGACTGGGTGGTGGAAAAACAGTTTGGCAAAATCGCCACGCTGGTTCGCTGCATCATTCACACGGGGCGCACGCACCAGATTCGCGTCCATGTGAAATCACTCGGTCATATCATCCTCGGTGACGAAGTGTACGGCTGGAAGCCCGACCGCCGCCTGCCCGTGCAGCCGGCACGGGTGATGTTGCATGCGGAGCACATCGTCATTGTGCATCCGATCACGGGCAAAACCCTCGATCTGCGCGCGGCACCGCCGGCAGATTTTCAGGCGCAGATCAAGCAGCTCGCCAAACTGACGCGGTCCGCCGACAAGAAAAAGCGCGCCGCGGCCTCGACGCGCAAGCCCCGTAAGCCCGCTCCGCCGCCGTATCACGTCCACGAATCGCGCGCCTAGCTACCGACCGGCGTGTCCGGTGACAGATCGAAAATTATCGGTGGGCGGGGCGCCCTTACTCCGCAAAATGGCGCAGGCGATCTCGCGTCCAAGCGGGGTGGGGGCACCCCGCCTCCATCCATCGCCGAAGCTGCAGATCGAACCTCGTCCCGGTTACTTCGCCGTTACCGTTACTGGAATAGAGACTTCACCGGCGCCGTAGCCCTTGAAATACAGATTGCCGCGGCCGGCTTTACCGCCTTCGACCGTGATGTTCGCCGACATTTGTCCCGCGGGCACCACGATCTCGGGCATGATCACGCTCTCGGGAACATCGGTGGTCGCGTCGAGGAGCAATCCGCCGGGAGGCGCGGCGTTGGGCACCGTGAAAACGACCGTCTGGCGTTCGCCCGTGCGCAGCATCAGCGCGGCCGGGCTCGCGGTGAGCGTGCTCGTGTCGATGCGGAATGTGCCGACGGGCGAATTGCCCGCCGAGCTCCCGAGCTGCACGCGATAATTTTTGCCAGCTTCGAGGGCGGGTACGAAAAAGCTGAGGGCATTTGGTGACTCGTAAACCGTGCGCGTGGGCAGGTTCTCGAAATAAATCGTGTCTTGGGGCGTGAAGCCGCGGCCAAGCACGCTGATGCGCGCGCCGACGGGACCGCGGTTCACCTCAAGCGACAGCACATAGCGACGGACGATCTTCGCGTGGACGACTTCGGTGTAGGCTTCACCCGAGGCGGTCGCGCCATTGTTGTCGTACTGGAAATTCACGAGATAGTAGTAGGCGACCTCGTCGCGGGCGGAGGGCAGCTGGAATTCGAATTCGAAGAGATTTTCCCCCAGCGCGCTTTTCTTCATCGGGAAATTTTGGCCATCGATCACGATGTGCGGCGCGATACTGGCGATCGTCACGCTCGAGGCTTTGGGCGTCACACGCAGGGTAAACGTGTAGATCTGCGACGGATTCTCCGGGAGCGAGGGCGAGGTCAGGTTCGTCAATACGACGCTATCGCAGCCTGCGAACAGGGCGAGGGAGAGCGCGGCGGCGAGCCAGAGGATGATTTTTCTCGCGGGAGAAATTCGGTTGGTGTGCATTGGGTTTTGAGAGTGAAAAACCGACGGAATAAAAAAGGTTAGTAATGAGCGGCTTTAACACAGAGCAAGCCAAAGCTTCGGCCGCACCGCCGCTCGGCCTGTATGTGCATGTGCCGTTCTGCGCTTCGACCTGCGATTTCTGCGCGTTCTATCAGACCACGCCGACCGCAGAAGGCGTGGGCGGGTTCCTTGATGGGATCGCGGAAGAGGCCAGACTCGTCGAGTGGCCGCGACCGGTTACGACGGTTTTCTGGGGCGGCGGCACGCCCGGCCTGCTCGCGCCGGCGCAAATCGAGCGGCTGGGTGCCACGGTTCGCGCGCGATTTACGGGCGAACCGCAGGAGTGGACCGTGGAGCTCGCGCCGGCATCGGTGACGACCGAGCGTCTCGCCGCGTTCAAGGCCATCGGCGTCACGCGTATTTCGCTCGGCGTACAAAGTTTTTCTCCGACGCTGCTCGAGGGCCTGGGGCGGCAGCACACGCGCGAACAGATTTACCGCGCCCACGAACGCATTCGCGCCGCGAATTTTCCGAGCGTTAACCTCGATTTGATGTTCGCGCTGCCCGGTCAGGACGAAGCGACGTGGCGCGAAGACATTCAGGCGGCCGTGGCGCTCGCGCCGGATCATCTTTCGACCTATTGCCTCACGTTTGAGGAAGACACCGCGCTTTGGGTTAAGCTTTCGCAGGGCAAAGTGAAACTGGACGCCGAGCGCGAAGCCCAGCTTTACGAGTCGACGTGGGCGCAGCTAGCGGAGCTCGGCTATGGCCAATATGAAGTGTCGAACTTCGCCCGTCCCGGCCACGCTTGTCGGCACAATTTAAATACCTGGCACATGCACGAATGGATCGGCCTCGGTCCATCCGCGGCTTCCCAGCACGCGGGCTGGCGAGGGGCGAACGTCGCCGACCTCACGCAATGGCGGGCGCAGGTGGCGCGCGGCGAGCGGCTGACCGAGGATCGGGTGGCACTGACGCCGGCGCTGCTCGCCGAGGACGCGCTCGTGTTTGGTTTGCGCATGAACGCAGGCGTCGATCTCGCAACGTGGCGCGGGCGCGCGCCCGCCGCGCCGTGGACGGATGTGGAGGCGCTGCTCGATCGCCTCGCGATCGAAGGATTGGCGGAGCGCGATGGCACGGTGATTCGGTTGACGAACCGCGGACGTTTGCTGGCCGATACGGTCGGCGCTGAAATCATGGCGGCGTTCGAGTCGGAGACGGTTTCCGTATGAGGGAACGTGATGCGCGTCTCGAAAGGGGAGGGCGCGTTATCCGCAACGCGCCGGTTTGGCGCCGCTCGCGAGGTGAGCTGAATTTCAGCGGCGCGGTAGGGATAGCGCGCTCGACCGTCAGCCCGATGTTCTCGAAATGCATTTTTTGGTGCGCACTGCTGTTCAGCGTCGGCGTCCTTGGATTGGCCGGCTGTAAATCGCCCGCGGTAGCGCGCGATTTTTCCCTGGCTGCGGCGCGGCTCTACATCGAATCGCCGGACAACAGCGGCCCTGCGGTGGTGCTGCCCAAGAGCGGTACGACGATTTCAATTGGGTCCAAAGCTGTTTTCACCGAGGCGGACTTCATCAATGCCGATGAAGCGCGGGTGGAGCTCGGGCCGTGTCTGATGTTGCAGGTTACGCCGGCCGCGGCTCGCGATCTTTATCGGTTGAGTGTGGCCAATCAGGGCCGGCGCCTGGTGCTCACGGTGAACGACCGGCCGCTCGGCGCCCGGCGCATCGATGGTGCGATGGCGGACGGGACGATTTTTATTTTTGCCGAGGTGCCCGACCCGGAACTGCCACGGCTGGTGCACGATTTGAAAAAAACCTCGGCTGAAATCCAACGGGAGCAGGCAAAAAAATGACGATGAAATCTGTGGCTCGGTTCTTCGCATTCGCCGCATTCACGGGGCTTGCTATTTCGCATGCGGCTGCAGCCGAGCGGCTCGAAATCGCCTGGCCGACACCGAATCCGGCTTGGGCGGACGGCAAACCTGCCGCCGTATTCTTGCAGCATGCCGGTTCGGGCGATCCTGCGTCGGGCGGTTTTGGTGGTGTGCGCAGCAGCGGCGCGCAATTTCACGAAGGCATCGACATCGCGCCGGTGAAACGGGACCGGCAGGGCGAACCCATGGACGATATTTTCGCGGCGATGAATGGCATCGTGCGGCACGTCAGTAGCTCGGCGGGCGACAGCAATTACGGGCGGTACATCGTGCTCGAACACCCCGACTCGACTCCCGCGGTCTACACCCTTTACGCGCACCTAGCCCGCATCGCGCCGGGAATTCGGGCGGGAGAACGCGTGACGCGCGGGCAGGTCATCGCAACGATGGGCCACAGTTCCGGCGGGTACAGCATTCCGAAGGACCGGGCGCATCTACATTTTGAAATCGGCCTGATGATGACGCGCGATTTTCAGACGTGGTACGACCGGCGCAAATTCGGCAGCGCGAATGATCACGGTCCGTGGAACGGCATGAATTTGATGGGATTCGATCCGCTCGATTTTCTGGATCAGTGGAAGGCGAAGCGCGTGAACAACGTCGCCGAGTACCTAGCGCAGCTGAAGCCGGTGGTTCGCGTGCGCGTCGCGACGCTTCGGGCGCCGGATTTTATCACGCGGTATCCGGCTTTGATGACTCGCGAGGTGCCGTTTGGGCTGGTGGCGGGCTGGGAGATCAAATGCAGCTGGACCGGCTTGCCGTTTTCCTGGACGCCGCTGACCGCCGCTGATGTCGCCGGGCTGGGCCCGTTGCAACCGGCGATCGTCGATGCCGACGCCGCGTTGCTCAAAGCCCAACGTTCGAAAAGCATCGCCGTGGCCCGGCGCGGGGCTTGGAGCGTAGGGAAGGATCTTGAGACGATGCTGCAGCTGGTCTTCGGGGTGAAATGAGGGCAGCGCCGCGAATCGCGGGATGAAAAATTGTAGGCGGGGTACCCTCAACCCGCTTGGGAGCGCGGCCGCCCTCGGCCGCGTTGTCGGGTAGCGGCCGG
>CAIXKG010000078.1 GCA_903919985.1 uncultured Opitutia bacterium | reverse complement strand
GGCCGAGCTGGCGAAGCTCATCATCGAGGCCTTTAAGGACTATCCCGATTACGCCGAGCACGCCGCGCAGGCGAAAACCGTGGTCGTGACCTCGGGCAAATATTTCGGAAAATATTATCAGGACATCCAGAAGCGCGTGCCCTCAATCGCGAATGCGAAGAAACAGCTGGGCTGGAATCCCAAGGTGAACCTCAAGAAGGCGATCAAGCTCACGCTGGATTACCACCTCGCGCACAAAGATTATCAGCTGGAATGACGTGGGAGCGCGGACGCCCTCGTCCGCTGGAATTTCGGAAGCGGACGAGAGCGTCCGCGCTCCCAGTATAGAACCAACGTAATCACCCATGCCCATCCGCCTCGCTCTCAAAGTCGACGTCGATACCGATCGCGGCACGCGCGAGGGTGTGCCGAATCTGGTCGCCGATTGCGAGGCGGTGGAGGCGCCTGCGGCGTTTCTCTTTTCGCTCGGGCCGGATCAGACCGGCCGGGCGATCACGCGGGTGTTTCGCCCCGGATTTTTCCAGAAGGTCAGCCGCACGAGCGTGGTGCAGATCTACGGATTACGCACCCTGCTCAACGGCACGCTGCTCCCGGCGCCGCATATCGGCCGGCGCAACGCCGCTGTCATGCGGGCTGTACGCGATGCGGGCTTCGAGGTGGGGATCCACTGCTTTAACCATTACCGCTGGCAGGACTACCTGCACGCGATGCCGCTCGCGGCCGTGCGGGAGGAATTCGGAGCGGCCCGCGCGGAATTTCTGCGCATTTTTGGGGTGGAGGCCCGCACGGCGGGAGCACCGGGCTGGCAGAGTAACGCGAAAAGCCGGGAGGTTTACGACGAAGCAGAACTGCTTTACGCGAGCGACACGCGCGGGGGAGACCCGTTTTTTCCGCGGGTGGGCGGGCACGTTTTTAAAACGCTGGAAATTCCGAGCACGCTGCCGACGTTCGACGAGTTGATGGGCCGGCCGGAATATCCGGACGATAAAATCGTCGCGCACTACCTCTCGTTACTGCGCGGCGATCGCCCGAACGTGTTTACGCTGCACGCCGAGATTGAGGGCATGGGCCGTCGCACGCTTTTTCGGGAATTACTCGCGGCGTGCAAAAACGCGGGCGTGGAATTCGTCCGCATGGACGACCTCGCGCAGGAATTGCTCGCGAACCGGGCGACGATTCCGGTGCGGGACCAAGTGATGGCGGAGATCGACGGCCGCTCGGGCTTCGTGGCAGCGCAGTCTGGGGCGTGACGCCGGCGATCGAATGTAGGCCGGGCGCCCCGCCCGCATCAATCAAGCAGGGCCTTGCTCTTACCGCTCGATCTTGCGAAACAGCCAAATACCCAGCCCGGCAAAGATAAGATTGGGCAGCCATAGGAGCATGTCGGGGTGATATTCCGGATGCCGGTCGAGCCAGCTCACCATCACGGTCAGAACATAATAGCCGAGAAAGAGCAGCACGGCCACGCCGAGGTTGGCGCTGGTTTCGCGGCGTGAAACGCTAATGCCGAGCGGAACAGCGATGATCGCGAACGCCAGCACGGCGAAGGCGAGGGTGAACTTTTCCTGCCGCGCCAGTCGCACTTTCATGACCGCAATCTCGTGGTCCTTGGGTTGCGCCGGATCTGACGGCAGGGCGGTGACGCGGGCCTCTTCGGCTCCGAGTTCGCTGTAGGTCATTTCACGGAGCTTCTGCTGGCGTTTCTTGCGGCCGAAAATTTTCTCGAGCGAGAGGTGTTGTGGGTCGGAGGTCTCGAACGAACCGACCTGGGGCGCCTCCGAAAAATCTTCCGGTCGCTTGGATTTGCGCGTCTCCATTTGCGCGCGGGTGAGCGTGAGCACGAGGTCGTAGGCGTTTTCATCGTACTCGAAATGGCCCGACTCCGCCCGGATAAGCTCAATCACGCGGCCCGCGGAATCGAGTTTCCAGAGCCAGAAATCACGCATGACTGAGCCTTCCTTTTCGCCGATGTAGACGACCACGCCGTCAAAATTGCGGATGAATGTCTTGGGCGTGACGAGGCGGAGTGGATTGGCCCGCACCGCGAGTGCGAGTTGATGTTCGAAGCTAAGCCGGGCCGCGGGCATCGCGTCGAAATTTGCGTAGAGGCCAAAGGCGGCGCCGAGCGCGCCGAGGATCAGAATGGGTCGGGCGATGCGCGTGAGGGAAACCCCGGCGGTGCGCATGGCCGTGATCTCGCTATCGGCCGAGAGCCGGCCGAGGGTCAGCAAAACGCCGGTGAGCACGCCCATCGGCAGGGCAAACGGAGCGACTGCAGGGAAAAGCATCAGGATCAGCCGCAGTGCCACGCTCCAACCGAGCTGGCCCGCGAGGAGCGGCGCGAGTACGTCGCGCACCGCGTTGCCGAGCATTAACACGAACGCGAGCACGCCGACCGCCGCCGTGCAGGTAAACAGCACGCTTTTGAAAATATAACGGTCGAGGAGGTTCACGCGGCGGCCGAAGGTTCATCGCAGACCCATGAGGCGCGGACAAGGCGGTTCGTGTTTTAGCGATTTTTGTTTCCGGCTCTGTTCTTAATGAAGGACGGGCGCTCTCAGCCGTCACGGCGGACCATCCGGGGCGAGGGCACCCGGCTCATATTTTTTATGGCGCGGCCCAAGTTTGGATCACCCCGGGCAGTTCGAGCGCGGATTTTAGCGTGAAGAAACGTCCGGATGCTTCGGGCGCCGCTTCGACGCGCTCCGCGGCCCACGTGATAGGATAGGGCACGTGCGCGCCGGCTCCGCCGAGGGCCAGCACGGGCAGGATGTCGGACTTGAGCGAATTGCCGACCATCAGGAAGCGCGCGGGCGCGATCGCATGACGGCGGAAAAGCGCGGCGTAGCTCGATACATCCTTTTCGGAGAGAATTTCGACGTGACGAAAATGCGTGGCGAGCCCGGAGCGCGCGAGTTTTCGCTCCTGATCCCGCAGATCGCCTTTCGTGATGACGAGCAGGCGGTACGCGGGGGCAAGGTCGGCCAGGATTTCAGGAATGCCGGGCAGGACATCGACGGGATGCGCCAGCATTTCCTGACCGAGCGCGATGAGTTGCTGGATTTCGCTCGCGCTGATTTTTCCGGCGGTGAGCGCGATGGCGGTCTCGATGGCGGAGAGGGTGAAGCCTTTCACCCCGTAGCCGTACAACTCCAGGTTGCGCATCTCCGTCGCGAATAACATGCGGTCGACCGTGGCCGCGTCGTGGTAGTGCGCGAGGAGGGTGCGATAGCGTGCGTGGACGCGCTCGAAGATGGTTTCGTTGTGCCAGAGCGTGTCGTCGGCATCGAAGCCGATGGTGAGTTCAGAGGCGGCCATGGACAAAAACGCAAGGCAGCCGGGCATCGCATGGCAATGCCGCGCTCAGGTGCGGATCGAAACGCTCGGTGAATGCCGGACCGAGATCGGCGGCGGAATCCGGCAAGAAGAGGGCGACTCGAAGCGGTTCGGCGGATCGATCGCCGCCGGGGATATAAGGTGCGGGCGGGTGGCCTAAATCGCTGCGGAGGCGGACAGCGTGTTGAACGTTTACGCCGGCACCTTCGGCGGTTGGGCTTGTCGCAGCGGGTTCGCCCGAATTGGCTAACCACGGATTACACGGATGAAACGGATAAGATTTTTGACCTGGATCTTTGCTCTATGGGCTTTTGTTGCCCTCGGACTACACGCGGCCGAGAGCGAATCGCTGGCGCAGCGTACGCTGCGTCAGCTCACGGAGCGGCAGCGCACGCTCTTCGAGGATGCCGCGAAGCAGGGGGACAACTTGGAGGCGGAATCATTTCGTTCGCAGGTGCAGGATTTGAGTCACAGCTATGAACGGCTGTTGCAGGACAATCCCAAGTTCGCCGCGGCCTACGCGGCTTATGGTTATCTTTTGTGCAAGGTCGACATGCGCAAGCAGGCGGCGGCGCTGTTGCTGAAGGCCAACCAGCTCGATAGCGACATTCCCCTCGTAAAAAACCAGCTGGGCAACCTGCTGGCTGAGGATGGTAAGCCGCTCGATGCGCTGCCTTATTTTCTCGCGGCGGTGAAACTGGTGCCCAACGAGCCCTTGTACCACTATCAGCTCGGCACGCTGCTGGCCGAGGCGCGTGATGATTTTCTGAAGAGCGGGTCGTGGACGCGGCCGGCGCTCGATCGCGCGATGCACGAGGCGTTTCGTCGTGCGGCGGAGCTGGCCCCGGCGCGCTTCGAGTTTGGCTACCGTTACGCGGAGTCGTTTTACGATCTCGCCACGCCGGATTGGGACGGAGCGCTCAAGGTCTGGGCGGCGTTGGAAGAAAAAGCGCCCACTCCGATCGAGCAGCAGACCCTCCGTTTGCATGCGGCAAATGTGTTGTTGAAACAGGGCCGCGCCGACCAGGCGAAACTCCTGCTCAACACCGTGACGGAGCCGGCCCTTCAGGCGCAGAAACAAAAGCTGATTGCACCGCCGGCTGAGACCGAGAAAAAGTGACGGGCTATGGATCTTGGTCTCACGCCTGATGTTCTGCGCACCGGACTGCTACTTTATCTCCTGTTGGTGGTGACGCTTTGTCTGCGCACCTACGGCCAGGCGTGGGTGGCCACGCGGCTGGGCGATTCGACTCCGGCCGACCACGGTCGTCTCACGCTGAATCCGCTGCCTCATATGGATCTGATCGGTTCGGTGATTCTGCCGCTAATTTGTATTTTTTATCTGCAGCCGCGGTTGGGTGGCATCAGTTTTTTTCTGGCGTGGGCCCGGCCGGTCCCGATCAACCCGTCGAATTTTCCGCATCCCGGCCGCGACTACATGTACACCCAGCTCGCCAATCCGGTCGTGAGTCTGGGCCTTGCGTTGGTCGCCGCGGTGGCAGGCGGACTGATGTTTCACTTCGATCCCCGCACGCTCGAGCTGTTCGGCTCGCTGATTATACTCAACGCGAGTCTCATCGTGATTGATTTCCTCCCCATCCCGCCGCTGCCCGGCGGCATGGTGCTCAAGCAACTCGGCGTGATGAGCGAGGAGACGTTCTGGCAGATTTCGCGCTGGAGCGGGCTCGTGCTGATGGTGGCGTTTAACATCCCCGCGGTGCGCGCCTTGATTTCGTTCATGATCGGGCTGGTGGCGGCGCCGTTCGCGCTGTTGCTGCGATCGTTGATTTCATGAGCGACGCGGCGACGGTGTTCTCCCGCTTAATCGGGCGAGGTGCGTCGCGGGCCGAGACCGTGGGCGCCTGGCTTCGGTTGGCGGAAAAACTTTACGCTCAGGCGGGCGCCGGTCTTGGCCAGGTATCGGCCAGCGCGCACGATGAAGCGCTTTACCTGCTGCTGCGTACGCTGGAGCTGCCGCTTGATAGCGACGCGCGCGTGCTGAAAAAAAAACTGACCGCCGCGCAGCGTACTAACGTAGCGGCGGTGTTTCGCCGGCGGCTCGTCGAGCGGGTGCCGGCGGCTTATCTCACGCGCGAAGCGTGGCTCGGCGAAGATCGATTCTATGTCGACGAGCGAGTGATTATTCCCCGTTCCTATTTTTTGGAGATTATCCCGGAGCAACTCGACGACTGGTTGCCGGCCGCGAAGCAAGTCACGCACGTGGTGGATGTTTGCACCGGCTCGGGTTGTCTCGCGATTCTGCTGGCGAAACATTTTCCAAAGGCCCGCGTGGACGCCGTGGACCTCTCAAACGCGGCACTCGAAGTGGCGGCCATCAATGTGAAATCTCACCGGCTGGGGCGGCGCGTGGCATTGCACTGCAGCGATGTCTTCGACCGAGTTCCTGCGGCGAAGTACGATGTGATTCTGAGTAACCCGCCCTACGAGCCGAGTGCGCATTGCGACGCGCTGCCGTTGGAGTTTCAGCGGGAACCGCGGCTGGCGCTCGACGGCGGCGCGGACGGCCTCGATATCATTCGCAAGCTGCTGCGCCAGGCGCGGACCCGACTGCAGCCGCACGGCATTGTATTGATTGAAGTGGGCGGATTGCGCGCGGTGATGGACCGCGAATTTACCGCGCTCGAGCCGCACTGGTTGCAGACGCACGACGGCAGCGACTGCGTATGCGTGATCAATGCGGCGCGGCTGAAACGGTGGCGGGGTTGAGCTCGGATTTCGGAAGGTTCGCCACGAAGAGGCCCCAAGATTCCTCTTTTTCTCCGACTGCCTCCCCGGCGCGCCTCCAGGCGCATCAACGCGTTGCTGGAGCGGAGTAAACTTTTCGTGGTTTTTCGTGGCCAAAATTCCGGAGTTTGAACTCGGCGATTGTCTCGACGGGCGCGGCGGCTTGGCATGGCGGGCGCTTTTCAAGCACCTCATTCATGGACGCTCATTTGATGGAATTTCTCGGGATGCTGGTGCGCTGGCTGCACGTCATTGCCGGCGTGGCGTGGATCGGGTCGTCGTTTTATTTCATCTGGCTCGACAACAGCCTCGATGCACCCGAACCCGGTTCCGCCAACGCGACGAAGGGCGTCTCCGGCGAACTCTGGGCGGTCCATGGCGGCGGTTTCTATAATCCGCAGAAGTACGCCGTCGCGCCGCCATTGCTGCCGGAGAAATTGCACTGGTTCAAATGGGAGGCGTACACGACGTGGCTTTCGGGCACCGCGCTGCTGGTGCTCGTTTACTGGCTGCACGCGCAGACGATGATGCTCGACTCGCGCCTCGTGGCGCTTTCGGGCCTTCAGGCCGTCGGGATCGGCGCCGGCAGCATGGTGCTTTCGTGGTTCGTGTACGACGCGTTGTGCCGTTCGCCGCTCGGTAAACGCGAAGGACTGCTCGCCCTGGTGGTGTTTGCGTTGCTCGGCGGTTTGACCTGGGCGCTCTGCCACTGGCTCGGCGGGCGCGCCGCGTACATCCACGTCGGCACTTCGATCGGCACGATCATGGCGGCAAACGTTTTTTTCGTGATCATCCCCGGGCAGAAAAAAATGGTGGATGCGATGCGCGCGGGCGGTTTACCGGATCCGATCTACGGCAAGCGCGGCAAGCAGCGCAGCGTGCATAATAATTATTTCACGCTGCCGGTGATTTTCATCATGATCAGCAACCACTATGCTGCGACGTACAGCCACGCGCAAAATTGGGCCGTGTTGCTGCTGATCTCGGGCGCGGCGGTGTCGATCCGCCATTTTTTCAATCGCAAGCACAAGGGCGTCTACGCGTGGCAATTCCTGGGCGCGGGCGGCGTGATGCTCGGATTTACCGCGTGGTGGACGGGGCCGCACGGTCCGCCGCCGCCGATGTCTGCGCTGCCGGTCAGCTTTGCGCAGATCCAGCCGATCATGGCGCAGCGTTGTGCGACCTGCCACATGCCCACGCCAACGTTTCCCGGCATCGCGCAGGCCCCGGCGGGCGTTTTGCTGAACAACTCAGCGAACATCGCGCAGAACGCGGGCCGGATATATCAGCAGGTCGCGGTGACGCGCATCATGCCGCTCGGGAATATTACACAAATCACCGACGAGGAACGCGCGATGATCGCCCGCTGGGTCCACGACGGGGCGAAGACGCAGTGAATTTTAAGGCGGCGGAATTTTGGCCACGAAGAGGCGCAAGAATTTCTTTCACTCCGGCCAAATCTCCCGCGCGCCTCTAGGCGCGTGGATGGCTTTTCGCAGTATTGGATATTTTCGTGCCGCTTCGTCGCCATCTTCCGATCGGATCGGCTTAGGGTTTGCGGACGGGGAGGCCGGCATCGGCCCAGGTTTTGAAGGCGCCAGCGTTGGCGACCTTGAAACCCTTTTCGGCCAGCGCGCTGCCCACGATGCCGGCGCGATTGCCGCTGCGGCAGTAGAGGATGATTTCTTTGCCGGCGTTTTTCTCGAGGAACGGCTTCCAATCTTTTTGCGCGCCGTCGAAGTCGCTTTTCGCGAGGAGCACCGCGGGCGCGGCGACGCCGGTCTCGGCCCACTCGGAGGGCTCGCGGCAATCGACGAGGACGGCTTTGCCTTCGGCGATGAGTTTGGCGGCGGCGGCTGGTTCGATTTTGGCGACGTCAGCAGCCCAAGCGAAACTGACGGTGGCGAGAAGCGTGGCGAGGAGGCGAGGAAGTTTCATAGGGAGGAAGGGGAGTTCTGGGGGCGGTATCGGCCTAGTGCGCGACCGCCCAATTGGTGGGGGTGGGTTAATTTTTCTTGCTCGAACAGGTGCTCAGGCCGAGCGGCACGTAGGCGGGGCAAAAGCGGAACACGGCGGTGAGGATGGGTACGAGGCCGACGAGGCCCCACCAGGATTTCAAGTAGTAGCCAACGCCGAGCAGCGCGAGGCCAGCGGTGAGGCGGAGAGTGCGGTCGACGGAGCCGATGTTGGAGTTCATGGAGGATGGTGATGGTTGCTGAACGAGGGGTATGGACAAATATTACGCGGTGGAGTGCCGGTTGGTGAGCTAGTAAAGAAGGCCGAGTCGCTGGCTCGTTAGGTCCGCGTTGGAAATGAGCGGGCGGTGCCCCGTCTTAGTCGCCAGGCCGCAAGGCAGACGATTCTAGTTCAGCCCGCAGTTATGTGTAGCCGGCCTAGAACAGCCGCCGGCCTTTGGCTTGGGGTGGGGCGGGGAGGCCGAGGAGGGCGGAGAGGGTGGGGGCGAGGTCGTCGACGCCGACGCGCTCAGGACGAACGCTGCGGGGAATGCCCGCACCGAACCACAGCATTGGCACGTGGGTGTCGTAGTCGTACGGCGAGCCGTGGGTCGAACCCATCGCGCGGGAAAAATAGTACGGCTTTAAGATAACGACTAGATCCCGGCCGCGGCCGGCGTTGTAACTGCGGCGGGTCATGTCGAGAATACTGTCGGTCGTGGGCTCGGCGGCGAGTAGCTCCTCGCGGGTGTAGGCCTCGGCGATGGGTGGCTGGAGTCGGAGCGCTTTTTGGACAACGATCGCGGCGGCGGCGGCGGAAATACTCTTGGCGGCGAGAGCGGCGGGACGGAAATGGTAGCAAGAATTTTCGCGCACAAACCACGTTTCGTTAGCGGGGAGGGGGCCGTAGGCCGCGTTGAGAGCGCGGCGGGCGTCGTCGTCGAGGGCGGCCGCGTTGACGCGGCCTGCCGGATGATCGCGGGCAATCTCAGGCATGGGGGCTACGCCGTGATCGGCGGTGAGCACGATGAGGCAGTGCGTGAGTCCAACCTCACGGTTGACGCGGTCGAAGAACGCGGCGAGGACGCGGTCGAGACGTAGCACGGAATCCATGACTTCATGGCTGTCGGGTCCGTAGGTGTGGCCGACGGCGTCGATCTGAGAAAAACCCACGGCGAGCAAATCGGTGGCTTCGTGTTGGCCGAGGCGTTCGGCGACGAGCGCGCGCTGCGCGAGTTCGCCCAATGCTTCCGTCGTGAAAGGAGCCCAATCGTAAGCATCGAAAAACTTTGGCGTGATCGTGGTTTCGCCTCCGTCCATGCGCTTGGGAAACGTGCGGGTGAAACCGGAGCCGGTGGTTTCGCCCACGACATCGTCCGGGCCTTGCACGCGGTCGTAGATCGCGGGGTCGAGGAGGCGCTCCCATGTTTTTTCGAACACGGCTTCCGCGCGTTTCTCCGCGTTGAACGCGACAATCCACGCCGGGAGATCGGCGCGATAGTAGCGCGATGTGATGAAGCGACCGATTTCGTCCCAGTATACGCCGTCGGCTTTTTGTCCGCCGAGCAGGATGGCGGAGCGATCCTTGTTCGAAAGGGAGATCACGCGCGATTTGTCGCCGTAGCGCTTTTTGAGTTCGTCGCCCACAGTAGTGCTGCGGAAATTCTTCGGCGAACGCCCGGTTTTCTGGGGATTGCGCGCGGCGACCGGCCCCATTTCGCGCGGGTCGATGCCAACGAGCGGCGAGCCGCGGTCTTCGACGGAGTTGACGATCTCGCCGGAATCGAGGTCGAACCACTCGTTGGAAATGATACTGTGATCGCGGGAAAAAGCGCCACTGAGGATCTGGGCGTGGGCGGGAGCGGTGATCGTGAGGCTGTAACGGTAGTTCGCGTTTTCGAAAACGGTGCCGCCCTCCAGGAGACGTTTGAAGCCGCCCTCGACGAAATAGGGACGGAAGCGCACGAGGTAGTCGGCGCGCAACTGGTCGATCGCGATCACGACGACGAGTTTTGGGGGCGCGGGCGTCGCGGCGGCGCGGACCGTGTAGGCGGCGAAAAAAAGCCCAAAGAACGCGAGCAGGATGCGGCGAAGAGTCATGGCAAAAAGGGACAAGAGTAGAGTGAGTGACGAGGGCAAGCCCGCGGAGAGGCGTGGGGCGGTCCGGGAGCCAAATTTCACGCGTTCGTTTTATGAGAAGAGTTTTCCGCGCAGCTGGGGCGAAGGGGCGAGGGGGGCTCGGACAGATGCAGCGATCCAATGCTCCCCGTCCGGCGCGTTAGGGATAACGCGTCCCATTTTTTTCAAACACCCTCTTGGCGGATTTTCGCTTGAGCCATAGCGGGGCCGGATTTGAGCCAGACCCCGTAGGCGGCGAAGGCGGCGAGGGAGAAAAAGACCAGGAGATGGCCGGTAAGTTGGCGGATCTGCACGGCTTGTGCCGTCCGGAATTCGGCGGGGGTGAGCTCGCGCAGAATTTTATCGTGTGACTTGAGGACGAGGCGGGTTTCGGACACGCGCACGGGATCGCCGCCCTCGTTTAGCGTTAGACAAACGAAGAAGTTGGCGAAGACGTACACGAGGAGCGCGACAGTGCCGATTTTTATCCCCCGTGGGATGTTGCCGAAGATTTCGGAGACGAGATTTTTGCGGGGGACTTTGCGGAGCTGCCAGATGACGAGCGGCCAGACGACGAAAAGTAGCGGCACAAAGATGAGCACCGGATAGAACGCGATGCCCGCAAACGTGAGTACATGAGCGGCGGCGCAGGCGGCGGCACCGAAGACGGAGACCAAGAATGTGAGACGAAGACCGGAGGACATTTTTTTGCTTTGGAAGGTGGCGTTCCGACCTCTTGCGGTGGGCTTCGGAAGGGCTCGCGAAGTTGGGTCCGAAGGCCCGGTCCCTACTTCGTCAGGTCATACAGCGCGTAGCCGGCGAAAAGATTCGGCAGCGCCCGGCAAGGCGTTTTCCAGTCGCCGCCGAGGAGGACGCGGCGCGTGATACGGATTTTGTGGTCTGCGCAGAAATCCTCGAAGTCGGCGACGGAGACCGGATTGGCGGGGCGACTCTCGGCCCACGCGGTCTTGTAGACCGCGTTGCGCGCTTTGCGTCCGCGTACCAGGAGATCGAGCCGGTTTTTCCAGAAGGCGTGGTTGACGAAGCCCACGGTGACTGAGCGCGCGACCCGCAGCGCCTCCGCGATGACGGCGGCGGGATTGTGCAGCTCCTGCACCGTGCGCGAGCAGATCACGCGGTCGAAATGTTTTTCTGGAAACGCCGCCATGCACGTAATCATGTCGCCCTGATAGGCCGGCACGCCCCGGAGGACGCAGGCGGTGACGCGCGAGAAATCGAGATCCACGCCGAGGGCGGAAACCTGTTTTGTCTGCACGAGGTAATCGAGCAGCTCGCCGCGGCCGCAGCCAAGATCGAGCACGCGCGTTTGCGGTTCCACCCAGTCACCGATGATCTGCATGTCGACCGTACGCTTTTCGACGAGCTTGGTCATACGGCAGGGGATGAGACATTACCCACGCAACACACGGAATAGGGAGTGCTCGCGAACAAGGCGGGGAAAGGCCGGCGGGTTGTTTTCATTCCGTGTTTTCCGTGGGTACCGTGGGCGATATTCAGATCGTAAAGTCGAACTGATTGGGTTGCGGGCGGTCGAGGAAGCCGCGGATGAGAGCGTAGAGTTCGTCGCTCTCGAGGAGAAAAGAATCGTGGCCGAGATCGGTGGAGAGTTCGGCGTAGCTGGCGCGTTTGCCGGCGCGGAGGAGGGCGAGGGCGATGGCCCGGTTTTGCTCGGGCGGGAACAGCCAGTCGCTGGTGAAGCCGACGACGAGGGACTCAGCTTGCACGGGCGCGAAGGCTTGCTCGAGGGAGCCGTAGGCGTGATCGAGGTCGAACTGGTCGAGGGCGCGCGTGATGTAGAGGTATGAATTCGCGTCGAAGCGGTTGATGAACGTCTGGCCCTGATGGCGCAGGTAGCTCTCAACTTCGAACTGGAGATTGAAATCCGCTGCGGCGGCGATGCTAGGTTGGCCGCCGGCGGCGGGCGGCAGCTCCGCGCTGAGCTGTGGACTCTTGGCGCGGGATTGAATGGTGCGGCGGCCGAATTTTCGGTCCATGCTGGCGTCGCTGAGATAGGTGATGTGCGCCATCATGCGTGCGATCGCGAGGCCGACGCGCGGGCCGCCGTCGCGGGTATAATCGCCGTTGTTCCAGCCCGGATCCTGCATGATGGCCTGGCGACCGACTTCGTTGAAGGCGATCGCTTGGGCGCCTTCCCGCGCGGTGGTGGCCATCGCGAGCAGGCGGCGAGTGAAGCGGGGAAACTCGATGGCGAAGAGCATCGCGGTCATGCCGCCCATCGAGCCGCCGATCACGGTGTGGAGTTCTGCGATGCCGAGGTGGTCGAGCAGAAGTTTTTGCGCGCGCACCATGTCAAGGATGGTAAGGGCGGGGAAACGGAGGCCGTAAGGTTCGCCCGTGGCGGGATTCGTGGAAGACGGGCCGCTGGAGCCGGAGCAGCCGCCGGGAACGTTGGCGCAGACCACGAAGAAGCGGCGCGTGTCGACGGCCTTGCCGGGGCCGATGAGGTTGTTCCACCAGCCAGGTTTTTTATCGGTGGGTGAATTCCAGCCGGCGCAGTGGTGATTGCCGCTGAGGGCGTGGCAGATGAGCACGGCGTTGTCCCGTGTGGCGTTGAGCGTGCCGTAGGTTTCGTAGCGCAGCGTGAGGCCGTCGAGCTGCTGGCCGTTCTTGAACGTGAAGGGGCGCGGATAAACGAAATCGCGCGGCACAACGAGGCCGACGTCGTCCGGCGCGAGATGGCGCGGGACGACGGGCGCGGCAGCGGAAGCCTCGGGCTCGTCGGTCATGGAGAAAACTTAATAACGAACGAGACGCGCGCGAGGCAAGAAACCAACCCGTGGTTTCGAGTCTTGGGCTTTGGGTTTCGCGGGGGGTGAACCGAAAATTCCCAACTACGAAATTCCTGGGCTGAGGAACCCCGAAGCCCCAAACGGTCGCAGCCGTCCATCAGCGGCGCGGCGGACTACCTCTTCTTCGGTGTTACGTTCTTCACCGGCTTGCTGCCGCTGAGCGCGTTTGCGACGGCGATGGGACCGATGGCGGGGTCTTTCAGGCGGTTGATGATCATCATCTGCGCGATCGTGAAAAGACCGTTGGTCGTCGAATAGAGCGAGAGCGCGGCCGGCAGGTTGTAACAGAACAGCGTGAAAATCACGGGCATGAATTTCATCATCGTGGCCTGCGTTTGATCCATCGTCGGAGACGTCGGAGTCATGCGCATCTGGACGACCATGGTGACGCCAAGCAGCAGGGGCAGAATGTTCAGCGGCAGTCCGCCGAGATGCATGATCGTATCAGGCGCGGAAAGGTCGTGCGCCCACAGGAACGGCGCGTAGCGGAGTTCCGCGGTGCTTTGCAGCATCGAATAAAAGCCGAGGAAGAACGGCATCGTCAGCAGCTGGGGCAGACAGCCGCCGACCGGGTTGACCTTACGCTCCTTGAAGAGCGCCATGGTGGCCATCTGCTGCTTCTGCGGGTTGTCCTTGAACTTCTCCTTGATGGCGGCGAGCTCCGGCTGGAGCTGCGCCATGCGTTTCATCGAACGCGTGGAGGCCACCGTGGCCGGGATGAAAAGGATCTTGAGGATGAGCGTGCTGAGCACGATCGCCAGGCCCCAGTTCGGGATCACGCTGTGCATCCAGTTCATCAACGTGACGAGCAGCTGCGCGAAGAATTTGAAAAAGCCATACTCCATGACCTTGTCCTGGTCGGCCTTGAAAACGTCGGTGTTCGCGAGTCGCTTGTATTCCTTCGGCCCGACATAGAAATTTCCCGCGAGTGCCGCCGTGCCGCCGGCCGCGAGCGGCTTGACGTCGAACTGCGCAACCCCGGCGATGCCGTAGGCGTTGTGATCGGTGTCGGGTAGCGCGGCGAGCAGCTTCACCCGCCGCGTGACGAGACCAGTGCCGGGTTCGTCGGGCGTGAGGATGCTGGCGAAGAACTGGTTTTTCACCGCGGCCCACGCGATGGGACCGCCGCTCGCGATCGACGATTGCGCTTCGCTGGCGCCGATGCCGAAGAAGCCGCTGCCACCTTCAAGTTTCGAACGCGCGATGAATTTCTGGGCGTCGGGGCCGGCGTAGCCGGTGCTGAGTTGCAGGCCGGCATCGAGGGCATTCACCGGCGCCGCGGTGCCAAGTGCGAGGCTGACCCGCAGCGGAGCGCCCGTCTGCGCGGTCAGATTCCGAAAGGTCGTCTCGTGCCGCAACTGGTAGGGATCGGATTTTTCTCCTGCGCTCGGGGCGAGGATGTACCGGCGCGTGACCTCGAGTTTGCCGTCGAGCACGGCGCGGAAAACGATTTCCGACGCGGTTTGGGAAACGATGTCGTACCGCGTGGCGCGATCGAGGCCGGGAAATTCCGTGAACGCCAGCATCGGGTCGGCGTGAAGTTCGTTGAAGATAAACGCATCCGGCCGGCCTTGCGCGGCGGGGTATTTTTTCAGGGCGACGTCGCTGACCGCCCCGCCGAAATCCGTGAAACGCACGGCAATGAAATCATTCTCCAAAATGGTCACCTTGGCCCCCGCGTGTTCGGTGCTGGTCGCGGCGAACGCGGCCTGCGGCCCGCCGCTTACGGTGGGCGTCGCGGCGGCGCCGGTTGCGGCCGTGGCGGGAGCCGCGGCCGTGTTCGCGGTCTGCTCGGCCACCGCCGCGCGCACGGCCGCGGGCGTCGCGGGCTGGTGCGGGAACAGGCGCTGGCTGAGGTACAGACTGGCGAAGGCGGCGATGATGAAGAAGGCGCCGAGGAAGGTGTTCTTTTTGTCCATTGAAGAAAATCGGATCAGCGTCGGGCGGTCGCGTTGACTTGGACGCAGGTTGGCGCGCTGCGGCGCGCTTTGGGCACGGGATCGAAACCGCCGGGATGTAGTGGCGTGCACTTTAGCAGGCGCCGGGTGGCGAGCCAGCTGCCGGCCACCACGCCATGAACGGTGACGGCCTCCGCGGCGTAGTGCGAGCAGGTCGGAGCAAAGCGACAGCCGCAGGTGGGGCCGCCAACGATCCGGAGCGCCGGTGAAACCGCAAACTGGTAGAACCGGATGAGCTCGAGTAGCGCGGCGGCGGGTAGCCGGGCGATGCTGACGAAAAATGCGGTCCAGCGCTCAGTCATGTTTGGGCAGAACCACCACGGCTGCGGCGATCTGAGCGCAGGCGTTGATAAAAATCTTTTCGAGTTCCGGGAAAGGGCGTTGGTTCATCGCGGCGCGGGCGATGAAGAGATAATCACAGCCGGCGGGGAGAAGAGCCTGATGCTGGCGGAAAAGTTCGCGCAGACGGCGTTTAGCGCGGTTGCGCAAAATGGCGTGGCCGACGGCGGCGGTCGAGGCGATGACGCACGCGCGCGGCCGGGAAATTTCAGCGGTCGACCCCGAGGCGCGAGGCAGCCACCAAGCGGTGAAAGCGCGGGCGTCAAAACGCCGGCCCTCGGCGCGCACGGCGCGAATCTCGTCCTGGCGGCGGAGATGCTGCTCAGGGCGGAAACGCATGGGACCGCGGCGGTTAAACGAACGCGGACGAGCCAGCGCGGACTCAGACGACGGTCAGACGCTTGCGACCCTTAAGACGGCGGGCCTTGATGACTTTACGGCCGCCTTTAGTGGCCATACGGGCGCGGTAGCCGATCTTGCGGGCGCGTTTCTTGCGATGCGGGCGGAAGGTGGGTTGCATGATGCGTGAGCGATTAGAGGTGACTGAAGTGCCGAACCGCTGCCGGGGTGTCAAGGCGCGGTTTGGTCCGGCAGTGGGTCGGTTCGAAATCAAGATTTTCAGCCGAGAATCTGGAATCTCCAAAACGCGCCGGGCCGGCGTTGCGGTTTTAGCCCAGTACTCATAAGGGTAACCTTTTTTCGCCCGCGAGGCGCATCGCGTTTCGATTTGAAGGAATCGACCCGAAAGATCCGCCAATTTGGAGCTGGGCTGGGCCTCTATTGGTCGGTCGCGCGGTCCTTTTAACCCGTAAAACCGAGACCAATCCCTCATCATGAAAAACAGCCCGAAAGGCCAAGCTGGCCGCGCGGCTAAGTTCACTCCGATCAAATCGAAGGGAAGGTGGAGCAGGAAGCCGGCTAGATCTAAAGAATGTTGGATCGGGATTGAGCGGTTTCAGTTTTCCCTTGGTCGTTTTGGGTCGCGGCAGGCGTTTCTACCTGCCGGGTTCTGCGCCCTCGTTTCGGCAGGCAGGGACGCCTGCCGCTACATCGTTTAAGCACAACCAGGCGCGAGATTTTCGCTGGCTCCGGCTGAGAACTGACTGCGCCCCTAGGTGCGCGGGTGACATCGGTGCAGGCGGAGCAATCTTTGTGGCCTCTTTGTGGCCAACAGTTCTGGAGCTCCGGCCGAGCGAGCGCGCGAAGCACGGTAGGCGCGGTGCGTCTCGACGCGGAAAAACCGCTGTCAAACGGCGGCGAAATTGCCACGGTCCGTCGCTATGCGCATCGCTGTCATCGCCGACACGCACGATTTATTTCCGGCCACCCTTCCGTCGCGACTGCGCTCGGCGGATGAGATCTGGCATCTCGGCGACGTGTGTGCGCCCGAGACGCTCGTGGAATTCGAGCAACTGGGAAAACCGCTGCGCGTGGTGCAGGGGAACAACGATTTTTATCCGGCATGGCCGATCGCGCTCGAACTTGAACGAGAAGGTATAAAATTTTATCTGACCCATATTCCACCGAGGCGCGCGCCGCTGGGGTTTAACGTGGTACTGCACGGACATACTCATGTGCCCCGCGATGAGCTGGGCGCGACGGCGCGGTGGCTAAACCCCGGTTGCATCACGAGACCGAACCGCGGCGCGCCGGCGAGTTTTGCTTGGTTGACGATGGAG
>CAIXKG010000077.1 GCA_903919985.1 uncultured Opitutia bacterium | reverse complement strand
CGGAGGAAAGCGGGCGCAGCGCGGGATGTCAAAGCCGAGGCGACGTTTCTGCGCGGCGATGGCGTGTAGAGCGGTTTAAGTTTTTTCCGTCGCGGTATGGTGTAGCGGCAGGCGTCTCTGCCTGCCGCATTCGGCGGCTACGTTTTTGGTTTAACCGATCTAAAAGCCTCGAATCGAATTTCGCGCGGCGGAACGCGCCGGCGTGGCGCGAGAGACTTTCGAATGCCGCACGGCTTCCGCTACGCTGAGACTGCGATTTGATAATCACCCTACCTTTTGGGTTGATATGACGAGCGTCATGCCAACGTTGATCGCCTCAATCCATGCGTTACGCGCCCGATCATAAACGCATCACCCGTCACCGCATCGTCGCGGCGGCGAGCGCGGCGTTTCGCGAGCGGGGGGTCGAGGGGACGGGCGTGGACGAGGTCATGCGGCGGGCGGGACTGACGCATGGCGGATTTTACGCGCACTTCAGCGACAAGGCCGAACTGGTCGCGGAGGCGTGTGCCGATGCCTTCGACGCCGCGGTCGAGAATCTCGACCGGATCGCGGCGCGCCCCACGGGCGCGAAGCGGGCGCGGCTGTTGATTGATAGCTATCTTTCGGCGCGGCATCGCGACAATCGCGGCTCGGGCTGTCTCGTGGTGACGGTAGGCGCGGATATGGCGCGGCTCGATAGCGCGGGTCGTTCCGGTTACGCGAAAGGATTTGCGCGCCATCTCGATCGCTTGTGCGCGGCGCTGCGGCTCGCCCGCGACCCGGAGAAGAACCGCGATCTCGTGACCCATTTGATGAGTTCGCTCGTGGGCGCGCTGCTGTTTGCGCGTGCGGCCGATACGCCGGCGCGGAGCGATGCGCTGCTGAGTTCGGCCCGGCGCATGTTGCGGGAGGAGTTCTGCCGGTGAAAGCGATGCCGCGAGCAACTGATTCGAAGGTAGGGCGGGTTATCCTTAACCCGCCGCAGCGATTCGAGTTCACGGGAAGAGCTGAGCGTAACCGGCGCGTTAAGGATAACGCGCCCTACCTCGGAGCGGCGTGACCGCGCGGGCAAATTTTATGAGTACAACACAGCAAAATCGTCGTCGGGTGGTGATCACGGGATTGGGCGCGGTGACGCCGGTGGGGAATTCCGTGGCGGACACGTGGGCTGCTCTGACGGCGGGGCGGAGCGGGATTGGCCGGATCACGCGTTTCGACGCCACCGCGTGCACGGCCCAAATCGCGGGCGAGGTGAAGAATTTTGATCCGACAAAACCGATCGCGACTCCGGTTCATCCCCGCGGCGCGGCGGGCGAGCCGGTGACGGCGGCGCTCTCACCGAAGGAAGTAAAAAAACTAGGTCGCTTCACTCATCTCGGTTTGGGCGCGGGACTCGAAGCGTACGTCGATTCTGGTCTCGATGCCGTGCGGGCGACGATGCCCGCGGAGCGGCTGGCCATCAACATGGGCGTGGGCCTCGGCGGCCTGCCGGAAATCGAGGCGATGCACGACACCTGGAAGACGGGCGGTTTTCGCAAGATTTCCCCGTTTTTCATTTTGCAGGTCGCGCCGAATATTTTGTCGGGACAACTCGCGATCCTACTCGACGCGCGGGGGCCTAACATGAGCAACACCGCGGCCTGCGCGACCAGCGGGCATTCGCTCGGCGAATCCTTGCGCGTCATCCAGCGCGGCGAGGCTGACGTGATGATCGCGGGCGGTTCCGAGGCGGCGATCAGCCCGCTTTCGGTCGGCGCGTTTGCGCAGATGCGTGCGCTTTCGACGCGCAACGATGCGCCCGAAAAGGCCTCGCGGCCCTACGATGTGGATCGCGACGGCTTCGTGATTGGCGAGGGTGCGGTGGCGTTTGTATTGGAAGAATACGAGCACGCGAAGGCTCGTGGCGCCCGGATTTATGCCGAGCTCAGCGGTTACGCGGCCTCCGGCGATGCGTATCATTTATCGGCGCTGGCGCCCGAAGCGGAAGGCTCGCGGCGGGCGATGGTGCAGGCGTTGGCGGACGCCGGGGTTTCTCCCGCGAAAGTGGATTATGTTTCTGCGCACGCGACCTCGACTCCTGGCGGCGACGGCGAGGAGGCGGCGGCGATCGCGGCCGTTTTCGCCACAAACAAATCCGCGCTGCACGTGAGCGGCGTGAAATCGATGACGGGTCACTTGCTCGGTGGCGCGGGGGCGCTCGGAGCGCTGGCCGCCACGCTGGCGGTGCACCACGGCGTGATTCCGCCGACAATCAATTTGGAAAAAATTGATCCGACGTGTGCCGCGCTCGGGCTGAACTTCACCGCAAACGTGGCGGTGTCCAGGCCGGTGAATTACGCGCTGGCGAACAGTTTTGGCTTCGGCGGCACCAACGCGTCGTTGGTGGTGGGCCGGGTGTAAGTTGTGCTCGCTCGGCGGGATTCGAATTCAGTGCAACTCGGGATGTTTGGTCAGCGTTTGCCAATCGAGCACGGCCTGTCCCGGCGCAGGCTCGGTGCGGCGCACGAAGTGCTGAGGCGGTTCCAGGTCTGATGGAAAGGGCTCTGCCGGCGCGTGCTTTTGAGCCAATGATGAACGAGAAGAAATCGCCCCGTTGAATGCGCGCGTTCGGTCTGGTCGATCAAGTTTCGTCGTCGAGACCCGCGCCCGGGAGCAGGAGCTGCACGCGACCGTGCCCGTTTTGCGCGACAACGCGCTGCGCCAAAATCGAATGGCGGGAGTTGGGCTTGGAATCGCCGACGTGAATTCAGACCTCGGAGCATTGGCCACGCCGAGGCTCAAAAATATTTGTGCCCTAGGCCCCTGATCACCGCGCGCCCTCAGGCGTATTTGCGGTTCGCCGAAGCCGACGGATTTTTTGGGCCTTTTTGGGGCTAAAATTCCGTTAGCTCCGGTCTCCGGCCTTACACGATCACTTCGTTGCGGGCGCGCCGCCGGGCACGGTGCCGGCTTTGACTACGTAGAAATTTTCCGGCTTCAGATATTTTTTGATGGCGCCGTTTACCTGGTCGGTGGTGAGGGCGTTAACCTTCCCCGGATATTCGTCGAGCCAGCTTACATCGTAGCCGCGATGGACTGCGCTGAGCATCGCGCCGGCGAGCCCGTCGGTCGTGGCGAGGCCGACTTTGAAACTGCCCACCAGATTGCTTTTGCGGCGTTCCACTTCATCGCTCGTGACTCCGGTTTCATACCAGCTCGTGAGCTGACGCTTGGTCGACGCGATGCCTTTCTCCATGAGAGCAGGGGAAAATGTGGCCTGAATTTTCCAATCGCCGTCGCTGAACGTATCATGCGCGAGACTCGAACTGATGCCGTAGGTGAGACCTTCCTTGTCGCGAACGTTCGCCATCAGGCGACCCGTAAAGCCGCTGCCTAGAATGGCGGTGGCAACACGTAGCGCTTGATAATCGGGATCGCTGTAGCGCAGGCCGCTGGTTTGGCCCATGACCACCGTGACGCTGGTTTTTTCCGGCATGAAAACATTCTGATCGCGTGACGCGTCCGTCGTGGTCGCCTTGGCGGGGCGAATGAGGGCGACACCTCCCGTCCAGCCGGCGAATGCCTTGCCCAGTTCGCTTTGGATTTGCGGGATGTCGAGGTCGCCGACGACGACGACCGTACAATGTGCGGGGCCATAATATTTCTTATGGAAGGCGACCACGTCTTCGAGCTTCGCGCTCTCGGCGGCGGCAACGTACTCGGCGGGAGACGGGTTGTGGTTGGGATGGCCGAGCGGATAGACGGCCCGCGTGAAAGCATCGGTCGCGCGGAAGTTCGTGTCCTCCAACTGGCGTTGCAGTCCCCCGATGAATTGTTTCTTGGCCTTGTCGAATTCCTCGGCCGTCAGCGCGGGGGTCCGGAGTTGTTCGGCGATGAGTCCAATGACCAGGGCGACGTCCTTCTTGAGGCACTTGGCGCTGATTTCGGCCATCTGGGTGCCGACGGTGAAGTCGATCGTTGCGCCGACGGATTCGAGTTTTTCCGCGATGGCGAACTTGTCCTGTTTTGTCGTGCCCTGATCGAGCAGCATGCTGGTGAGGGTAGGGATGGCGACATTGCCTTCGCCGGCGAACGCGTCGCCGGCCGGCAGCGAGGCCTTGATGGTGACGACTTCTTTCACGCCGGTCGGGTAGGCGATGACGTCGAGGCCGGCGATCTTCGTGCGAATCGCGCGGGCGGCGATGCCGCTCGCGCCGGTTCCGGGTTTTAGATTTTGAGTTTGGGGTTGGGCGGAAAGAATCGCGGCGGAGCAGACGGCGAGGAGGCAGAGACGGGAAACGGTTTTCATCGGGAGAATTGAATTTGAAAATTATTTCTTGGGCGCGCCGGGCTGAGTGGGAACGAACCAACCGGTTGTGCTCTGGTCGACGTTCATGAATTCGTTGGCGACGCGCTTCACGTCGGCGGCGGTGACCTTCTTCGTGGCGACTTCGAGATTGTAGAAGAGCGACCAATCGCCAGCGGCGATGCACTCGTTCAGATTGCCGGCGATGGCGAAGGAGCCGTCGCGTTGAAAGGCGGCGTCGGCGAGGGTCTTGGCGATCGCGGCCTGCAGCTCGGCTTCCGTCACACCGTCCTTTTTCAGACGGTCAATTTCCTCGAGCGCGATTTTTTCCACTTGATCGTGCAGTGCGCCGGGAGCGAGCGGCACGAAGATGATGTGCATCGAGGTGTCGTGGTTGAAACCGGCGAACGACTGCACTCCGGTCGAAAGATTTTTGTCGGTGATCGCCTTGTAGAGGCGGCTGTTTTTTCCGTCGGCGAGAATGGCGCTGAGCATGGCGTACGCGGCGTAGTCGCGGTGCGTGGCGGCGGGAATCTTGTGACCGATGGCCACCACGCCCAGCTGGCCGGCGCGTTTAACGATGACGCGACGCGCACCGGTCTGTTCGGGCTCCTCGGTGTAGACCGTCGGGATCGGTTTCGGTGCGCGGGGATAGACGCCGTAGAATTTTTTGATCAGGCCGAGGGCGTCGGCCGGCTGAAAGTCGCCGATGACCGACACGGTGGCGTTGTCCGGCCAGTAAAACGTATCGTAGAATTCGCGGAGTTTCTCGATGGAGACTTTCTCGATGTCGCTGCGCCAGCCGATGGTGGAATGGTGGTACGGATGGGCGACAAAGCCGGCCTGGAAGATTTCCTTGATGAGCGCTTGGAACGGCGAATTTTCGCCGCGTTCGAATTCGTTGCGCACGACGGTCATCTCGGGCTGGCGGTCGGTGTCGAGGAGCAGGAGGTGGCGCATGCGATCGGCCTCCATTTCAACGGCGAGCGCGAGGTGTTCGCTGCCCATGTTTTCGTAGTAATTGGTGCGATCGAGCCACGTTGTGGCGTTGTATTGCGCGCCGGTTTTTTCCAAGAGCTGATCGACCCCGGTGTTTTTGGAGCGAAGAAATTTCTCGGTCCCCTTGAACATCAGATGCTCGAGGAGGTGGGTCGATCCGGTTGTGCCGGTGACTTCGTTTTTCGAGCCGACGCGATACGTCACCATAAAGGTGAGCGTAGGACTCGAGTGCTCGGGCATGAGCAACACGCTGAGCCCGTTGGAATCGAGGGTGTACTCGGAAAGATCGCCGACGGTTTTAACGAAAGTGTAGCCGTCGACTTTGGTCGGAGCCGGCGGGCTATCGACGGCGCGGAGTCCGTGAGAGGCGAGAAGCGCGGAGAACAGGTACAGGGGTAAACGTTTCATAATAGAGGAATGAAAAGAAACTTTAAGGAGGCCAACATGGCGAACGCCTGCTCGACGCCAAGTCTGGAGCGACGAATTGTTGAAGGGAGTTTCAAAAGCCCCGCATCAGAATTCTAGGCTAGCGGAACAGGGGGCGGTTCGGAGGAGATCCTCCGAAAGCATGGTTGTCTCTGGCGCCGCCAGTGGCGGGTAAACCCCACGGCCTCTGCTACGTTGAAAACATAAGTTTTAGATGCGCTCTATTATATGGCTCCGGCGGGATCGTCGGGTCGCAGCGCTCGCCTATGGCAGTGTTTTGAACCGGAGGCTGCGATAACTGATCGCACCTTTATCGCTTTCGAAACCGAGCTGGCCCGGCTCGACGATTTTCAGGGAATCGGTGAGCAGCTCGCCGTTGCACGTGGCGCGGGCGACGCCGTCTTGGACGGTCACCTCGATCGCGTTCCAGTCGAGCGGGCGGTAGGCTTTGCAGTTTTTGTAGGCGTAGCTGCTGTAGTCGCCGCATTGGAGCTGGGTCTTGTTGAAGAAAAGCCCGCCGTCGGTTTTCTCGGCGGCCTTAAATTCAAAGCGCACGACAAAATTGCCCTTAAACTCTTTTGCCGTCCACAGAAGCACGCGGCCCTTTTCCGCCTTCTGATCGTTGCCCACGAGCGCGCCGTCCTTGATCGAGTAACGTCCGTCGCCCGGATCGTTTTTGCCATCGAGCGCCGGACCGTCGACGAAGGTGGCGGGATCCTTATGGTGCCAGCCGGTGAGATCCCGGCCGTTGAAAAGCGCGGTGAAGCCGGGTTCCGGCGTGAAACTCTGGGCGCTTAACCGGACAGCCAATGCACAAGCGACGGCAAAGAAGCGGGCGAACGAGGGGTAGTTCATGCGGGGAGCGTGGAAGGAATTTTCGCCGCCTAAAACTCAAATCTCTACGTATTCGCTCGAACCGATCGACCGGCCGCACAAGCCGCTTGTTTTCGTGCCCGCATTTTCCAAGCTTAGGCCCATGCGCTTGTTTTCGTACCGCCGGCTTGCTGGCGTTTTAGTCGTTTTTGGTCTCGTTTCCCCCGCATTCCCTCAGGCCGATCTGGCGAACCTGCGGGAAGATGTCCGCGATCTTTCGCAGCGCCTCGGGGCGCTTTCGCTCAAAGTGGAACAACTCGAACGCGAAAACCACGAGCTGCGCGGCAAGGCCGGGTCGGTCGAAAGAAATTTTGCCACGGTCTTCCAGCTCAACGAGGCCATCGCGGATCTGAATCGCAACCTGAAGTCCGCGATCGCCAGCTCGAAGACCGAGACGTTGCAGCAAGTCGGCGTGCAGATGGAAAAGCTCGCGAACGCGACCAACGTCGCACTCGACTCCCTCGCCAAGGTCCAAGCCACCCGCCCGACGGTTCCCGCTGCGGCCCCGACATTCACCAATGATTTTCCCAAGGATAGCGTCAGTTACACAGTGCAAAAAGGTGACTCGCTCGCCTTGATCGCCAAGAAGACCGGCGCGAAACAGGCGGACATCATCAACGCCAACAAGATTTCCGATCCCTCGCGGATCCAGCCCGGCCAAACCCTCATCGTCCCTGTCTCTGCTCCGACTCCTGCTGCCAAATAAAATGTCTGCTGCCCCCAAATCCCGTCTCGGTCGTGGCCTCGGAGGTCTCATTGCCGCCGCCAAACCTGCTGCTCCTGCTGCACCTTCGCCCCTCGCGGCTACGGCTGCGCCCGCGTCGACGACGCCAGTGGCCGTTGCCGCCAACGGAGCGCCCGGTTACCACGAAATTGCCGTACATCTGATCGTGCCCAGTCCGTATCAGGCCCGTCGTGAGATTCCGATCGAACAACTCAACGAGCTAGCCGAGAGCATCCGGGCGGAAGGTCTGCTCCAGCCCATCGTCGTGCGCAAACACGGTGAAAAATTCGAGCTCATCGCCGGCGAACGCCGCTGGCGTGCGTTCCAAAAACTCAAAATCAAGGCCATCCCGGCGCGTCTCGTCGAGGCGAGTAACGCCTCCGCGGC
Source organism: uncultured Opitutia bacterium (assembly GCA_903919985.1). Taxonomy (GTDB): domain Bacteria; phylum Verrucomicrobiota; class Verrucomicrobiia; order Opitutales; family Opitutaceae; genus Tous-C4FEB. The sequence goes on along the minus strand of CAIXKG010000077.1, from coordinate 4,665 downwards.
CGCGCTTGGTCTGATCGAGAATCTGCAGCGCGAAGGGCTCAACGCGATCGAGGAGGCCCACGGTTACGCCAGCTTGATCCGTGATTTTGACCTCACCCAGGAAACCGCCGCCGAACGGGTGGGGAAGGGGCGCGCTTCCGTGGCGAATTCGCTCCGGCTCCTGTCGCTCGACGCCGATATTCAGGGCTACATCGCCAAAAGTCTCCTCAGCGTTGGCCACGCCAAGGTTTTGCTCGGCGTCGAAGATCCGGCCCAGCGCACGGTCCTCGTTCGCCGCGTGATCGAGGACGGCCTCAGCGTCCGCGCGACGGAGAAGCTCGTGCACACCGCGAAGGCGACGGGCAACTCCAAGCTCCCGATCGCGCGTGCGCGCAAACTGCCCGCACAGGACGCGGTCGCCGTCGCGGGGATCGAGAAGAAACTGACCTCGCATCTGGGCGCCCGGGTCGCGGTGCTGCACACGCCCAAGAAGGGGCGCATCGTGATCGAGTACCGCGGCAACGACGACCTGCAGCGTCTCCTCGAAAAGCTGGGCGTGGAATCGTGAGCTCTCTCCCGTAGCGCGCCGCTGCGGCCCGCGGGCCAAAGCGCCGCGCTACTTCTGCGGGGTGGTGCGCACCGACGGGTGTGACAGGCCCTCCAAGCCCGCCATTGACAAAACCCCCGTTCGCCGAATTCACTCTTCCTTTCCCATGAGCATCGTCCTCGGTATTCTTACGTTCATCCTCATCCTCGTTTCCCTGTTTCTCATTCTGGTGGTGCTGGCCCAGAAGGCCAAATCCGACGGCGGCATGGGCGCGGCCATGGGCGGCGGCATGGCCGAAGCCGCGTTCGGCGCGGATACCGGCAACGTCCTTTCGAAAGCGACCATCAACGGTGCCGTCGCCTTCTTCGTCCTCGCCTTCGCGCTCTATCTCGGACGCATCTACGAACGCAAACACGCGAGCGTAAATTCCAACAACGCGCTGCCGACGATCAACGTGCCCGTCGCCGCGCCGGCTCCCGTCACCGCGATACCGGTCATGCCCATGACGGTGCCGGTCGCTCCTGCCACGGCGGCTCCAACTTCAGCCGCCGCGCCCGCGCCGTCGAGCGAAGCGCCCGCGCCGAAGAAATAATCCATGGCCAAGGTTTTTGAATCGACGCCCGCCTTAATCTGGCGGGCGTTTTGCTTTATAATCCTGGCTACCGCGGCTGGCGTTTCGTGGGCTGCGGCGCCCAACGCCTCCGCACCGCCTGAGCTGGCGCAAGTCGGCCTACCCGACGCGGCGAAATCGCGGGAGATCCTGGCTAAATTTCGCGAAGCTGCGATCCCCGGAAAATACTACCTCGAGTTTGAGCTGCATGCGTTGCCGCGCCGGGGCGAAGAAAAAGTGTATCGGGGACAAATCTGGGGTTCCCATAATGACCAGGGCGCAATCACACGCGTGCATCTCGTCGATGCGGCGGGCGTGACGCAGCGCTGGTTGCTGCAGAATGGTCTGACGGCCGCGGCGTGGGGGCTCGTGAACCGGCGGCCTGCCCCGCTCGGTAACGCCAGCCTGCTGGCTCCGCTCCTCCCGGGCGTTGATATCTCTGCGTTCGATCTGCTGATGCCTTATCTGTATTGGACGGATGCCGGTCTTCCCCGCCTCGAACGCGTCCGCGGCCGTCCGGCTTTCGCCTATGTGTTTCAATCGCCACCGGCGTTTGCGCAGGCTCATCCCGAAGCGAGCACAGTTCGCGCCTATCTCGACACGCAGTTTAACGCCATGATGCAGGCGGAACGCCGTGGTATCGACGGACGGGTGCTGGCCACGCTGACGCTGGGCGAACTGAAGAAAATTGACGAGCAGTGGATGTTGAAGTCGGTCGATTTCCGCAACGAGGTCACGCACGACAAAACCCGTCTCCTTGTGACTGCGGCCGCGTTGAATCTCGATCTGGGTTCGGTAATTTTCGAGCCGGGGCGGCTGGCCGATGAGATTGCGGCACCGCGGGCCGACCTGATCAAGGGGTTCAGCCCATGATCCCTGGGCGACCGATTCAGGCGGTGATCTTCGATCTCGACGGCACGCTGTTCGACAGCCTGCCGCTGGTTTTGCGCGCGTTCCAGCATGCACTCGAGCCGTTTGGCGGCCGGCCCACGATGGAGACGTTTGCGGCCCTCGGCGGTCCGCCGGAAAAAATTTTTCCGATGCTTATCTCTGATCCGCAGCACGTGCCGGAGGCGATGGTGCGCCTGCGGCAGTTTCATGCCGATCATCCGGAGCTTATCCAATTGTTTCCCGGCGCATTGGATTTGCTGAACGAACTGCGTCGCCAGCAAATGAAACTAGCGATTTGGACTGGGCGCGATCGAGCCAGCACCCTGCCGTTGCTCGCGGTGCACGGCTTGGAAGATTTCTTCTCCGCGATGGTGTGCGGCGATGATTTCACCAGTCACAAGCCCGACCCCACGGGTTTGCGTGAAATCTTGCGTATCCTCGCGGTTGAGCCTGCGCACACGCTTTTTATGGGCGATGCCGATGTCGACGTAATCGGTGGCGCACATCTGAGCGTCGACACGTTACTCATCACGCACGGGCGCGCACCCGCGGCTGAAATCGAGCGTCGGGCCGCCGCGATGGTGGCCGCTCCGGCCGAGGCTTACGCTTGGGTTCGGCAACGCCTACAGTCGGGCGCCGGGTCCTGAATGATATTTTCCGCGAAGCGGAAGCGATGAAGTTTACCCGCCGCTGGCGGCGTCGAAGGCGAACCGGGCTTTCCCAGATCCAAGCCGAAGCGCTCAAGCGTTCCGCTCCCCGAAAATTCGCTTGGCGCTCTCTTCGCTTATTTTAATTGCCGCGCCGTCGGTGCCTATGGCTTTATCTGTCCGTTCGTTTTCTTTACTCCTGCTCCAATCATGGCTTCGCGTAAACCCCCGGTCTCTGCCCCGCTCACGTTTGATCTCCCCGAGTCGCTGATCGCGAAAATTGAAACCTGCCGCAAAGGTCACGCCCTAAAGACCGCCAGTGAGGTCGTGCGCTTGGCCATCGAGCAATTCGATTTCGCGAGCTGCGAATTCGATCGGGATCCCCATCGCCAGATTTCCGTCCGAGTGAGCGCCGCCCAGCGCACGCTGCTGAAACGTTGCGCTCGCCAAAACGACGGTAGTGTCGGCGAGTTGATCCGTCTGGCCCTCGAGAGTCTGCCCGTGAAAGCGGCCGGAGCCTCGAAGAAAAAAGTCGCGCGCTGAGCGGAGGCCGAAAACGGCGGGGCGAAGGCGGCCGCGTCGGGAAAATTGCCGGCTTAGCGCGGGGCGTGTTTTGATTTTTTACGACAAGCCGTGCAGCGACGGAGCCATCCAACTCGATGACTACGGCGCGCTCCGCGATGACCATTTCTAATTAGAGCGCCTGCCGCTTGCACCGGGGCTTGCCTTTGCTCGCGCCGGTTCTTTTTTGGGCATCTCTTTACGCCGATGTCCAACCTGCCGCTTCCCCTCTCCGCCTGGGCTCTCAATGTCGCGCCTTCACCGACCCTCGCGGTCGACGCCAAGGCCAAAGCCCTCCAGGCCGCCGGTGAGGACGTGTGCGGTTTCGCCGCGGGTGAACCCGACTTCGATACGCCGGAGCACATCAAGGACGCCTGCATCGCCGCGCTGAAGGCCGGCAAGACGAAGTACGCGCCCACGCCTGGAATCGAGCCGTTGCGCCAAGCGATCGCCGAACGTTACGGCAGCGATTACAATTTGAAGGTCGCGCCGTCGCAGGTGATCGTCAGTCCGGGCGGAAAATTTTCGTGCTACCTCGGCGTCTTGGCCACGTGTTCGCCCGGCGACGAAGTGATCGTGCCGGCGCCGTTCTGGGTGAGCTATCCCGAGATGGTGAAACTGGCCGGTGCGGTGCCGAAGATCGTCCTCGCCGACGATCGCTCCGGTTTTCGTCTGACGCCCGCCCAACTCGAAGCGGCCATCACCCCGAAGACAAAGCTGCTCATCCTCAATTCGCCGTCGAATCCCACTGGCGCGGTTTATTCCCGCCGCGAACTCGAGGCGATCGTGGCGGTCGCGCTCAAGCACAACCTCTACATCCTTTCCGACGAGATGTACGAACATCTCGTTTACGACGGCGCGACGCCTTCGTGCGTGGCGACCTTCAGCAAGGAAGCGGAGGCCCGCACGATCGTGGTCGCCGGCTTCTCTAAGACTTACGCGATGACGGGCTGGCGCATCGGCACGACGGTGGCACCGGCGCCGATCGCCAAGGCGATTTCGGAACTGCAGAGTCAGATGTCATCGAATGTCACGACGTTCGCGCAATACGGTGCGCTCGCGGCCTTGAAGGAAAAGGAAAAGACCGCGGCGGCGTTGAAGACGATGCTCGTGGCCTTCGACCGCCGCCGGAAATTCCTGCACGCCGAGCTCAACAAAATCCCCGGCATCACGTGTCTGCTGGCCGAGGGCGCGTTTTATCTTTTCCCGAATATTTCGAGCTTCGGCCTGAAGGATACGGAATTTTGCGCGCGTCTCCTCGACAGCGAGAAAGTCGCGGCAGTCCCCGGTTCGGCGTTTGGCGCCGAGGGCTACCTGCGTCTCAGCTACGCGACGAGCGACGAGATCATCCAGAAGGGTGTCACGCGTCTCGCCCGTTTCTGCGCGGGCTTGAAGAAATAGGTTCGGCGCAAGTGCGGCCCGACCAATGG
>CAIXKG010000076.1 GCA_903919985.1 uncultured Opitutia bacterium | reverse complement strand
GACTACCGCGAGACGATCTCCGATCTGCTGCTCGATGAGTTTACAGTTCCATGGCGCAAATGGGCGGAAAGCCGCGGTGCGATCACGCGCAACCAGGCGCACGGTTCGCCGGCCAACATTCTCGATCTCTACGCCGCGAGCAGCATTCCCGAACAGGAAGGCTCCGACATCATCGGCATGAAACTCGCGTCGTCGGCCGCGCACGTCACCGGCAAGCGGCTCGCGTCGGCCGAAGCCGCAACGTGGCTCAACGAGCATTTCATCGGCACGCTCGGCGAAGTGAAACGCGTCGTGGACGCATTCTTTCTCGGGGGCATCAATCACAATTGCTACCACGGCACCGCCTATTCTCCACCTGACGATCCGTGGCCCGGCTTCCACTTTTACGCCGCGGTCGAACTCAATCCCAGCAACTCGTATTGGGATCACTTTCACGCGTTGAACAGTTATGTGACGCGCGCCCAGTCGTTTCTCCAGTCCGGCCAGCCCGACGAAGACGTGCTGCTCTATTACAACATCCACGACCGTTGGGCGGTTCGCGGGAATGGCGCGATGCCGCATTTCAACGGACGCACGGCCGATGGCGGATCGTATCGCTCGGCCCAAGCCTTGATGGGCGCCGGCTACGGTTTTGATTTCGCAAGCGATCGCCTGCTCACCGGCGTGACGTTTACCAACGGCGCGCTACGCACGGGCGGAGTTTCGTACAAAGCTCTTGTGCTGCCTCCGACGCAGTTGATCCCGCTCGAAACGATGAAGAAAGTTTTCGCCCTCGCCGAGCAAGGCGCGACGATCGTCATCGAAGGTGAACCGCCCGCGGACGTTCCGGGCTTCGGTCAACTCGATGCACGGCGGGCGGAGTTTAAAAAATTACGCGCGACGTTCGAACAAATCCCCACGGCGGAAAGAGCGGCCGGGATTGGGCAACTTATTTGGGGCAAGGGCCGTATTTTGGTCGGAGCGAATCTGCCCGCCCTGCTGGCGCGAGCCGGCATCGCGCGCGAAACGATGGTCGACCAGCATCTGGCTTTTGTCCGCCGCAGCGAAGGCACCGGACACCACTACTTCATCATCAACCGCGGCGAAGCGGCATTCAACGGCTGGGTCACCATCGCGACGCCCGCAAAAGCGACGGCGGTTTTCGATCTGATGAGCGGCGCGAGCGGAGTCGGCGCCACCCGCACGAACGCCGACGGCAGCAGCGCGGTGTTTCTCCAACTCGCTCCCGGCGCTTCGTACGTAGTGCGCACATTGTCCGCGGCGCCCAGCGCGCCTCGCTGGGCAAATTGGCAACCGCACGGCGAAGCCCACCCCCTGCAGGGCGAATGGAACGTCACCTTCATCAAGGGCGGGCCCACGTTGCCTCCAGCCTTCCGCACGACCGAACTCAAATCTTGGACGGAGCTGGGCGCCGATGAAACCAAGGCGTTTTCCGGGCAGGGACGGTACACCTTGAACTTCGCGCGTCCGAGCGGAGAAAATCCTGCGTGGGCGCTCGACTTGGGCGTGGTCGCAGAGAGCGCACAGGTCGTACTGAACGGCCACGCTCTCGGCACCCTGTTCACCCCGCCCTATCGCGTCACTGTGCCCCGTGCGTGGTTGCAGGAGCGCAACACGATCGAAATCACGGTGGCGAATGTGATGGCCAATCGCATTGCCGATATGGATCGCCACGGCGTGCCGTGGAAAAAATTCTACGATACGAATATGCCAGCGCGTCGCCGGGAGAACGCCGGTGCGGACGGGCTTTTCAGCGCCGCCGCTTGGAAGCCCCGCCCGTCAGGCTTGCTCGGTCCTGTGACGCTAACCGCGCTCGACGAGCAAACGCCGTAGGGATTTTGAGCGCCGGCGCGAGCCAGCCCAAAAGAATCATGCCTGAATCAAGCAGAGGCATGATTCACCGATTTCACGGAGCCGAAACCCAGAGCGGCAGAAGATGCCCGCGTCTTTGGCTCCGCGAACGCTAGGTCCGAGCCCCGTACGCACTGTGGCGAAAAATTCCTCACGGAAAGCGTGCTAGGTGCGGACCAGCTCGCGCCCGGAAAGAACTCAAAAGCCTAGGTTTGGAATCAGTGGTTGGATTGAGCCCCGAAATTTAGAAATAATCCCTCGCTGGGCCGCGACTCGCTAAATTTTTCCGCTCTCTGGTCGTTGTTCTCGGCGGACTTGCGCAGGTGCTCACGACGTGGGCCGCGCAGGGACGGCGCGGCGGCTGGACGCCAGTTAAAGCGCCTCGAATTGAAAGCTGGCTTTTCCCGGCGGCGGCATCCTCCCGGCTCTTGCAGTTGCGGCGGATGCGGACGCCGTTGAGGTCGCCATCGACACGAAACGATAAGACAGCCTTCCGGTACTTAAACCGGCTGACCGCAAACCTAGGTTGGAGGAGCATGCTTAGGTTACCGCGTAAACTGGGCAACCTAGCTTCGGATTTTATCCCCTCGGCGGCGAAAAATGGCGGAGAGGGAGGGATTCGAACCCCCGGTGACCTTTCGGCCACACCTGATTTCGAGTCAGGCGCGTTAGACCACTCT
>CAIXKG010000075.1 GCA_903919985.1 uncultured Opitutia bacterium | reverse complement strand
GGCCAAAACAGCGGCGACGCGGGTGGGAGTCATCAAGCCGCGCCGCGTTTCGATACCTCCGCCGGACTTCCGGTTGCCGGTGCTGAAGCCGCTCCCGCTGCAAAGAAAACCTACACAGCCGCCGAAAAGACAGCCTGTTCAATTGAGGCTATGAAGCGCGGCGAAGAGTGCGAAGCCTGTCAGTAATGGAGGAGCGGCTTTACGCCGAAAACCTCCGACCACGATCATCTCAGCTTAAAGGCCCGTCTCACCTCGGGCCTGTTTTGGGGGCGGCCGGACTATCAATAATCCGCCGCCTTAGACACGCGCACTTTTCCCGGCACGATGAAACCACCGCGCCGTGTGATCGTGGCAGGTCCTAAGGGCGCCGGAAAAACTACGTTGGCTACCGACTTTCTCCCGCGAAACCGCGCAATGGAGTGATTCGTTATCGCCGATCTGATCGCAGTCGGCATTTTTCCGCTCAATCCACATCTGGCCACCCTGGCGGCCGGTAAGCAGCCTAGAAGGGGTCAGGTTGCCCATTTCCCCATCGCTGAAACTGAAACGGAGAAATCGCGTGGGAAAGTTGGTGTTGGGCGAGGGTGGTGGCGAGAGTCCGGCAGGGGGGGGGCACCACGTTCCGGCAGCCGATATTGTGCGGCGCTACCAACGAGGCTGGGAAAATTTTCAACGACTCGATGCCGGCCATGCGGACGCGTGGAGCTTGTTCGACAATTCGAATCAGCCGAGTCGTTTGCTCCAAAAACACCCATGAAAAAACCGAAGTTCGACATGCCGTTGACGAAAGCTGCTGCCGATTCGCTGAAACGAGCCGCTAAATCGGCAACCGAACGTTCGATTCAGACTAAGGTGCCGATGGTCACCTGGAAAAACGGCCGGGCCGTTCGTTTGCCTCTTTCGAAGCAGAAACCCCAGCGCAGTACGGTACCGTTTTTTTCCTGGCGCTATTTTCAGGAGTAGATGAGCAGCCTAGAAGGGGTCAGGTTGCCCATTTCCCCATCGCTGAAACTGAAACGGAGAAATCGCGTGAGAAGGTTGGTGTTGGGCGAGGGGCGAGTCCTGAGGTGGAGGGATGCCACGCAAACTTCGTTTAGAATTTCCCGGTGCCTGCTATCACGTGATCAACCGCGGCAATTATCGCCGCGATATTTTTCAGACGATTGGAGCAAAGGCGGCGTTCGAACGGTGTCTGTTTGAAGCGTGCGAGAAGTCGGAGTGGGTGCTCCACGCGTTTGTGATCATGCGGAATCATTACCACCTCGCGGTGGAAACTCCGCTGGGGAATCTTGTTGCTGGGATGCATTGGTTGCAGGGCACGTTTGCCAATCGATTCAATCGACTGCGCGGCGAACGCGGTCATCTCTTTCAGGGCCGGTACAAGGCGCTGCTCGTGGAAGACGGCGCGCCTTTGGGAATGGTCGGCCACTACATTCACCTCAATCCGGTGCGCGCCGGCGTGGTCGCAGTCGAACATTTGGATGAGTATCGCTACTCGAGCTTCTGGTATGGTGGGAGGCCGAAGTCCCGTCCGCCTTGGATGCGGTTTGAAACCGTACTAGCTGAAGCGGGTGGGGTGAGGGACACGCCGGCTGGCTGGGCGAGTTATCGCGATTATCTCTCATGGCAGGCGGAAGAGGGCCCGGTGGGAAAGTCGAGAGCCTACGCATCGCTCAGCAAAGGCTGGGTGGTTGGGAGCGCAGGCTTCAAAGCGGCGCTGATCAAAGATCACAACGTGGCGGCGCAGGCCCGCGCTTGGGAAAGTCAGGGTGCGAATGAGATTCGCGAACAGGCTTGGGAGGAGCTCTGTGGGCGCGCGCTCAAAATTTTAAAACGAAGTAACAGTGAACTCGCGGTCGGACCGAAATCTGAGACGTGGAAAGTGGCGATTGCAGTCTTTCTAAAAGAACGCACGCAGGCCTCGAACGTTTGGTTGGGGCAGCGTCTGAAATTCGGCCGGGCTAAATACGTTAGCCGCCTCGCGACGGCGATGAAGCGAGCAAGCCCACAACCGGACGAACTCCGGCGCCTGAGGGGGAAATGGGCAACCTGACCCCTTCTAGGGGGAGCAGCTCTTGCGTAAAGAGGCGGGACTTTGCCCGCAGATTATCGGCAGCAGCGTTAGCAATGTTGCAGACCTCACTGGAAGTCACGATTCAGAGTCTGTAAAAGTGGAGATGAAAGAAACTCAACGCCCATCGCAAAAATTGCTTCCGCCGCCAACGCGGGATGGGGTCGGGCCGAGCAGTGTGGTCCTGCCAGAAGGCGCGTGGCGGACCATTGCGGAGTTTTTAGTCGAGCGGTTCTCGACGATCTCAGCTGAGGTGTGGGACGCGCGTTTGCGGACAGGTGAGGTGACTGATGCGCGTGGCGTGGCAGTTGATGCGCGGCGGCGCTATGAGCCGCAGTTGCGGGTCTACTATTATCGGGCGCTGGAGGCGGAGGCACGCATCCCGTTTGAGGAGACGGTGCTGTTTCAGGACGAGTATTTGGTCGTGGCCGACAAGCCGCATTTTTTGCCGGTGATTCCCTCGGGGCGTTACTTACAGGAGACGCTGCTGGTGCGGCTGAAACGTCGGCTGGGGCTCAATGGGTTGGCGCCGATTCATCGCATCGACCGCGAAACGGCGGGCGTGGTTGTGTTCACGGTGCAGCCCGAGACGCGAAAGGCTTATCAGGATCTTTTTTTGCAGAGCGCGGTCCGGAAAAGCTACGAAGCCATCGCGCCGTGGCGGCTGGATTTGGAGTTGCCGCTGACCTACCGTTGCCGGCTCGGGGAGAATCCGGAGCGTTTTATGCAGGTGCGCCTCGAGGAAGGGGAGCCCAACTCCGAAACACGGATCGAGCTGATCGAGGTTCGAGGCGAGTGGGCGCGCTACGGCCTGTCGCCAGTGACGGGCCGCAAACATCAACTGCGGGCGCATTGCGCAGCGTTGGGCATACCGATTCAGCACGATCAAATCTACCCTACGCATCGGCCGGAAAACAGCGACGACTACACCAAGCCGCTGCAGTTACTCGCCAAGTCGGTGGCCTTTCCTGATCCGATTACCGGTGAAGCGCGCAGCTTTTCTTCCCTGAAAAACTTAAGGCTGGATGACGGGCCGATCATAGCCGGTTAGGCGGCCCGGAAAGACCGTTGCTGAATCCTTCGAATCGTACGCCTTCGAATCGTAGAAAAGATCAGTTCGTGCGACCGGCTTGCGGCCGGGGCCGAGTCGTGTCTGGGACGGTCGTGGTTTCGCCGATTTTCACTTCGAAGTTTCTCCGTTCACGGTCGTCGAGGAAGACAGGAGTTTTGGTGTCGGTGCCAAAGAACGGTCCGCCGCTCGCGAGCATGACTGGAAGCGTGCGGTTAAAGTCATGACGCCAATCGACGGACATGCTTGTGCGCCAGAGCAGGCGTTTTTCTTTCTTGGCGAACGCCTGGGCTTCGAAGGCCGAGACACTAATAAAGATGCGATCTTCATTCGAGGCGGCGGCGACTTTCAGCCCGTTGGACGAGTCGATGGAGTTAGAGGAAAACATCTTCGAAGTGCCCATGAGCACCTCCACTTTGGCTTGGTCTAGGAAGCGAGGGCTTGAGCGGTATTTGTACTCGTGCGCCAGGTTTTCGATGGTCCGGTTTTTAGCCGTATCATCCGTTACGGCCCCATCGTCTACGCGCAGGAAAACACCGGTGGGCCCGATCTCGTCGGGAATCAGAATAAGCGAGCCCGGTAGAACGAAGGAACGGTACATATCGAGATCGTCCGCATCCGGAGTGCCGCGGAAGTTCGCCTCTCCCGACACCGCTAAGATCACGACCGAGGGCATCGGTCCGCCGACTTTGGTTCGAACGAAACCCTGATTCGAGAGCTCGGCCACGACCGTACGCTCGATCACGGCGGGATCAGGAAGCTTCGTTCCGCCAATCGATTCGCCGAGGGACAGCGAGGATTGGGCAAAGACGTAGTAAACCGGTTTGTCACGGCTGGGGCGCAAACCGTCCGGAACAGCGATGGCATCGGCCGTCACTAAGACTTCGGGGCCAACCGGGCGGGGCGCGGCCGGAGCGAGAGAAACCGCGAGGCTCAAAGAGCCGAGGAGCATAAGGAGAACAACGGAACGTTTCATGATTTCGGGGGATTATCTCTGCGGAAGTTTTGGCGTTTCGCTCGGATACGATTTCTTACACTTCGCCGATCTGGACTTCGAAATTCTGACGCGCGCGATCCTCAAGGAAGACGGGCGCTTTTATGTCGGGGCCGAAGACGGCCCGCCACGATCGAGCATGACAGATCAGGTGGCGGCAAGGTTGTTGCGGCGGCCCGGACGGGTCAGGTTGGAGCCCCTCCGCGCTTCCTGTTTACGGCGCGGCGGGCGCGGGTGCTTGATAGTGTCGGGGCACGGTGAGCATGGGCTGGCCTTGCGCCGGGGAGGCCACAGCGGTCGCGCCGCGATACATGAGTGACGTCGGCGAGTCGGGCAGCCAGCCATGGGCGCGCATCCATTCCTCGGCGAGCGTGGGCCAGGTGGCGGTGGTGCCGAAATTCGCGTAGAGGCCCGAACTGTGCGCGCCTTTTTCAAAAATGTGCATTTCCACCGACGCGCCGGCTTTGCGCAGCGCAGAAAAAAGCAGCAGCGAATTTTCCACCGGAGCCGTGGTGTCCTGCATCGTGTGAATGAGGAAAATCGGCGGCATGTCCTTGGTCACCTGCTTTTCGAGCGACATTTTATCGACCAGCTCGGAGGGGGGATTTGGGCCGAGCAGGGCATGGCGCGATCCGCGCTCCGCGGCCGGCACGTCCATGGTCACCACCGGGAAAAACAGGATGAGGAAATCGGGCTTGGCGCTGAGCGCTTCCAGCTGGCCGCCGACCTTGGCGACGACGGGATCGTTGTAGAAAGCGCCGAGGCTGCCGGCCAGGTGCGCGCCGGCAGAGCCGCCGCCGGCGCCGATGCGCTTGGGGTCGAGGCCGAATTCCTTCGAGCGGCTGCGCACGACGCGCATGGCTTGCACGGCGTCCTGCAGCGCCGCCGGATAGTCCGGCGCCTCCAGTCGGTAGAGCAGGACGAAGACGGTGACGCCCAGGGAATTCATCCATTGGGTAATGCTGCTCGGGCCCGCACCGGCGATTTGCGAATACCCGCCGCCCGGACTGTAAACGAAGGCGGTGCCGTTCGCCGTGCCCGGCGGGGGCGCGTAAACCAACAGGCGCGGATTGCTGACGTTGCGGTAATTGCCGCTGTTGCTGGTTTCGCCGCGCGCCGGTGTTTTGGCGTTGGGAACGCCGTCGGGCCACAGCGGAATTTCCGCCGGCGAAGCCGCGGCGACGGGCGGCTCAGCTCCAGGCAAATGGAGCGCCATCAACAGCGAGACCAGCAAATATAGTCGCGGCAGCGCGGGGAGGATCTTCATGACGGATGCTTTTTTGTCCCCGACGCGATCACGTCGGCAACGTTGAACTGCCCGCGATCACCCCTTCGGGCTCGCACGCATGAATTAGAGTCGTGTCACGCAAAGTGGGCCGATCACTTCTTCGCCCCATATTTCTCCATCCGCTCTTTGGCCAGCGCTGCGGCCTGCATGATTTGCGCCGGAGTCATCGTCTGTTGGGCGTTCTTGAGATTTTCCGCTGCACGCGCATGGCCGTTGGCGGCGGCGATCGTCCACCACGCGCAACCTTCAACCTCATTTTTAGGCACGCCGTGACCTTTGTAATTCATGTTACCGAGATTGTACTGGGCCACGGGATCTCGCTCAGCCGCAGCCTTGAGAAACCAACGGATGGCGGCGGGCTCGTCCATGGTGACGCCGGTACCATGGGCATACATTACGGCCACCTTGTCTTCGGCGGAAATATTACCCTGCTCTGCGGCTTTGAGTAACCACTTGAACGCCTCCGCTGCGTTCTTGTCGGCGCCTTTGCCACTTTCGTAGGCCACGCCCAAATCGTATTGAGCGCCGGCGTCGCCTTTTTCGGCCTTCAGTTTGATCTCATCCAACGAATCGGCCGCCCGGGCAAAGGTGGCGGCGAGCACAACGACGAGGAACCGAAGGAGGGGTTTCATGGGCTCGAGCTAGGTCAGTCCTCCCCGCAAGAGCAAGATGCCCCGCGCGAATCTGCCTAGGAAACGCGAGCCGGACGGAAGGAAGCCAGTCGGCCCAGGCCAATTTTTTGAATCTAGAACGGACGGGCGGGAGATGACATCGGCAGACAACGGAGCGAGTGGCCCGGACGGGGCTGGGATGGCGTGGCGCATCGCGTTTCGCTGGGCTGGCCGTTCATCTTTCAGGCCGCGATCAGACGAGGCGACGGAGCGGGACCAACGTTGGCGCTGGCCCAAATTTTGGCCGTGCGTTGGTCGCGCGGTTGAGTTGTGAATGCGCCAGCTTATCCCCCATGAAATATCCCACATCCGTCTTGATCGGCGCGCTTTTTCTCGCGCTCACGCGTTTTTCTGCCGCCCAAAATTCGGCGGCGGCTCCGGCCACGCCGGCGGTATCCGCGGCGAATGCCGCCTCGACCACGGTGGTTTCACCCGACGTGCTTTCCGACCGGCGCGTGGTATTCCGCCTCTCCGCGCCCAAAGCCACTGCAGTCACGATGAAAGGTGACTGGCACGACGACGTGAAGGCACTGACGAAAGACGAGAAGGGCGTGTGGAGCCTCACGCTGGGGCCGTTCGCTCCCAGCAAATATATTTATAATTTCACGGTCGACGGAGTGACGATCGCCGATCCGGCCAATCCGCAGGTGAAACTGCGGCAGCAGGGTCAGGGCAGTTTCTTCGACGTCGCGGGCGCAACCCCGGGTCTCGGCGACGCGCGTGACGTTCCGCACGGCGCGATTGAGGTGAATCCGCAGAAGTCGGTCGTGCTTTCCGAAACGCGAACATTCCTAGTCTACACGCCGCCCGGTTATGCGCAGGACCGCGACCGCCGTTATCCCGTGCTCTACCTTTTGCACGGTTCGAACGACCGTCCGCAAGGGTGGGTCGATATCGGTAATATCAACTACATCGCCGACAATCTCATCGCCGACAAAAAGGCCGAGCCAATGATCATTGTGCTGCCCTTAGCCCACGCGCTGCCGATGGGCTCGCGCGGCACGGGTGCGCGGAATAACGCCGTGGTGTTCGAGGAATACTTGCTCAAGGACGTCATTCCCGCGGTGGAAGCGAAATATCGGGTTGCGGCCGGACGCCAGAATCGCGCGATCGCGGGCCTCTCGATGGGCGGGGACATTACGATGCGCGTGTTTTCAAATCACGTGGACCTGTTTTCCGCCGCGGGGATGTTTAGTCCGGCGGGAGCGGTGCGCGCGGTGCCGACGGAAAAAGCCGCGGTCTATGGCGACGCCAAGGGCTTCAATGCCAAAGTTGACGCCCTGTATCTCGCTTGCGGTCGGCAAGACAGTCTCTTCGCGAGTTCGAAGGAACTCGACGAGTCACTGACGAAGCTCGGCATCAACCACACCTGGCGTCCGACCGAGGGCTACCATCATTTCGCGCTCTGGCGGGAACATGCGGCGGAATTCTTGCCGCTGTTGTTTCATAAAAATGGCCCGGCGAGTTTGGCCGCAGGCGGAAAATAAAATCTCACGGACCCGGCGGGCGGCGGGCCCGGCCAACGCTTCGGCTATTTTTCCGATGAACAGGGCCGCGAAATATAAAACCGGCAAAGCGACGACGATAATGACCACGCCCAAATCAAAGCCTCAGGTGTCGTCACGCATCGTTTCTCTCGCTCATCACCAGCGCAATTGAGCCGTGGCACCGTCCCTACGATTTGAAAGCGGCTTAGGAGTCGCGCCCCGGCAGGGCAGGGTCCGACGAAACCCACGTGATCGACCTTAGCGCGAAGTAGGCTCGACACGTCGGTGCGATCGTCTGGTTTTCATCTGTCGCGTTCGCGGCGCTTCATGACTCGATCTGCTTTCTCCCTCCCGTCGTCGCGGCTCGTGCGAATTTTTACTCTCCTGCTTTTTCTGGGCGTGACGGCGGCCCGCGCGCAACGCGCGGCGGTGCCGGACTACGAGCTGCCGCCCGTCAACTATTCGAAGGCGACTTCGGAAAACTCAGTCACCCGCCTGCAACGCCGATTGGAAACCGGCGAACTCTCGTTTAAAGAAAACGGAAAAGAATTACTGCTGGCCGTGCTCCGCGCTTTGAGAGTGCCGGTGGAAACGCAGACCTTGGTCTTTACCAAGACGAGTCTCCAAAAAGCGTTGATCAGCCCGGCGACGCCGCGCGCGTTGTATTTCTCGGAATCGGTTTACGTCGGTTGGGTGCCGGGCGGAGACATCGAGGTGGCCGTGATCGATCCCCAGCTCGGGCCGGTCTTTTATCGTTTCAATGCGAATACCTCAGCGACGGAGCCGCGAGGATTTGTGCGCGATGCCAGTTGCATGCTTTGTCACGGCTACTTTTTCGTGCGCGACGTCCCCGTTCTGCTGGCGCTGACGGGTATTCCTGGCGCCGACGGCGAACTTCTCCCGCGCACCGATTTCGATTTGGTGGACGATGCGATCCGGTTCGAGAAACGCTGGGGCGGTTGGTACGTCAGTGGGTACACGGGCCAGCCAAACCACCGCGGCAACGCCGTCGGTTCAGGCGAAGGCAAAGCCGCGGTCCTGCCCGCGAGCGAGAAACGCCCGGCCGAACTCTCGGAGTTTTTCGACACCTCGCGTTATCCTGCTGGCACGAGCGACATGGCGGGGTTGCTTATTCTCGAGCACCAAATGGCGATGTATAACAGCATCACGCGTGTCGGCCAAAACGTCCGCCTCGGGAAATACGCGTCAGAGAGTGATGTCGTCGATCATCTCCTCTTTCGCCGTGGCGCGGTTTTGCCGGAGGGCGTGGTGAAGAACGAGGCGTTCCTGAAAGTTTTTCTGGCCGACGCCAAGCGCGACCGGGCCGGCGATTCGCTCAAAGACCTGAGGCTAGACGGGCGCATTTTCAAAAACCGGTGCAGTTACCTGATCTATTCCGAGGCATTTGCGGCGCTGCCTGAGCCCATGAAAGAGCAGATTTACGAAGTCCTTTACGTTGCCCTGCGCGACACCGATTCGGCGGGCCGCTATGCCTATCTGGAGTCGGACGAAAAGCAGCGCATCTACGACATCCTGATGGAAACGCATCCCGAGGCGCGTCGGCATTTCGAACAAACGGCCGCGCGCCGCAGGCTCTGATCGGAGAGCCAGACGCGTGGGAAAGGACGGGGCTCAGTTCGCAACCGGAAGAAGTGCGGCTCGGAAGGGTCATCGGTTGAATCTTCAAGGAGGAGTCCCAGGTAATGGTTCGGCCGCGGATATTTTGGTGCTCGCGCCGCCGGTTCGGGCGAATCTTAACTATCAAAACCCGAGCCTTTCCGGCTGTTTTTTCAGTCAAGAAATCATCTGTGTTGCCCTGCTTTATGATGAACCCCACCCGCCTGCCTCATGCGCCGTTCCGTGCCTGCGCCGCGCTACTGCTGCTCGGCGCGCTGCGCGCCGCCGCGCAACCTGCTTCCACCGCGACCGGCCCTGACGCCAGCCCGGCGGCCGCCGCGCCCGCAAACCCCGCGTCGCCCGCTGCCCGGGCGGGCGGGGGAGGACGCGGTCCGGCCATCCCGATGACCGATGAGATCCGCGCTGAGCTGACGAAAAATCTGGCCGACCTCGGCGCCCAGATTGCCGCCCTCAAAAAACAATACGCCGGCCAGAAAAACTACGACCGCATCGCCGACGTGGAGATCTTTTTCAACGCCGTGAAATTCGCGATGGAAGATGCCGGCACCCCCAATCCTTACGCGATCACGCGCGGCACCGCTGCCCCCTTTGCCGACGTGAACGTCGCGCAGGCCCGCACCGCGTTGAGCGCGGGAAGCCAACGCGCCATGGAGCTGGCCAAGGGCGAAACCCCGTGGATGACCGCGTCCAGCATGCGCGGTTACTTCTCAAAGATCGATGGCTCGGCGCAGCCGTATCAACTGACTTTGCCCACCGATTACGCCGCCACTCCCGGTCAGCAATACCGCCTCGATATTTTTGAGCACGGCCGCGGCCAGACCGCGACGGAGCTGCCGTTCCTCAACGGGAATTTTACGACCGCGCCCGGTTTCACCCAGCGACCCTTTGCGCCCGACGCGACGCGTTTTATCCTTCAGCCGTTTGGCCGCTGGTGCAACGCGACCCGCTTCGCCGGTGAAACCGACACGCTCGAGGCGATCGCGTCCGTGAAAAATTCGTACGCGATCGACGAGAATCGGATCGTGATGACCGGTTTCTCGATGGGCGGAGCGTCGGCTTGGCTGTTTGCGACGCACTATCCTGACCGGTGGGCTGCCTCCTCGGCCGGCGCGGGCTTCAGTGAGACGACGGTGTTTCTCGGCTTGGGCCGCGGCCGCAATCCGATGCCCTCCGCCTACCAGCAAACGCTCTGGCACCTGTACGACTCGGTGGACTACGCCATCAATCTCTTCAACCAGCCGATGATCGCGTATGCGGGGACGCAGGACGGCCAGCGACAGGCTTCCGAAGCCATGAAGACGGCCATGGCGGCGGAGGGGCTCGAGCTGGAGCGCGTGGACGGCCCGAATGTCGGCCACACCTATGAACCCGGCGCCCGTCTGAAGATCATGGCGCGTCTCGACGAGTTGGCGTCGAAGGGTCGCGATCCGTCGCCGCGTGAAATCCGTTTCACGACGTGGATGCTGCGCTACAACAAAAGCTATTGGGTCACGCTCGAAGGTCTGGAGAAACAGTGGGACCGCGCTCGCGCCAACGCGAAGGTCGAGGGCAACGCTATCACGCTCACCACCGCGAACGTCTCCGCCCTGCGTCTTGACTGGGCCGCGGGCCTCGCCCCGTTCGCCGTCGGCACGAAACCGAACCTCACGGTTGACGGCACGGCTCTCACGCTTCCCGCCGTCGGCGCCAACAAATCCCTCGCCGCCTCCCTCGTGAAAACCGACGGCAAATGGCGCCTCGGCACGCGGCCCACGAGCGGACTGCACAAGACTCCCGGCCTGCAAGGCCCGATCGACGACGCGTTCATGGACTCCTTCATGATCGTGCGCCCGACCGGCACCGCGTTTAACGCCGCGGTGGGCAAGTGGACCGCGGGCGAGGCCGACCGCGCGATCCACGATTGGCGCGAGTCCTTCCGCGGCGAAGCCCGCGTGAAAAAGGACAGCGAGATCAACGACGCCGACATCGCCGCGCACAACCTCGTGCTCTTCGGCGATCCGTCGAGCAACGCGATCCTGAAACGCATCGCCGCGCGGCTCCCGATCAAGTGGACCGCGACCAGCGTCACCGTCGGCGACAAGATCTACCCGGCGGATTCCTCCGTGCCGTTAATGGTTTTCCCGAATCCGCTAAACCCGAAAAAATATGTCGTGCTGAACAGTGGCTTCACCTTCCACGACCTCGACAACAACGATAAGATGAACCCGAAGCTGCCCGACTGGGCGGTGGTGGACATTACCAAGCCGGGCGACATCAATCTCCCGACCGCCGCTGTCGGCCCAGTCGGATTCTTTGACGAGACCTGGAAACTCCAAGGTCCGGCCAACTGACAAACGCCGGTCAATTATTTCCCATTCCAATGACGTTCGCAAAATATCCCAGCCTCGAAGGCAAGGTCATCGTGGTCACCGGCGGCGCTTCCGGCATCGGGGCGGAGATCGTCCGCGCCTTCGCGGGGCAGGGCGCGCGCGTCGGCTTCATCGATCTCGACGTCGCGCGCGGGGCGGCGCTGGCGCAGGAAATTGGCGCGGCCTTTGAAGCGTGCGATCTGCGCGATATCGTCGCGTTGAAACGTGCCTTCGCCGCACTCGCCGCGAAAATCGGACCCGCTGCGGTGCTCGTCAACAATGCCGCGCGTGACGATCGCCACGATTGGCGCGAGGTCACGCCCGAGTATTTCGACGAGCGCCTCGCCGCCAACATCCGCCACATGTTCTTCGCCATCCAGGCCGTGGCGCCGGCGATGATCGAGGCCGGCGGCGGCGCCATCATCAATCTCGGCTCGGATTCCTGGTGGCGCGCTACCGGCGGCTTTCCTGCTTACGCGACCGCGAAGGCGGCGGTGCACGGCATGACGCGCTCCTTCGCGCGCGACCTCGGCCCGCACCGGATTCGCGTCAATACCCTCGTGCCGGGTTGGACTATGACCGAGCGGCAGAAAACGCTCTGGTTGACGCCGGAAAAACTGGCCGCGCAACTCGCCGCGCAGTGTCTGCCCGATCCGATCGAGCCGGTGTACATCGCCCGCATGGCGTTGTTCTTGGCCTCGGACGACGCGGCCATGTGCACCGCTCAAAATTTCTTCGTCGAAGCCGGCGCGATCTAGGGCTGTTTGAGTTTTTCCCTGGCCGTTTTGGGAAGCGGCAGGTGTCTCGGCCTGCCAGGTTCGCGTCCTTATTTCGGCAGGCAGGGACGCCTGCCGCTACGTCGTTAGTGCGCTGCGCTTTTAGCGGCTACGCTTTTGGTGCATTGGCGTCCCCGGGACTCAGTCAGTCTGCACGGCCCGCCGAGGCGGACTCTTTTACTTCGGTCTTGGTATAAAATTTATTGAGCGCCTGTAATTTGAGGTGGTGCATCGCCAGGCTCAGGTCGGCGAACTTGGCGTTAGCGTCGGCGTCAGTCTTCCCGAATTCCAGGCGATCTGACATGCGGTGGAAACGTTCACCCAAGGCGCGGTGTTCCTCGGTGTCGCCCAGCTCACGGAGGAGCCGGCGCACTTTGTCCGCTAGCCGCCGGCTCTTTTGCACCAGCCGCAACGCGGCCGCAAAGGTCACGCGGCCCGCTTTTGCGTTTTTAAGCACACCGCATTCGAAGACCCGGCATTGCCAGGGACGATCTGCATAGACCCGGCACGTGCGATCCTCGCACAAGGCGGAGCACGGTTGGGGAAAACGGGCGATCGGCGTCTTGCCTCGTGAAACCGTGACGGGCAGTCCGAGCGCTTTCAGTTTCGCGGCATCGTCGCCTCCTTCGAGCTTCACGAGGTCGAAGAGGGTGCCGTCGCAGCACAGGCCGCACGCGAGGCAGAGTTTTTCGCTTGGATTCACCGTCCCACCATCCGGCAGCCGGCGGCTCGGTGGCAAGGCGAGGTTCGACGCGTGGGGCGAGAAATCCAACGGTTGAGGGAAATAGGTCCGACCTGATCCCCTTCCGAGCCTTCGGCTCGTCGGGTCCCGATTGTGGCGTGTTTGTCACCTGGCCGTCTGCGGTTTGTCACCGATGTAACTTAGAATATTACGCCGTGTTTGATCGCTTCGGACCTTCACCCCCCAACCTCTTCCCCCTTGGGCTCGGGAGACGGCGGGAGAAAATGGCGATGATGCGCGGGCGTGCGAGCAAGGTCGGTTGGTGTCTGCTATTATTGGTGGTCGCAGGTCCGGCACGGGCGGTTCCGCGCGTTGGGCTTGAGCAGGCGTTCGCGCTTTACGAAGCGTGCAACTATTCCGCGGCGCGCGCGGCTTTCGCTTCGCTGGCTCGCGATGCAGCCGGAGATCCGGACATTGAATTTCACCTCGGCCGGCTCGCGTTGTGGTTCGATGATTGCGACGAGGCGCTCTCGCGGTTGGAAAAACTCGCGGCGCGCACCCCCGGCGATGCGCGCGTATTCAATGCGCTCGGTGACGCGTATGGCCTCGCAGCGCAGAAGGCGCCCCTTCTGGCTAAACTTGGCTGGGCGCGCAAATGCCGGACCGCGTACGAACGCGCCGTTGAACTCGCGCCGCGCAATCCCGCCCATCGGTGGAGTCTGCTCGGATTTTATCTGATCGCGCCGCGCATCGCCGGCGGCAGCCGTGACTCCGCTTACGCGCAGGCGGCTGAGATCGAGAAATTAGATCCGGCCAATGGACGAATCGCATTCGCGACGATTCATTTGGCCGAGCGGAACTACGATGCGGCGTTTGCTCTCTTCGAATCTGTCTTGCGGACAAATCCGGATGATTTCCTCGCGAACTATCACGTCGGCCGGTGCGCCGCGGTGAGTGGCGAGCGTCTCGATGCCGGGCTAAGCGCCTTGCGCCGCTGTTTGAAACTCACCCCGCCGGGTGGCGACGGATATCCGACCCAGGCGAACGTGCGATCCCGCATGGGCGATATCCTCGCAAAGCAAGGCCGGGCGGCAGAAGCCGCGGATTCCTATGCCGCGGCCAAGCTCCTGAACCCCGATTTCAACGCGGCGAAGACCGCCCTCAGGCAATGAGGCGACCCGGAAGATTTTTACCGGGGATCGTACAACGGCGGGACGCGGACGCTTTGGCTGGGAACCGCCGAGGGGGATGAATGGCCGAGTCGATGGACCGGACCGAATCTCACCGGCAAAAGTTGGCAGAACCCGATCGGAACGTGCTCGATCGGTCGGCGGGACTGGCGCCTTTTCCGTCACGGGCTCTGCGCTCTAAGAACTTTGCTAACGCCGGGAATTTTTCCGTCATTATGCGGAGGGCTCATGAACATCGAAGACCGCAACTCCACGCCGGACAGCAAATCTGTGAGCCACGTTTTGCGTGTGCAGCAACTGTTCGTGACCAATCAGGGCAATCTGCTCGCGTTCATCCTTTCGCTGCAACCCGGGTTCACGGAGGCTGAAGATATTTTGCAGGAGACGTTTCTCGTGATTTCGCAGAAGGCTGACACGTTCTCAATCGGGACCAATTTTCTGGCGTGGGCGTGTACGATCGCGCGGTTCAAGGTGCTGGAGTTCCGGCGGCGTCAGAATCAACAGGCCGCGCGAATCTCCGATGAGGCGATTGAAAGTTTGTGCGCCGAGTTACCCAAAGAAGACTTTTTCGACACCCGGCTCGGCGCCCTGCGCGACTGTCTGCACCGCCTCGCGCCGCGCGCGAGAGAGATGATTTGGCTGCGCTATCAAGGAGCGCGTGAGCCGGAGGAAATCGCGAAACACGTGGCGTGGACGCCTGGCGCCGTTCGGGTGGCTCTCACGCGGGCGCGCGGCGTTTTGCGCGCGTGCGTGGAATCAAAATTAAAGGAGGTCGTGTCGTGAACGAAACGCACCTGCAAAAACTGGTCGACGCCCATCTCGAGGATCGCCTCACGCCAGCCGAAGCGGCGGAGCTGAGCCTGCTGCTTACGAGTTCCGCTGAGGCGCGGCGCTTTTTCTGGCGCCATGCCTCGATGCACGGGTTGCTCCAACGCGCCGCGCAACTCGAATGGCTGGGCCTCGCGCAATCCGATAGCATGGGGCAAGGCCGGGCCGGACCGGGGCGGCGACGCCGTTGGTCGGTCCGGCCGAGTTGGGCGTGGGTAAGTCTCGCGACCGCCGCGTTGATCGCCGTAGCGCTATGGTCCGTTTCTTTTCGTCAACGGGGTGTCACTCCGCTGCGGCCCACGGCGGTGGACGTCGCGGAACTCGAACCGCGCACGCGCGGCGTGGCCACCGTCGCGCGGTTGGCCGGCGTGCGATGGAACGATGCGGCGTCGGCTCCCGCGGCGGGCGCGGTGCTGGAGCCGGGCTGGTTGCGGTTCAAGGCCGGATGGGTGCAACTCGAATTCTTCAACGGGGCCAGTGTGATCGTCGAAGGGCCGGCGGAAATTGAAATTCGCTCGGAAAACGAAGCCTATTGCCAGTTGGGCCGCATCAGCGCGGCGGTACCGGAACCGGCGCGAGGCTTCGTCGTGGGTTCGCCTAAATTTGCGCTCGTCGATTTGCGCGGTTCGTTCGGCCTGCAGGTTGCACCCGGGGGAGAAGGCGAGGTGTTTGTAAACAAAGGAGTGGCTCGTCTGACGCTCACCGCAAGGCCGACGGAGCGCCGCGAAGTGCTAGAAGGGCAGGGCGTCAGCATCGATGCCGCGGGCACGGTGCGAGCCGTGACGGCGCCGGCGGCGCACTATGCGACTGCGGCCGAACTCGCTCTCCGACAGCAAAGCGAAACCCGTTTACGCCTGGCCGAATGGCGCGGAGTTGAGAGCAGTCTGAATCGCGACCCTTCTTTGCTCGTGCGTTTTGATTTCGAAGGCCAGGCCGCAGACGAGCGGGTGGTGCAAAACCGTGCGCCTCGCCCCGCGGGCTCGGAAGTTGGCACGCTCATCGGCTGTCAATGGAGCGAGGGCCGGTGGCCGGGGAAGGGCGCGCTTGAATTCAAGGGCGTTGGCGATCGCGTGCGGTTGATGGTCCCGGGGGAGATGACGGCGTCGACGTTTTCGGCCTGGGTGCGGGCCGACAGTTTGTCGCATCGCTACAACGCGCTTTTAGTTTCGGATAGTTATCGTCGCGGCGTGCTCCGCTGGCAGTTGACGCAGCAAGGACAGCTCGCGCTGACGCAACTGTTGATCGACGATCATGGCCTGGCTGATCCAGCCAGCACGCAACGCGTAATTTCGGGAGTTGCGATTCCGCTGGAGCGTTTGGGACTCTGGGTGCACCTCGTGTCGGTGGTGGATTTCCGTACCGGCTTAGTCGAGCACTACGTCGACGGCAAAAGCGTGGGCTCGGGAAAATTTAGAGAATTGGTTCCTGGGCAACTCGGCAGCGTCGAACTGGGCAATTGGGGCATAGCGCCCGAAACCGAGCGCGGCCGGCGTCTCGCTGGCGGCGGTTACCTGGATCGCAGTTTCATCGGCAAGATCGATGAATTCGCGTTGTTCTCCCGCGCGCTCACCGCCGAGGAAATTTACCAGCTGTTTCTCCAGGGTCGCGTCGATTCATCCAAACTGGCGGTCGCGCCTTAATCGGGCTGGTGGGGCCCGCTTGTGGCGCCAATCCCCAAGGGGTGACGCCGGCGGAATTGTTACGATTCGCTGCTAACGTCAGCCCCGTCACGGTCATTACTCCCCACAGCGATCAGATTCGGACCTCACGATTCGTCGCGCGCGTTCCACCATTCCCCAACTAGCATGACCTCCCTATTCACCCGCCGAAATCTGATCCTGGCCGGATTCCTCGCCTCAATTAACATCGTGGCGGCGCAGACGCCAACGTCGCGTCCTGCTCCGAGTCCGATTCCCGCGGACGAGGTCGTCGCGTTGCCGGAATTTTCGGTCGGCGCGGCGGCGACCGACAATTCCTGGGCGGCGTCCAGCTCGATGTCAGGCACACGCACGAATGTCCCGATTCAAGATCTTCCGCGCTCGATTCAAGTGCTGACGAGTGAGTTTCTGGCCGACATCGGCGCCGACACCATGAGCGACGCCGCGGCTTTCATGACCGGCGTGACTTCGCAGGGCAAACAGGACGCGGTCTTCGACAACAATACTTTTACCGTGCGTGGTATGCGGCAAAACCGCCACTACCGGGACGGCGTGAAGGAAGGATTCGTCGGCATGATCAACGACAATGCCTCCATCGATCGAATCGAAGTGTTGCGCGGTCCGAGCTCCTTGCTGTCGGGAGTCGTGGAGCCGGGCGGTATGATCAACGAGATCAGCAAGCGCCCGCGCACAAAGGCGGAGACGAGTGTAAAGGTCAGCACCGGCTCGTGGGAATATTTTCGCGCCGAGGTTGATGTGAATCAGCCGGTGACGCCCAAACTCGCGCTGCGCGCCGTCCTGGCTTACCAGGATGGCAACAGCTGGCGCGCGTGGGAGAGCAGCACCCGCCGCGTCGGCTACCTCACGGCGTCGTATCGCCTTACCCCTGACACCATCGTCAGCGCTCGCGCCGAGACGATCAAGTACGAGGGTAACGTCGCGATTGCCGTCCCCGGCATCCGGATTCCGACCACGACGAGTGCGACCAGCGCTACGGCCTCGCCGGCGGCTGGCGCGTACGCTTTCGGTTACGTGCCCGAGAGCATTGTGCCGTGGGACTTCAATCCTTTCGGACCCAATAATCTTCGCACCCAGGAAACGTTCCGCGTCGGCGGAGACGTGCAGCACCGTTTCAACGATATAGTTTCGTTTCGCGGCGCGACCACGTGGTCGAAAAGCGATCGCCGCGATCTGCGCCTTTCGGGCAGTGCTTCGACGATCATCGCCCGGTTTGTGAATCCCTTGCTCGGTAGCGTTGAGGGCAACGTCGTGCCCGATGAGATCCGTTGGGCGGCGACGAAAGATGATGAGACTTGGGATATCTGGAGTTATTCGGCGGATCTCCGCGGGAAGTTTACGTACTTCGGGCTCAAGCATGAGGCGATCCTCGGACTGGAGCGGATCGAATCGCGCAATTGGCGTGACCGCTACGATACGCCTAATTCCAGCAGCACGGCGCTCGGCGCCGCGCCTTCGACCAACCCGAATGCGCTCACGCGCTACAAATTCCCGACTTCGCAGTCGGGACCGCTCCCGACAAATGCGTTTCAACCGGCTTGGGCGGAGATGACCGACCTTTCCCGTTATAGCGCGCCAAACAGCTACGTCGCGCAGAACGTGGTGCGTGGCGCTGCTTCCTTCACCAACGTGATCAGCACGGCCGACGACCACTGGCATCTTTTGGGCGGCGTTCGTCGCGACCACGGCGCCAACTCGGCTTTGAGTGGAACGTCCAACGCCCTCGCGGTCCGCCAGCAGCTCCCGTATGAAAATGCGACCTCCGGTACGATTGGACTGCTCTTTCGGCCCTGGAAGGCGTTCTCCGTCTACGCGTCCTCCAGCAGTTCGTTCTCGGGCGTCCCGACCGGCATCGACGTTTTCGGCAATCTTTTGACCAAGCCAGAGTCGGGCAAGAGCTTCGAGTTCGGGGCGAAAACGTCTTTCCTCGACGGTAAGCTCGGTTTCGAGACCGCCGTGTTTCAGCTCAACCGGACCAACACCCGCCGTCAGTTGAGCGATTCGGAAATCATCACCGCGCTCGGCTTTCTGCCCAGCGGCGCGCGGAGCATCCAGGACAACGGGGAAAAATCACGGGGGATCGAAGGCCAGGTCCTCTTCGCGCCGGTGCGCGGCTACCAAATCGCGGCCAACTTTTCGTACATAGATACGGGGCTCGTTTCCCCGGACAACCCCATCCGCAACGGTGGTCCGATCACGGGCCGCCCGCGTTCCAATGGCAGTTTCTTCCACAAGTATACCTTCCAGAGCGGTGCGCTGAAGGACTTGTCGATTAACAACGCCGTGATCTGGGTCGACGGATTTCGCGCGGACAGCGTGAGCAGCACCACTGGGCTCGTGACGAATTACATGCCGGGCTACATCCGCGTTGATCTTGGCGCGAGTTACCGCGCCAAAATCTTGGGCCGCCCGGTGTCGTTCAACGCCTCCGTGCGCAATGTGGAAAACAAAAAGATCATGGAAGGTCTGCAGAGCAAAGGTGACCTCCGCAGCTTCCGCTTCAGCGCCACCACCAAATTCTGACCGATGAAATCGCACTGGATCATGGCTGGCCTCATCGTCGCCGCCGCTCGCTTGGTGGCCGCGCCCGTGGGGTATCTCACCCCGCGGCGTTCGGCTGATACGGTGGCCTCCCCTTGGGGAGTGCAGGCCGGAGACAACGAGCGCGTAACGCTTTTTGATCGCGCCGGAGAACTCGGGGTGAAGTGGACCCGGTTTCTCGCCGTCTGGCCGACCATCGAGCGGGAAAAAGGGCGTTACGATTTTTCGTCGCTCGATGAGCCGGTCAACGCCGCGCGCGCCCATGGGATCACGCCCTTCGTCTGCATCAGCAACGGCAACAAACTTTACTCCGGGACGATCCCTAATCCCGATCCGAATTGGCGGCTCATCTATGGCGTGAAGCCTGCGCCGCCGATTCTCGACGACGCGGCGATGGCCGCCTGGCTCCGCTATGTGGACGCCGTGATTGCCCACGCGAAGGATCGGGTCACGCACTGGGAAATCTGGAACGAGCCCAATCACTACGCCTACTGGGGCGGGCCGCCTGATGCTGCGTCGTACGGCAAACTTGTCCGGCTCACGGCCGCGCGCATTCGCGCCGCACAGCCCGATGCGGTGATCATCGCCGGTGCGCTCGCCGGGCTCGATCCGCAGTTTGTCTCCGGGTTCTTGGCCGAGGATACCGCGCACGCCGTCGATATCGTTTCCTTTCACAACTACGCCCCGTTGCCCGAGGCCCGGATCTATTTTGCCGACGATACCTGGACCGCGCTTAAGGCCCACAATCCGAAGCTGCAACTTTGGCAGGGCGAGTGCGGCTATCCGTCCGCCAGTAGTACAAAGGATTTTCGGGGAATGAGTCCGTGGGGTCCGATCGTACAGGCCAAGTGGCTGCTGCGGCAGTCTTTCGTGGACACTTTTTTCATGCGCTGCTCGCTGAGTAATTTCTTCAAACTCTACGACGGTGGAGATCGCGCCGAAAAACAAGCGCGCCCCGAATTGAAGCCGGTCGATCTTTTGCTCGGATTTCCGGCGGAAGCGACCGGTCGGCGGGTCCGCGGCAAGGGGGTGAACGAAAAATGTCTCCTCTCGAACCCCGACCTCACGCCGAAGCCCGCCTTTTACGCCTATCAAAATCTCACGGCGCTTTTCGACGCGCGCTATCGGCCCGTCGAGTTTGCCACCAAGCCGGTCGTCACCGTGCGCGATCCCGGTCAGTTTTCCGGCGTGGGCGACGCGGACGACGCCTATCCGTCGGTTCCGCTGGTCACGGGTTATCGCACCGCCCAAGGAGCCTCGCTCGTGGCTTACTGGCTCCCTTGGCAACCGCAGGAATACACGCCGAAACCCGCGCGGATTTCGTTGCAGGTGCCGGGCGTAAAATTCACGGCGCCGGTGCTCGTCAACTTGCTCGACGGGTCCGTGCAGACGCTGCCGGTGCCGCGCGATGAAAATGGCGTGGCCGTATTCGCGGACCTGCCGCTCTTCGATTTCCCCGTGGTGATCGCAGAGCGGACCGAGATGGCCCTGAGCGCGGCGCGCTCCACGCCGCTGCACGACGCGATTCCCGGCCTTTGAACCCGTGATGAAACGATTTCTTTTTCTCGCTCTGATTGGCTCGTATTCCCCGTGCGTCGTGCGCGCGCAAACGCCAGCGCCCGCCCCGCTGAAACCGGTGGTCTGGCCGACGGACGTCCGCATCGAACACGACGTCGCTTACTTGCCGGACAACCGGGCGGAAAAGGCCGACCTTTATTTTCCGCTGACCATGCCGACAGGTCGTAAACTCCCTGCGGTTGTTATCATTCACGGTGGTGGCTTCAACGACGGCGACAAAGGCCGACCGCGGGAAATCAACATCGGGCGCACGCTCGCGCTGCACGACTATGTCGGCATGAGTATCAACTACCGACTCGCGAAGGAAAAGGGCGTCGCGACGTGGCCGCAGCCCGTTTACGACGCAAAGGCCTCGGTGCGCTGGCTGCGAAAAAACGCCGACCGTCTCGGGCTCGATCCCACCCGTATTGCGGTGATTGGCTGTTCGGCAGGCGGCAACCTCGCGGGCATGCTCGCCCTCACTGGCCCTCGCGATGAATTCGACGCGGCGAGCCCCTATCCGGAAATTTCGGCGGCCGTGCGCTGCGCGATCGATTTCTACGGCGCCGTCGACCTGATGACTTATCACGACATGAAAATGTTCGCGAAGACGCGCGCTGAGGCGCCGGAGCTTTATCGCCGCGGTTCGCCCACCAACTACGCGGATGCGAACGATGCCCCGATGCTGCTGGTCCACGGCACGGCCGATGAAACGGTCAAAGTCGACCAGAGTGAGCTGCTGGCCGCCGTTTTGAAAAAAGCGGGCGTGCCCCACGAACTGGTTCTGATCCCAGGAGCCCCGCACACGTTTGACCTAGAGCCTAAGGAGCGTGATCTGCGCCCGCTCGTGCTGGCGTATCTGGACAAATACCTGCGGCCCGCAACGAACTGAGTTTCCGGGGCGGTCGCTGCGCCGAGCGATGACGCGTTTTGCGGTCGTGCCCCGTTTACTAACGAGACGTCTTTCGTCGAGCCAAGCGCGCCAGCGGAAAAAAGCGGTGCGCCGCAAAACACCATCCGCGGCCGTTCGAATCAAAATTTATGGCCGGAGCGTTGGTCTAAGCCGTCCGCGAGGTGGCGTCCGCAAGCCAGGTTAGATCTGCGTTCGTGCCCGGAAGCTACCTCGGTTCCGGACGATCCATAAATTCTCGGGTTGTTGGTTGCTGGTGTTTGGACCACAATCTGGAGGCTTAATTCACCCCCTGTCCGTTTCTCCCACTATGAAATTCCCCGTCTCCGCGCCCCTCGTTTTTCTGTTCGGCCTCAGTGTATTTGCCCAGACGGCGCCCACGCCCGCGGTTCCGTTTCCAGTTTCGATCCAAGTCGACGCCGCCACGCCCGTCGGTGAGTTAAAGCCGATCTGGCGCTTCTTCGGCGCCGACGAGCCGAACTACGCCTACATGAAGGACGGAAAGAAACTGCTCGGCGAACTCGGCGAGCTGCGGAAGGACGACCTGTTTTTCCGCACGCACAATCTGCTCAACACCGGCGACGGCACGCCGGCCTACAAATGGGGCAGCACGAATATCTACACCGAGGACGCCGCCGGCCGGCCGATCTATGACTGGACGATCGTGGATCGGATTTTCGACACCTACCGCGCCCGTGGCGTGCGGCCCTATGCCCAAATCGGCTTCATGCCCGAGGCCATGTCTACGCAGCCGACCCCGTATCAGCACGAATGGCGGCCCGGCGCTGGCACCGGTAACATCGGGGCCGGTTGGGGCTACCCGCCCAAGGACTATAACAAATGGAGCGAGCTCGTTTACCAGTGGGTGAAGCACTGCGTTGAGCGCTACGGCAAAGTCGAGGTCGAGAAGTGGTACTGGGAAGTTTGGAACGAGCCCAACCTTGCGTCCTACTGGCACGGTACCGTCGAGGAGTTCTGCAAGGTGCACGACTACGCGATCGCCGGCGTGAAACGCGCACTGCCGACGGCGCGAGTGGGCGGACCCGATGTCGCCGGCGCAGGCGGCAAGTTCATGGAGGATTTCCTCGCCCACGTCGCGCGCGGCAACAACTACGCCACGGGAGCCAAGGGGACGCCCACCGATTTCGTCTCCTTCCACGCGAAGGGTTCACCGAGTTTCGTCGACAACCACGTGCGGCTCGGGATTTCCAACCAACTTCGTGCCGTCGACGCCGGCTTCGCGCTGATCGCGGCCGTGCCGGAGTTGAAGGACAAGCCGATCGTCATTGGCGAATCCGATCCCGACGGCTGTGCCGCGTGCCAGGGGCCGCAGCTCGGCTACCGCAACACCACGATGTTCTCGAGCTACACGGCCGCCGTTTTCGCTCGCAAACATGTGCTCGCCGACCGGCGCGGAGTGAATCTCGACGGCGCGCTCACGTGGTCGTTTGAATTCGAGGACCAGCCCTTTTTCGCCGGCCAGCGGACGTTGTCCACGGGCGGGATCGACCTGCCCGTCATGAATGTTTTCCGCATGTTCAGCAAGATGGGCGGCAAACGGCTGTCGACGACGAGCACGGGCGAAATTCCGCTCGATGCGATGATGCGCGACGGCGTCCGCGGAAAACCCGATGTCGCGGCCCTCACGGGCCTCGAAGCGAAAAAACTTTCCGTGATGGTCTGGCATTATCACGACGACGATCTCGCCGGGCCGGAGGCCGCGGTAGAGCTCGCTGTCGCCCATTTGCCCATCGGCGCGGGCCAGGCGCGGCTCACCCATTACCGTATCGATGAAACCCACAGCAACGCATTCAGCGTTTGGAAAAAATACGGGTCTCCCACCTCGCCGAACCAGGCGCAGTATGTAGAAATGGAAAAGGCCGGTAAACTCACTCTGCTCGCTGAACCATCGGATGTGCGCGTCGAGAACGGTGGGGCTACCTTGAAGTTCGCGCTGCCGCGGCAAGCGGTTTCGCTGCTCGTCCTCGAATGGCAGTAAAGCTAGAGCGGTTTTAGTTTTTCCGTGGCCGTATGGTGTGGCGGCAGGCAGCGCTCCCGGCCGCTACGTCA
Organism: uncultured Opitutia bacterium; assembly: GCA_903919985.1. Lineage (GTDB taxonomy): Bacteria > Verrucomicrobiota > Verrucomicrobiia > Opitutales > Opitutaceae > Tous-C4FEB. The sequence continues at coordinate 15,683 of CAIXKG010000075.1, read as the reverse complement.
TCAGCGGCTGCGTTTTTTGTTAAACCGACCTCTTTGGTTTTCATGTGACGAGGGAGGACGGACCGCCCGGTTCGTTCTCCTTGGTTGAACCTAAACCCACCGCAGGTGATGCCCGCGGGCGAGTTTGAGCGCCGACAAATGCTTGCCCAGATGGCGGTCTCGCGGTGCGGTCTAGCTGGAAAGGGTTGTAAGATGCTCGCCTAAATTTTCTCCCGCTGGACCCTGGCCGCAGGGTGCGCTCTCCTCTTTTTACACGCCCCAAAATGAAACGTCGCGATTTCCTCACCACCTCACTTACCGCTTCTGCCATGGCCTCCCTCGGTCAAACTCCGCTCGCCGCTGCGGAAAATCCCACCGGCGCTCGTGACTACTACGAGCTGCGTTCCTACCGGCTCAAGGCAGGTGCCTCCGCTGCCTTGCTCGACGGCTATCTGGCCAAGGACTTGATCCCGGCATTAAACCAGCGCGGCGTAAAAAACGTCGGCGTGTTTACCGAAATCCAGGTGGATAAAAAGGCCGTCACTTCGACGCCAATCACCGACTCGCCGATTTGGGTGCTGATACCGCACTTGTCGCTCGAGTCTTTCATGAACGTCAGCGCGGACCTCAACGCCGACGCCGCCGTGCAGGCTGCAGGGGGCGACTATCTCACCGTGCCCAAGGCAAGTCCGGCGTTTGATCGCATCGACACGTGGCTGTACCGCGCCTTTCAGGGTATGCCGCGGATGGAGCTGCCGGCGTTTTCCAAGAACCGCGTGCCGACGCGGGTGTTTGAGATGCGGGACTACGAGAGCCACAGCGAGCTAGCGGCCCTCAGCAAGATGGCGATGTTCAATCAGGGTGAAATTTCTCTGATGAAGGACCTCGGCATGTCGCCATCCCTTTTTGGCCAAGGCGTCGCCGGTCCGAATCTGCCGCACCTGCGCTATTTCACCAGCGGTCCGGATCTCGCGGCGCATCTCGCCGGCTGGGCCAAGTTCAGTCCGGATCCTCGCTGGAAAGCGATGTCTGCCGATCCGCAATACAAGGACAACACGTCGAAGAACACGGCGCGCTTTCTCACGCCGAAGGATTATTCGCAAATTTAGCGCGCTGTAAAAATGCGCAGCTGCTCACGCCGTAGCGGCACGCGTCCCGGCCCGCCGAAACGATAACGACGAACCCGGCAGGCAGCGACGCCTGCCGCGACCCAGAACGGCCACGGAAAACGTAATCCGCTCCAGACTTCACCATCTATCCCTGAATTGTTTTTGCGCTCTGTGGGCTTTGTGTGAGCAGTCGAAATACGACTTGGCCGCCGTTTCTTATTTTAGGCTGGTGATGAGCGCTTCGTTGAGGCGCGTGTATTCTTCCTTGAGCGCGGGGGGCGCTTTCGTCGCGCCTTCGATCGATTTCTTGGCGGTCGCGATCGCGGCGGCCTTGTCGCCGGCGGCGGCCTGAACTTTCGCGAGGCGATAAACGAGGTAGAAGGCGTCCGGCTGCGCGGCGATCGCGGCTTCCATCCACGCGGCCGCTTTCTTCAGGTCGAGGTGGTGGTCGAGATAAAACATCGCGGCTTCGACGTACGGTTTTTTTGCGGCGTCAGAAGCCATCACCGCTTCGATTTGCGCCTGCACCGGGCCGACCACGTCGACTTGGAACGGCACCGCCACCCGCGTGTTTTCCCACGCTAGACTGATCGTGGCGGAATCATCGCGGATATCGTTTACGTCGATGGTGAACGTCTCGACGGCCGGCGTGATCGCGGTGACCTTGGCCTTCACGCGCACGACGTCGTCTTTCACGTTGTAGGAATAGGCGCCCCACTGCTGCGCTATTTTGTTAAGAATCACGGTCCACTCATCTTTTCCCAGCTCGGCGAAAAGCCCATAGGTGCCGGCAGGAATTTCCTTTCCGTTAATTTTTACCGGCGTGCTGAAAATGATTCGCGTGGCCTCGTTGGCACCCGCGCGCCAGGTTTCGCCGAAGGGCTCCAGGGGCTTCGTCTCAACGGGACCGAAAACTTTCCGGCCTTTCATGCCGGGGCGCGAGTAGGTGATCTCGATGTCCGTGAGGCCGACGCGCTGCTTGAGTGTAGCGGCTGGACTCGGTGCGGGAATATTGAGCTTGGGCGCTTGCGCAAAAACGCCGGGGGCGAAACACGCGGCCGCGATCAAGAGGAGAAATCCGGGACGAAACGGAGTAGGAGGGTTCATGGAAAAAGGTTTCAAACTCCGATTCGGCCTATTCGCCATGAAAATTCCCGAACCCATTTCTGAAGAATGACGGTACCACTCTGGGGCCACGACGCGCCGGCGCCCGTGCCGGCGCCGGGCATCGAGCGGTCCTCCTCTTAGAGAAGGGGTGGAATCGAAGTCGGTTCGAGAACGTTTCCCGCCAAGGTTCGTCAATCGTGGTTGAGTCCAGGAAATCTTCGGCTCAACTTTTTTCTCGTGCGAAGTCTAACCCCTCTTTGCTTCCGTGCGTAAGCTGCTGCCCGCCCATTTTTTCGCCCTCGCAGGGCTCAGTGTAGCTTCGGTCGTCCGCACGCTCGCCGCGGGCGCTGAATCTGCGGGTAACCTCGCGGGCGCGGAGAACGCGTTCCAGCGGGACGTCATACCGTTTGTCTCGAAGAATTGTTTTTCGTGTCACGGCAGCGGCAAGTCGAAGGGCGATGTCGTGCTGGAGAAATTCAAGGATGCCCAGTCCATGCAGAAAGATCCGGACGTCTGGGATATGGTGGTGGAAAAGCTGGCGCACCGCGAAATGCCGCCGGAAGACGAACCCCAGCCTTCTCAAGTTGAGGTCGACAATGTCATCGCGGCGATTCACGGCGTGCGGACGACGTTGGCGGCCAACACGCCCCCCAATGCCGGTCGCGTTACTCTGCGCCGTCTGAATAAAACTGAATTCAACAACACGGTGCGGGATTTGATCGGAGTGGATTTCAAGCCGGCGGAGGATTTTCCCGCGGACGACGTGGGGTACGGCTTCGACAACATCGGCGATGTGCTGTCGGTGTCCCCGTTGTTGTTGGAAAAATATCTGGCGGCGACGGAATCCATCCTCGAGCAAGCGATCATCGTTGCGCAACCGCCCAAGCCCACCCGGGCAACCGTGGCCGCCGAGCGTTTACCAGCCGCGCTGACCGAGGGAGAAATCGGCGGACTCGCCTCCTTTGAGGAAGGCGACTACCTCGTTCGCCTCTCTTTGGGCAGCAATCAGTCTGCGCGCGGTTCGCTGCGCGCGATGCTGCGAGTGGACGGAAAGGACGTGAAGGAATTCACGGTGAAGCCTTCCGCGCAACCGACGAAGTTTGAGGTGAAGATGGCGATGAAGCCGAAGACCCAGCGGTTGACCGTGGCGTTTTTGAATCCCATGCGGCCTGCGGCTGGGGCGAAAGAACAGGCGCCGGCGCTCCAGGTCCAAAGTCTGGAAGTGGAAGGCCCGTTCAACGTGCCGCCGTTGAAGTATCCCGAGGTGCACACGCGGCTGATGGCGCATAAGGCCGGCCTGGCGCCGCGGGAGGCGGCGAGAGAAATCGTCGCGCGTTTTGCCGCCAAGGCTTACCGTCGGCCGTTGCGCGCTGGCGAAGTGGAAAAGTGTCTGGCGTTCTACGATGCCGCGGAAAAGCGGGGCGAACAATTCGAGCAGGGCGTTCGCGCGGCGCTTTACCGGGTGTTGATGTCGCCGGATTTTCTTTTTCGCGTTGAACGAGACCCGACGGGCGTGAAGGCGGGCGAGAGCTACACGATCAACGAATATGAACTGGCGAGCCGGCTTTCCTATTTTCTTTGGAATAGCATGCCCGATGACGCGCTGCTTGCGCTCGCGGCGAAGGGTCAGTTGCGCGGCAATCTCGCGGGTCAGGTCCGGCGGATGATCAAGGATCCCAAATCAAGTTCGTTCCTTCAGAATTTCTGCGAACAATGGCTGACGCTGCGTAAACTCGACTTGATCTCGCCCGATCCGGGGATGTTTCCGGCGTTCGACCGGAGGCTGCAGCAGGCGATGCTGCAGGAAAGCGATTTGTTTTTCGAAGCCGTGGCTCGGGAAGACCGCAGTGTCTTGGAACTGCTCAACGCGAATTTCACCTTTGTGAACGAGCCGCTGGCCAAGCTTTACGGCATCGAGGGCGTGACGGGCGATAAGTTCATCCGCGTGAAGGCGCCGCCGCATCGCGGCGGAGTGCTCACGATGGCGAGCGTGCTCGCCCTGAATTCCAATGCGACACGGACCTCGCCGGTGAAACGGGGTAAGTTTATCATGGAGGAAATTCTCAACACACCGCCGCCGCCACCGCCGGCCAACGTGCCGCCGCTCGAGGAGGGCAAGCAACTCAAGGGCACGATGCGACAGGTGTTGGAACAGCATCGCGCCAACCCGGTGTGCGCGTCCTGCCATTCGAAAATGGACCCGCTTGGTTTTGCTTTCGAAAATTTTGATCCGATCGGCGCTTGGCGGGAAAAGGACGGCGCCTCCCCGATCGACGCGTCCGGCGTGTTGCCAGACGGGAAGAAATTCGAAGGCGCCGACGGCTTGAAGGCCGTGCTCGATACGAAGCGGGATTTATTCGTGCGCAATGTCGTCAACAAGATGCTCACGTATTCCATCGGTCGGGGCCTCGAATTTTATGATCGGCCCACGGTCGAGCAGATCGTGACGGCCTTATCGAAAAACGACTACCGCTTTTCCTCGCTCGTTGCCGAGATCGTGAACAGCGACCCCTTTCAGAAGAGAACCGCCACGGGAGAAAATCTATGAAAACACTGCACATGCCGCGCCGCACTTTTCTGCGGGGCGCCGGGACGTTGATGGCTCTGCCGTTTTTGGAATCACTTGTGCCCCGGCCCTTGCGGGCCGCCACGGCCGCGGCCACGCCGCCGGTGCGCATGGCGTGGGTTTATATTCCGCAGGGCGCGTACATGCCTTACTGGATGCCGAAGGGCGACGCCGGCGCTAACTACGAGCTGAGCGATTGCCTCAAGCCCATGGCCGAGCATCGCAAGGACATGCTCGTGCTCGGTGGCCTCGCGTGCGACAAGGCCCGGGCCAACGGCGATGGCGGCGGCGACCACGCTCGCGCGGGTGGGGCCTATTTGACGGGTGCCCAGCCGAAGAAAACCGCCGGCCTGAATATCGAAGCCGGAATCTCCGTGGATCAATACGCCGCGGCGCACGTCGGCCAGAAAACGCGTTTTCCCTCTTTGGAAATGGCGATCGAGGGTTATCGCGGCAGCGGAAATTGCGATAGCGGCTACGCCTGCGTCTACGAACACACGCTTTCCTGGCGCGACGCCACCACGCCGCTGCCGACCGAAGTAAACCCGAAGATCATTTTCGATCGGCTGTTTGCCGAAAAAGCCAACGACCCCGAAACCATTGCGCGCAACAAACTGCGCGCGAGTGTCCTCGACTCGGTGATGGCCGATGCGCGCGACCTCAATCGTACGTTGGGTGGTAACGACCGTCACAAACTCGACCAATACCTGACGAGCGTGCGCGAGCTGGAGCAGCAGATCACGCGCGCGGAGACGCTGTCGCCGCTGACGTTGCCCGACGATGTGTCGCGTCCGGCCGGTGTGCCGGCCGACCTGACCGAGCACATTCGGCTGATGGCCGATATCATGGTGCTCGCGTTTCAAACTGATGTTACCCGCATCTCCACTTTGATGCTCGGGCGCGAAGGCAGTGAGCAAAAATATCGCATGGTCGGCGTGAACGAAGGTCACCACACGATCTCCCATCACCAGAACAAACCCGAGAATTTGGAGAAGCTGAAGGCGATCAGTATCTATCAAATGCAGCAGTTCGCTTACCTGATCAAAAAGATGAAATCGGTGAAGGAGGGCGAAGGCACGCTGCTCGATAACAGCATGATTGTTTTTGGTAGCGCGATTGCAGACCCGAATCGGCATGCGCACGAAGAGTTGCCCGTTATTTTGGCGGGCCGTGGGGGCGGTGCGATCAAGTCCGGCCGCTATGTCCGCTACGCCGAGAACACGCCGTTGAATAATCTTTGGATGTCGATGTTGGACCGCTTTGGCACTCCCTCCGAACGCATCGGCGACAGCACCGGACTCCTGGGCCAGCTCACGTAAGCGCTGGCGCGCTTGAGCGAACTCCAAATTTCACGCCCTTCGGATTTCCTGGCCGACGATCACTCTATGCGACGCATTTTTTTCGGGTTAGGGCTCCTGGCGGCGGTTTTGCTGCCGGACCTTGGTCGGGCGCAACCGGCAGCAGAGCAATCGCTGCTACTTCCTGCCGTCATGGAGCTCCTCCTTCCGGCCGGAGCGACGGCCACCGTTGATGGTCAAGATGCGGCGGACCGGCGGACGTTTGAATTCAAACAGTTCGATGCGAGCCAGACGCAGCATGTCGCGGTCGTCGTGAAATTTTCTGATGCCACCGAAGCGCAGCGCACGGTCGATCTCGCGCCCGGCCAGCGCGTACGCGTCCCGTTCAATCTGGTGCCCGTCGACAAGCCGACGACGATATTGATGGACTCGGTCATCGCGGTTCTTTGGGCGACGTTCAGCCCCGACGGCCGCCTGCTGGCGACGGGGTCAGAGGACAATTCGATCGTCCTTTGGGATCTGGTGGCCGGGCGCCCGGTGCGAAATTTTGCGGGCCATCTTCAAGCGGTGCAGTCCATCGCGTTCAGCCCGAACGGCGAATTCTTGTTAACGGCTTCGGTGGATACCACGGCGGCGTTGTGGAACGTCGCATCGGGCCGCCTCATTCGCCGGTTCAAAGGTCATACCGCCGCAGTGAATTCTGCGGTCTTCAGTCCGGACGGTAAGCGCGTCGTGACGGGGTCGACGGACAAAACCGCCATCCTTTGGGATGCGGCTACCGGCGCGCAGATTCGTACGTTCGCTGGTCATACGGATGAAGTGGTCGCGGTAGGAATCAGCCCGGACGGACGGACCGTCGCGACGGGGTCCACGGACAAGAACGCCATCCTGTGGAACGCGGACAGCGGTCAGCGGCTTTTTTCGCTGCGCACGCAGGACACGGTTTCGGGCATCGTCTTCAGTCCCGACGGCAAAATTCTGGCGGCTTCCAACTTCGCCAACAACGTCAACGAGTGGGAGGTGGCGACGGGCAAGGCGCTTGGAGCCACGCGGCGGGTTAATCTCGATCTCAACGCCATCGCCTTCACGCCGGATGGCAGCCGCTTCTTCAGTGCCGGCAAGGATGCGACCGCGAAGATGTGGAGCACCGCGAGTCGCGAGTTACTGCGCGAATTCTCCGGCCATGGCTCCGATCTTCAGTCGGTGGCGCTCAGTCCGGACGGTCGCATTTTGCTGACTTCGTCGCGCGATGGCACCGCGCGGCTCTTCGACGTGGCCACCGGCGTGGAATTGGTTTCCTTGGCGAGCAGTCGCGGGGGAAAGACGTGGGCGGTGGTCGCGACCGACGGTCTCTTCGATGGTTCGGAGCCCGGTCGCCGCATGATTGGCTATCGTTTCTCGAGCAATCTGCCCGGCGCGTCTGCCGATCAATTTTTCGGGCAGTTCTATCGCCCCGGACTGTTGGCTGAAATTTATCGCGGAGAGCGTCCCATGGCCGCAACGCAGCTGGGAAAGAAGCTGCCGCCGGTGGTGAAAATCATCGCCCCCAAAATTCGCACCACGGCCGAAGCGCAAATCACCTTGGTGGTTGAGGCCGTGGATCAGGGCGGCGGGGTTGCGGCGCCACAAATCTTCAACAACGGCGCGCGCATCCCGGTTAACCCCGAGATTACCCGGACGGGGTCGACCTCGCGTTATTCGTTTCCCCTGAATCTGGGCAACGGCACCAATCAGATTCGGGTGGTCGCGGCGTCCGAGGACGGTTCATGGGAGTCGCTTCCGGCGGAAACGGAAATCAGCTCCTCGCGCCGGGCGGATCGCAAAGGGCGCGTGTTTGTGGTCGCCGTGGGCATGAGTGAGTACGCGGACGCGAAATTGAATTTTAAGCAGGCCGAAGGAGATGCCCGGGCGTTGGCCGATTTCGTTCAGCGGCGGCGCGGCGCGCTTTATGATCGAGTGGATGTCGTTTCTCTTTTTGGGCATGAGGCGACCCGAGCCCGGGTGAAGGAGACGCTGCTCGATGTGGGTAATCTTAGCCAACCGGGAGACACCGTCATGTTGCTGGTCTGCGGTCGTGGGACGATGATCGGCCAACATTTCTATTTTGCGCCCGAGGACCTGCGGCTGGGATCGGCCGGCCAGGAAAACGATATTCGAACGCGAGGGCTGGATGGCGACGATCTTGCCGAGTGGTTGGGGACGGCCAAGGCGTTGAATCGAGTTTTGATTTTGGACGCCTCCGACCTTGGCCCATGGAGTGGTGCAAGTGGAAAGCCTTCTGGCTTCGCATTGGGAGCGGCCGTGGAGCGTTGGTCGCGCGCGCAGGGGGTCTATGCGATGGCGGCCTGTGCGCCGGCGCCGACTCTCGTCGCCGGTCAAGCGTCGCTCGGCTTGCTCGCTGGACTCTTGCTGGATTCTTCTCCCGCTGATTCGGCGTTGGTCCCGACGAAGGGCGCCATCGACGTAATGGAGTGGTTTGACGCCGCCGCGGAGCGTGCGGGCCCCGTGTTGGCTCGTCTCGGAGTCGATTCGCAGTTGGTGCAGCGCAGCACGAAAGCGAAGAGCTTCCCTTTGCTGGCCGGAGTGAAATAAATTTCGTTGGGGTCGACTGCCGTTGGGCTGGGAACGTTTTTAAACTCGGTTTCCACGCCCTTGTCATTCTGAGACCCGGACCGAACGCGCTCCCAAGCGGGGTGAGAGCATGCCGCCTCCATCGATCAACCCACGCCTAGGTGTCTTCAGCGGCTTAGCAAACAATGCAGTGGCAGGGCTCCAGGCTGTTATCTTAACCGGATCGTAATACCGCCGGGCTTGTCCCGCGGCCCGGGAAGTCGATGATTTTTTTGTGAATATCGATATCCGTCGTCCCGGTTTATCCTGCGCCCATCGTCAAGCTGGGAGCCCCCGCGTTTTTTTCAGCGGCTTCCTGGCGGTTCTCGTCATCGCGACCCAGTCGATGGTTTTCGCGGCGGACCCGGTTCAGCCGGTGACATTCATCTTCACCTCGGATGTTCACTTCGGAATCACGCGCGGCAATTTTCGGGGCGAGACCAATGTTGAGTCCCGCGTCGTTAATGCGGCGATGGTTCAGACGATGAACGCGCTCCCCGCTGTGCGGCTGCCGGCGGACGGAGGATTGAAGGCGGGCGCGGCGGTCGGTCCGATCGATTTTGTCGTTATCACCGGCGACCTCGCGAACCGTCAGGAGCTTTATCCCGTTCAAATTCAGAGCGCGACGGCGTCGTGGGCGCAATTCGCGACCGGATATTACGACGGCCTAAAGCTGAAGAACGCCCAAGACGCTCTGACGCCGCTCCTGCTTGTGCCGGGCAACCACGACGTTTCCAACGCGATCGGTTCCCCGAGCAAACTGGTGCCGGCGACCGATGCGACCTCGCTCGCCGAGATCTACAATCGGATGATGCGCCCGGCGACCCCGCGCACGAAAGACAGCTACAGCTACTCGACCGACAAAATTTTCTATGCGCGCGATTTTGGCGGCGCGCACTTTATTTTTCTCACGATCTGGCCGGACAGCGCCGCCCGCGCCTGGATGCAGGCGGACCTCGCGAAGGTCCCTGCGACCACGCCGGTTTTCATTTTCGCCCACGATCCGCCGGAGATCGAGGCCAAGCACCTCACTAACCCGAACGGCACCCACGCGATTACGAGCAACGATAAATTTGAAAACGTGGTCGGGGATATCTTGGCCGACGGCACGACGACTGACGTCACGCCCACGATCGAACACCGGGCGTTGGCCGCGTTTCTGAAGGCCCACCGCAACATCGTTGCCTACTTCCACGGCCATTCCAACTGGAACGAATTCTATACCTGGAAAGGGCCGGAGGGAGACCTCGCGTTGCCGGTGTTCCGCGCGGATTCGCCGATGAAGGGCAAGTTCTCCGGCCCAGCTGAAGATAAGCTCTCGTATCAAGTCGTCGTATTTGATGGCGCGACGGGAAAGCTGACGGCGCGGGAATGTTTGTGGAATGCGCCCATCGCGTCGCGCGAATCCACGGGCACGATTGCTTGGGGCGCGTCGACCACAGTCCGGGTGTCAGTCGAGACGGCGTCAGCGGGTTTGTAGAAAAATCGCGCCGAGTCAGGCGGTGTTCGCGCGGCCATAGTTTTTGGCCTCGGCCGTCCCGCCGTGTTGCAAGAACCGGGAAATGAACTTGTACGTTTCCTCACCTAACTTTTTTCTAGGTTGGGCGTCTCGCTCGTCAATTATGGTTACCTACGTCTATGAAACCCTGCCTCGTCCGGGGAAAACTGTGCAGCGTTTTGAAATTCTCCAGTCGATCAAAGACGCGCCGCTGACCAAGCATCCGAAAACCGGTGTGGCAATTCGCCGCTGCATTGTGATCGGCCCCGATCCTTTCGTGCGTGCGGCGACCGTCGAGCGTCCGGAGCCCCGGCCGGTGAAGCAGTCACGCCGACACAATGATCACCACGATCATGATCACCATGATCACGACCACCATCATTGAGCGGTTTGAAAAGCTGAGATCTTCGAGTTAGGGCGTGTCCCGCCATGGCGGGACCGCTTTCGTGGCGGGCTCGCCGCAGCCTGAAGCCCAACCGCCGCCGTGAAACGTCCGGGTGGGATCGTTTGGCGGCGTTATGCGGTGCAGTGATCTGGTCCGGGACCACGGGGCGGACCGGCGACTCCAAGTTCGCCCCGGGGCGTGCTTGTCCGGGGGCCGAAACCCACCGTCCGAGCTTTTTAGATCACGTTAAACAGAATGAACGCGATCGCCGCGCCGACGAGACCGACGATGGTTTCGCAGACGGTCCAGGTCTTGAACGTCTGTGGGACCGTCAGACCGAGGCACTCCTTCACGATCCAGAATCCGGAGTCGTTCAAATGGGATAGGAACAGCGATCCGCAGCCCACCGCGACAATGATCAGCGCGACGTGGGTTTGATCGAGTTCGGGATGCAGCGCGAGGACGGGCACGAGCAGTCCCGACGCGGTGGTGATTGCGACGGTCGCCGATCCGGTCGCCACGCGAATGAAAGCCGAAATCAACCAGCCGTAAATAAGAGGTGAGAGTGACATCTTATCGCCCATGTGGCCGATCGAGTCAGCGACGCCGCTGTCGCGCAGGACGCGGGCAAAACCGCCGCCGCCGCCCACGATCAGGATCGTCATACCGACGGTCGCGACGCTGGTCTCGGTAAATTTAAGCAGTTTCGCGTTGGAGTAACCGCAGTTCGAGCCGAGCGACCAGAGGGCGAATAGCACCGACGTCAGCAGCGCGATCGTGGGATTGCCGATGAAGGTGGCGATCTGGCGCGCGCTGTTCGCGGCCGGCAAGGTGAGTTCGGCTGCGGTCGAGAGCAGCATTAGGAGCACGGGCAGGACGATCGAGAAAAGCGTGATGCCGAACCCGGGGAGCCGCAGCGCGGGATCGGTCCGATCCACCAAAGGCAAGGGGGGCGGAGTGGCTTGCACGTGTTTCATGGCGAGCTTAGCGAAGATTGGGCCGGCGATCATGGCGGTGGGAAAGCCGACGATGAATCCCCAGAATAGAACGAGACCCATGTTGGCCTTGAGGGCATCGACCGCGACGACGGGGCCGGGGTGGGGCGGCATCAGACCGTGCATCACCGAAAGACAGGAGAGCAACGGGATCGCGAGCAGGAGGAACGGCTGTTTCGTTTCACGGGTGAGGGTGAGCAAAATGGGAAGTAGCAGCACGAGGCCGACGGCGAACCACGTCGTCAATCCGACCGCCAGCGCGAGGCAGATGATGCACCACTGAATGTGTTTCGGTCCGAAAATCTGGGCGAAGCGTTTCGCGAGAACCTCGGCGCCGCCGGATTCGGCGAGGAGTTTGCCGAGCATTGTGCCCAAGCCGAGGACTGCGGCGATGCCGCCGAGCGTGGCGCCAAGTCCGTCTTGGATAGACTTCGCGACGCCGAGCATCGTGTAGGGGCTAAGTTTACCGGCGGCGTCCTTGATCTGTTGGTCGAGCAGGACGGCCCCGCCGCCCACGATCAGTGAAGCAATGACGAGGGAGATGAAGGCATTCACTTTCAGCTGTGTGACCAGCAGAACGAGAACGCCGATGGCACCGATCGCTAGGGCAATAAGCATCCAGTCGTGATTCATAGGGGTCCCGGAAGACTCCTTATGCCGCGCTCAAAGGAAAGCCCGAAGATTAATTTTTTTAGGCGGTTTTGGTGCGCATCTTTTTGCCTGGGATGCGTTCCAATTTGAATCGGCCGCGGCGGACTTCTTGGATGAATGGAAATGGACGCCGCTCGGCGATCTGATCCGCGCCGGACTTTTTTGGCCGCGGGGAGCATGGGCTCCTCCCAACGTGGGTGGGGTGCCCTTACCCCGCGGCGCCGTCGAGGCGGGTGAGGTCGACGAAAAGCCAGGGCGCGTTATTCTCAACGCGCCGGTTAGACGTTGCCCCACCTCTGTGCGGAGTTGGAGTGGCGGGCTAAGGATATCCCGCCACTACTTTTGGACGCCGCCTCTAGTTCCCGTATCCCTTCGCCGGCACGGGCGGAGCAGGGGGAGGCGGCGTGACGCCGGCGGCGATCATGACTTCCTTGATCGCGGCAATCGTCTCGAACGAGGGTTTAAAATTACCGAAGCGATGGCCTTCGGCGATCAGCAGCGGAGTCCAGCCGCGCTTGTTGGGTTGATTCCAGATTTCGATCTTCGCGCCTTTGGCTGCGAGTAACTTCACGACCTTCGGGAAATTCGCAAAGGCCGCGCCGTGCATCGCCGTGTCGCCCGTCTCCGCGACGGCGTCGATATTGGCGCCGATGCTGAGCAAGTAGGTGACCGCCTCCACCGCTTCTTCGTCGGTGCCCGCTTCTTCTTCAACCGAGCGCGTGCCGAGACCAGCCGCAGCCATTAACGGGGTCAGACCATCGACGTTCGGGATTGTGGGATCCGCGCCCAGCTCGACGAGCAGGCGGATGAACGCCGTGTCCGCCGTGTCGGCGGCCATCATGAGTGGCGTGCAGCCTTTGCGATTGATGCGTCCCCCGCCGGATGGGCCGCCCGTGAGCTGCGCGTTGATGTCGGCGCCTTTGGCTACAAGTTTTCGGATCAGTTGTTCGCTCGTGAGATTGCCGGAGCCTTCGGGAATCGGATCGCCTTCGTCTTCGCCGCGATCGGGTTTGCGAATCCACGCGAGCACATGCAGCGCGGTATAACCTGAACGCATGTCGTTCGGATTGGCGCCGAGATCGAGCAAGAGCGCGGCGAGTTCAAAGTGGCCGTTCTCGATCGCCGTGGTCAACGCGCCCGCTCCCTTGCGCAGAAACTTCGCGACGGGCCGGGCCGGTTGCACGACTTCGTTTACGTCCACGCCCGCCTTGAGCAACGCGCGTACGATTTCGGTCTGGCCGCCGCGCACCGCAAATAGCATGGGCGTAAAGCCGGTGGGCAACGCGGCGCGGAACTCGGCGCCGGCGGCGAGCAACGCTTCAACCACCGCAGTGTGTCCGTCTGCGGTAGCCCACATGAGAGCGGTCTGGCCGCTGGCCACCTTGGCGTTTACGTCGACGCCTTTCGCTAGCAGGGCTTTCACGGGTCCGATTTTGCCGGTGCGCGCAGCCGTCATGAGCGGAGTTTCTCCGCCGGGAAGCGCGGCGTTGGGGTTGGCGCCGGCCGCGAGCAATAGCTCGACGAGGGCGGTGTCGCCGTTCGTGCAGGCGAGCGAGAGCGGTGTCACGCCGTAGCGGTTTTCCGCTTTCGAATTTGCGCCGGCAGTGAGCAGCAGTTTCGCGGTGGCGACGTCGTCGTTGTAGGCGGCCCAGTGCAACGCCGTCGTGCCGTCGACTTGGGGCGCGTTGACGTTCGTGTCGCGGATGATCGCGCGGAGGGTGACGAGGTCTTTTTTCTCCACGGCGTCGGCGAGCGGCGCCGGTGCGGCCGTCAAAACGGGCGCAGCCATGGCCAGCAGCGCGAGGGCGAGCAGGGGTGTGGCGCGCGTTTTGGGGTTGGTCATTTTGACCCTCGGCGCGAGCGCGCCGCTTGCACCGGTGAACCCACGGTTATGAGTGCTCGGTATCCCCGCACGGGGGAAAAGGGGCTCGCTCATAGGGCAACGGGGGCGAAAAGATTTCCGATCTTCCCGCTACTGTCCGCGAACGAGTCGATGTGCACGCCAACTTTGTCGAGCAGCGTGAGATGCAGGTTGGCCAGCGGCGTGGGCTCGCTGTAGCGGATGTGGCGTCCGCCTTTCATGCCGCCTGCGGCACCGCCGGCGACGAGGACAGGCAGATTCGTGTGATCGTGGATGTTGGGATTGCCGATGCCGCTGCCGTAGAGCAGCAGCGAATGATCGAGCAGCGAGCCGTTGCCATCGGGCGTGGCCTTGAGGCGTTCCAGATAGTAAGCGAACAGCGACACGTGAAACGCGTTGATCTTCGCCATGCGGGCAACTTTCTCCGGATCGTTGCCGTGGTGAGTCAATGGATGGTGAGGATCCGCCACGCCCGTCTCCGCGAAATAGGTGCGGTTGCTGGTTTCGCGCGCGAGCTGGAAGGAACACACCCGGGTGATGTCACCCTGCATCGCCAGCACCTGGAGATCGAACATCAGCTTCGCGTGATCGGCGTAGGCGGCCGGAACGCCGAGGGGGCGTTCGAGATCGACGGGTAAGGCACTCGTCGCGACCTCTGACTCTGCTTTTTGAATGCGTCGCTCCACTTCGCGTACGGTGTCGAGGTACTCGTTGACACGGGCGCGATCGGTGGCCCCGAGATTGGTCTTCAACGTCGCGATGTCCTCAATCATCCAGTCCAGCAAGCTCGCGCGCTTGCGCAGCGCAGCGCGACGCTCCGCGAGACTGCCGCCCTCGCCGAACAGGCGTTCGAAGACGATTCGCGGGTGCGCCTCCGACGGAAGCGGTGTGGTCGGTGAGGACCACGAAAGGTTATTTTGGTAAACGCACGCGTAGCCGTTGTCGCACTGGCCGGTGGTTTGAAGCATGTCCATCGACAGCTCGAGCGAGGGCAGCTGCGTCTCGCGCCCGATTTGTTGCGCGGCGAGCTGGTCGGCGGTCGTACCTAAATAGTAATCAGAGCTCTCGGTGTGTTTTGCCTTCGCCGCGCTGAGGAAGGAGCAATTCGAGGTGGCGTGGGAACCGGGGTACGCATTACGCAGTTCGAGATTCGTGAAGACGTTCACGTGCTCTTTCACCGAGGCGAGCGAGCTGAGGATCGGCGAAAGTTCGCCGAGCGTGCCGTCGGTACCCGGCGGCACCCAACGTGACTGGTCGCAGCCCATTGGCATGAAAACGTAGCTGAGGCGCCGCACGGGCAGGGCGGCGGCTTTGCTGGCCGCGGCCGCGCTCGCGACCGGGACCATGGCGTCGAGGAGCGGAAGGGCGAGCGATGCGCCCATGCCGCGGAGAAACGTCCGGCGGGGCAGGGCCTTTTGGGTGAGGAAGGTGCTCATATGATGGTAGAGGGGAAACAGCCGTGAAATTTTTTCAGGAAATAGGGTGGCCGCGAAAAGCCACAAAGGGTCGGTTGGGTTTAGACCGGCTCGCCCGCGCGCCTATAAGCGCAATGGAGACGCCCAATCTCACTCGACAATTTTTGTGCCTTGGCGTGGCCAATGCCTGGTCCGTCATGGCGCTTTCC